>JABUTS010000059.1 GCA_021443565.1 Bacteroidales bacterium | reverse complement strand
CACCGCGCAAGGAGGATGGTCAGAAACGCAAGAGACAGAGAATAGGCGCGCAGCCTCAGGGGCAGTCCCCTGTCCAGCCTCAATCCCAGCAGAGTCAGACCGCTGCCGTGCAGCAATCCCAACCGGTCACCAATCCTCAGGCGGCACAGCAGTCTCAGGGAGCCCAGCCTCAGCAGCAGGAACAGCGCGAAAACCGTCAAAATCACGGCGTGAGCCCAGACCAGAAACAGGCCATACTCCAGCAGGCGGAGCAGTATCAGAAGCAGTATCAGCAGCGCCAGAACAACGCGCAGCAACAGCAGGGTTCCGGCCAGCAGGCTCAGCAGCAAAGACCGCCGAAGCAGCCTCAGATTGAATTCGAGGGTGTTGTGGAGGCAACGGGCGTGCTTGAGATCATGCCTGACGGTTATGGTTTCCTCCGCTCTTCAGACTACAACTATCTCAATTCCCCTGATGATATCTATGTGTCTCAGAACCAGATTAAACAGAATGGTCTCAAGGTTGGTGACACAGTCACGGGAGAGATACGTCCGCCAAGGGAAGGAGACAAGTTCTTCCCACTCGTAAGGGTGAAGTCAGTCAACGGCCGGACCATAGAATTCATACGTGACAGGGTTCCGTTCGACTTCCTTACCCCTATTTTCCCCGACAGCAAGTTCAACCTTCTCGGCAATGGCCATGAAAGAGATCTCAGCTGCCGCATCGTCGATATGTTCACCCCTATAGGAAAGGGACAGCGAGGCCTTATCGTTGCACAGCCAAAGACTGGTAAGACCATGCTGCTCAAGAGCATAGCAAATGCCATTGCTGACAATCACCCGGAAGTCTACATGATAGTCCTCCTTATCGACGAACGTCCTGAGGAAGTCACGGACATGTCCCGCAGCGTCAAGGCCGAAGTCGTGGCATCCACCTTCGACGAACCTGCAGAGCATCACGTGAAGGTTGCCAATATGGTAATAGAAAAGGCACGCAGGATGGTGGAATGTGGCCACGACGTGGTAATCCTTCTTGACTCCATCACCCGTCTCGCACGCGCATACAACACCGTTCAGCCGGCTTCGGGCAA
>JABUTS010000207.1 GCA_021443565.1 Bacteroidales bacterium | reverse complement strand
CCGTCCTCCTTCCCTGCAATCAGGTCGAGAACGTTCTCGATATTGCGTCCGTAGTGCCTTGCCTTTGCCTGCTTCTTGTCGATTGGCACCCTCTGCGGTCCCGAAACGAGGTTTTCCTTCTCAGGCATGGGGTAAGGCGAGTCTACGTCAAGGTCGAAGTCCGCCATTATATATAAGTGGTCCCAGAGTTTCTGGACATAGTTTTCCTCGAGGTGGACGGCAGGGTTGATGATTTCCATCACCTTGATGATGGCGAGCGCCTGCTCGTTGCGCTTCTGCCTGTCCTCTATTGTTTTCAGCCAGTCAACCATCTTCTGGACGCTGCGGCCATATTCCGGCAGGCTCATGCGCCTGCGTTGGGTATTATATTCAAGTCCTTCCATAATAAGATGTTACATGTTGATAAAAGGCTCCATTCCCTTCCATGACGACGGCACGGGGGCTTCGACGCTGATTTCCGTCTTCTTCACAGGGTGGATGAAGCTTACCCTGCGCGCCATGAGACATATTCCGCCGTCGGGGTTGGATCTCGGGGCGCCGTACTTGAGGTCACCCTTGATCGGGCATCCCATCGAAGAGAGCTGGCACCTTATCTGGTGGTGGCGTCCGGTCAGAAGTCTGACCTCCAGAAGGTGGTAGCGGTCGGTGTGGCCGATAAGCCTGTAGCGGAGCTTCGCGAGCTTTGCCGACGCAGGATGGGAAGAGCCTTTGCAAATATACGATTTATTTTGCTTTTCATTCCTGGTCATCCAGTCTTCGAGCTCCCTTTCTTCGATTTCGGGCGCAGTGCAGGTGAGTGCCCAGTAGATTTTGTGTACTTCGCCGTCGCGGAACATCGCCGATAGCCTTTCGAGAGCCTTCGAGGTCTTGGCGAGCACGACTATGCCGCTGACAGGGCGGTCCAGGCGGTGGGGTATGCCCATAAATACCTGACCGGGTTTGGAGTCCCTCCGGGCTATGAAGGCCTTGTAGGTCTCGCCTATGGATTCGTCGCCGGTCTTGTCGCCCTGGACTATTTCTCCCGTTTTCTTGTTGACTATGAGTATGTGATTGTCCTCGTAAAGTATTCTGGA
>JABUTS010000095.1 GCA_021443565.1 Bacteroidales bacterium | reverse complement strand
GAAGAAGATCTTCTTGACTGTGCTGTCGCGTCCTGAGGAACTGCGAGAGCGACTGCGAGAACCGCCGTCGCGAAAATTGTTGCTAATCCTTTCATGGTCATCTGTTATTATGTTAATCGTATAGGTAATATCCGGCGGACAATTCCTTGAAGGAAGCCTCGTCCTTGTGCCAGTAGCCGGCAATGTCGGAGACCTTGTAAGTCCGTTGAAATACCGATTTTACATAATCCGTGCCACAAACCTTGTCGAACAGCCCCACGGACTTCCCGGCAGCAAAGGGCCGCCTCCCAGGATAAAGCTGTGCAACAGCCTGCATGACATAGAATTGCGTCAGGGTGATGCAGGCATTTTCATAGTCTGTATAAAAAAACTCCACTCCGTGCAGAAGTTTGCCGGCGCAGGGCCCGGAAGTCGGTTTGTAATGGATGGTCCTGAAAGCCGTGCCGGGAATCTCATACGAATCCAGCAGTTCCTTGAGCTTCTGGGCATCGACCCATTCTGCAGCGAAGGTCTGGAACGGGATGGTGTAGCCGACTCCCACATTCAGATAATCCGGGAGTTCCCCTATCACGCCTGCGGAAGGATAGCCTGCGGCCGCAGTCGGGGAAGGTATGTTTGGAGACGGGAGTATCCAGGGAAGGCCTGTGTCATTATAGCGCATCCAACGATGCCATCCTTCCATCGGGACGACGCTGAGCTCGCATTTGACATGGGGCAGATTGCCCTTCTGGCCACAGTTCAGGCCCTCCTCGTTTATGAGCATGGCAAGCTCGCCCACCGTGAGGCCGTAAACATAAGGAATCTTGAACTGGCTGACGAAGCTGTGCTGTCCGTCCTCTACGAGGCAACCCTCAACCTTCTCGCCTCCGAGCGGGTTCGGGCGGTCCAGCACCATGACCTCTATGCCCAGACGGCCGCAGGCGCGCATCACCAGGCCGAGGGTGCTGATGAAAGTATAGCTGCGCGCACCTACATCCTGTATGTCATAAACCATCACGTCTATTCCACTGAGCATCTCATCCGAGGGTTCACGGGTACTTCCGTAGAGCGAGTACACCGGCAGACCGGTAAGGGCGTCGCGGGAGTCTGAAATATGCCC
>JABUTS010000151.1 GCA_021443565.1 Bacteroidales bacterium | reverse complement strand
CTTTCCACAAAGCGCCGTTATTTCTGAAGGGCAAGAAGCAGTTCCCTTACCACCTTGCATGCAACCGCGGTGGACACTCCGCTCTGGTCGTATGCAGGACAAAGTTCGTTCACGTCGCATCCCACGACCCTGCATGACCCGGCGACAAGGCGCAGGGCGTTGACAAGGTCCATGAAGCCCACGCCTCCGGCTTCGGGAGTCCCGGTGCCAGGGAAGATGGAAGGGTCGAGGACATCGAGGTCTATTGTGAAATATACGGGAGCGTCACCGAGCGCTGCGACCGTCTCCTCCAGCCCGTCGAAGCTGAACTTGTGCATATCGGTATGCCCTTCGGCTGCCCACCTGAACTCCGGTCGGTCTCCGGAACGTATGCCGAACTGGTGGATTCTGCCGTCGCCCACAAGTTCATGACACCTCCTGATGACGCACGCATGGGACAGGCGGACTCCGAGGTAATCTTCACGCAGGTCCGTATGTGCATCAAAATGAATCACATGCACGTCAGGATAAAGTTTGTGGACTTCCCTGAAGGCACCGAGGGTGACAAGGTGCTCCCCGCCAATCATGAAGGGCAGTTTTCCATCGGCAAGAATGGTGGCTGTCCTTTCCCCAATCTGCTCAAGGGCCATCTCGTTACTGCCCATCGGGAGCTCGATGTCCCCGCTGTCGAAGATTGCAAAATCGGTCAGGTCCCTGTCCTGGTACGGGCTGTATGTCTCGAGTCCGAAGGATTCCGAGCGTATGGCGCGGCTTCCGAAGCGGGTTCCCGGCCTGTATGAAGTGGTCGAGTCGAATGGGGCGCCGAAGAGGACTATGCCCGCATCTTCATACTCGGCGTCACAAGCTATGAACGTTTCTATGTTCTTTTCCAGCATGGCCTATTCAATTTCTTTCTCCACGGTCTTGAGCATTCTCTCCACGTATGCGGGGAGGGCGAAGCAGCCGGCGTGAAGGTTGGTGGTATAATAGTCAGTCTTGATACCCATGCGCTTCCACTCCCTGGCCTTGAGGTCTCTCACCGGATGGTATTTCTTTGAAGCGAAGCCGAAGAGCCAGTATCCCGAAGGATAGGTCGGAATATGCGCCTGATAGACCTTGCTTATCGGGAAGCACTCGTAGATGCGCCTGTGCGCCTTCTG
>JABUTS010000180.1 GCA_021443565.1 Bacteroidales bacterium | reverse complement strand
GTCTATCTTGCCGTACTCATTGTTCTCGGTCTTTTGATGGGACGTACCAAGAAAGGCACAGAAAAGAGTGCAAGCGACTATTTCCTTGCAGGCAACACACTCACATGGTGGGCAGTAGGCGCATCACTGATAGCAGCCAATATTTCCGCCGAACAGTTCATCGGCATGTCCGGCACCAGCTATGCGGATGGCATCGCCACTGCAGCATACGAGCTTATTGCAGCGGTAGCACTTGTGGTGATAGGCAAGTTCCTGCTTCCAATAATGCTCAAGCGCAAGATTTTCACAATTCCTCAGTTCCTGCGTGAACGCTACAACGACGGAGTGGGACTCGCATTTTCGATACTCTGGCTCTTCCTATATGTATTCGTAAACCTCACTTCAGTGGCATGGCTCGGTGCACTTGCCATTGAGCAGATTCTCGGTCTGCAGGGCGTCACACTCATAATAGGCAGTTGGGAAATATCCATGCGTATGGTAATTATTCTCGCCCTCTTCATCATAGCAGGTATCTATACGATATATGGAGGTCTTGCTTCCGTGGCTTGGACAGACGTATTGCAGGTGACCTTCCTTGTGTGTGGCGGCCTCATCACGGCCATCTTCGCCCTGAAGGCCGTAGGTGACGGCAACGGCCTACTTGCGGGCTTGCAGAATATATTCCACGACCTTACCACCGGCGAACATCTCAACGACAGCCACCTGCATCTGGTAACTCAGAAGAGCCACGGCGAAAGCGCGTTTGCAAACGTGCCGGGCCTAGCTGCAGTTGTCGGCGGTGTGTGGCTTACCAACCTCGGCTACTGGGGCTTAAATCAGTACATCATACAGAAAGGTCTTGCCGCCAAGAGCATCAAGGAAGCCCAGAAAGGTCTCGTATTTGCAGGATTCCTCAAGATACTCATCCCATTCATCGTGGTTCTTCCAGGTATCTGCGCATACTATATTTCAATACATCCCGAGGTCTTCAGCCATCTTCAGGGAAGCATTAATGTAGCAGATGACGCATATCCATGGCTTGTGCGCAACTTCACTCCTGCCGGCGTGAAGGGTCTCACCTTCGCCGCACTTGCAGCAGCCGTCATTTCTTCCCTTGCATCCATGCTGAACAGCACCTCCACCCTGTTTACCATGGACATATACAAGAAATATGTGAAGAAGGACGCTGACGACAAGCGACTCGTAAATGT
>JABUTS010000152.1 GCA_021443565.1 Bacteroidales bacterium | reverse complement strand
AGACAACGGCCTTGACATAGAGAAGGTTATTGCAATGTATCATCCGTTGCACGAGGCTGATCTCGATAAATTCGCTGCAGTGGCAGACGAGATTATTGAAAAATCTGTAAGTCCTATGAAAAAAGCGCGGGAACGCCTTGGTCTTACCCAAAAAGAACTCTCACAATTGTCCGGTGTAACCCTCCGAATGATTCGGGCCTACGAGCAGAAATCGCAGGATGTGGCTAATGCCAACTTCAGTACCATATCAAGACTGGCGTCCGTCCTGCATATTGATTCTAACGAAATCTGATAAAACCGGGTATATCGAGGATTGTCAAAATTAGTGTTACGGCCTTGTCCTTTCAGGCCACTAACCGAAAACTGCGTCAGTAAGCCCAAGCCTTTCTAAGTTTCCTGCTTTTACGCGTCCTTCCTCCGGATCTTTATCCTGATAGCTTCTGGGTGGGAGTTGCAGAAAGCGTCTGCATCTTCAACAACAAGGGCGAGGTAGCCTCCGGCGCCGGCGCCGGAGAGTTTCATGGTAAGCACACCCGGCATGTTCGAGAATCTGTCCATATAGTTCCGCACGTCCTCGTTAAGCATAGATGGGAACATAGTCACCTGCGCTTCGAACGAGTCACCATAGGCCTTCGCAAAGGCTTCGAGGTCGCGCGCCATGATCGCATTCCAACAGCGCTCGGCAGCATCGGCAAGGCGACGCGTGAGCTTCGTGCGATATGAGTCGGTATAGTCAGCGGCAGAATCGACGAAAGGGCTTCCGGCAACGACAGAGCATCCGTCGCGACGCGGGAACATATACATCAGGCATATATGGTCCTCAAGCCACTTCAGCGTCGTTTCGTCGTGGCAGCTCTCGAACTTCAAAGGCCAGAAGCGGCTGTCGTACCAGTGGCGCACCAGCCCCGGCATACAAATACCCACCGCGTCCTGGGCTCCGCTGATGAAGCCGTCCTTGCGCTCGGGGTCGTTCTCGAAACAGAACACAAGCTTCGCAAGCATCTCTGGCTCCATGTCCGGCAGTTTGTATGGCCAAATCTTCTTGATCATGTTGCGAGTGGAGGTGGAAAGGCCGCAGCGCTCGCGTATTTCGAAGGTAGGTTCGATAGAAATTGTAAGCGCCCAGCCGGGTGCGAACCTTGAAACGTAAGGCTGGTCAATCCAGGTGCCTGCAAGGTCAAGGCGCGTTGGCAGACCGCACGTATCTGCCTTGATGGAACTGCTGCTTCTCGCCTCGAGACCCTCCGCAGGCTTGCGCTTCAGCACAATGTATTCCATCCCCATCTTCTGCGCGAACTCACGCTTCTGCTGACGGTC
>JABUTS010000045.1 GCA_021443565.1 Bacteroidales bacterium | reverse complement strand
CGGGCCTCTATATATGCCCGGACGAGGAGAAGGTGGATATCTCCGTCAGACTGCGCCACAACTTGCCGGGCTGCGTTTCCCGCCAGCTTTTCAAGGGAGTTGCAGGTGGCAGGTCAAGGGTGGTTTTCGACGGAAGAATCATAGTGGTTCAGGATGCCCAGAAGACAGAGGCATACCAGGAGAACCACAATCTTCTGCTCAGCACCGATGCCAGGGTGGACACAAGACCCCAGCTGGAGATATATGCCGACGACGTGAAATGTTCCCACGGAGCCACAGTGGGCAGCCTCAACGAAGACGAACAGTTCTACATGCGCTCGCGCGGCATTTCGCTGGAGGAAGCCCGCGCCCTCCAGATAATATCCTTCCTCTCGCCTGTCCTTGACTCAATAGGTGACGAAGCGAAAAGGCAGTCATGCCGTGATATGGTCGAGGCTGCCCTCAAAGGCCTTTAGAATATGATTACCCGCCCCAACGTCAAGGTCAACCTAGGCCTGAATGTCCTCCGCAGGAGGGAGGACGGCTATCATGATATAGAAACCCTTTTTGTCCCCTCATATGAATGTTCCGACACCCTGGAGATAATCGCGGGCGACGACTGGAGCCGTACTTCGGCCCGTCTTTCAGGACTTTATGACGCCTCGTCAGGCCAAATCTCACAGGCGATTTCAGAGGACGGCAAGCTCATGATTACCATTGCGAGGAAGGAGGGGGTTGACTGGGATCCGCTCTCCGACCTTACAGCCAAGGCCTACAGGCTGCTTGACGGGGAATTCGGTCTCGGATCGGTGAAAATTTTCCTTGAAAAGACCTCGCCCGTGGGCGCAGGCCTCGGGGGAGGCTCTGCCGACGCTGCCTTTGCCCTGAGAATGCTTTCCGAGCTTTTTGAACTCGGCCTGAGCGATGATACCCTGTCAGCCTACGCCTCGAAACTGGGAAGCGACTGTGCCTTCTTCGTTTGGAACCGCCCCATGATTGGGGAGGGCAGGGGTGAGATCTTGTCGGAATATGCTCTCGAGGGGATTGATTTCGGCGGAAATGAAGGCGGAGGCTATGTACTGAAGCTGGTTGTGCCGGAGGGCATGGCCGTTTCCACGGCGGAGGCCTACCGGGGGATATGTCCCGGGATGCCGGAAATCCCTTTAAGAGAGGCTCTTGCCCGCCCGGTGGAACAGTGGAAAGACTGCCTCGTGAACGATTTCGAGAAGACCGTATTTGTCCTTCATCCCGAACTTGCCGCAATCAAGGCTTCGCTCTATGAGGCGGGAGCAGTGTATGCGGGCATGTCCGGCAGCGGATCTGCACTTTTTGCCATATACAGGAAAGCCTGACACCGTTCCCGCCCTGAAGCGGA
>JABUTS010000221.1 GCA_021443565.1 Bacteroidales bacterium | reverse complement strand
CAACGGCCAGGACTGCCTCTACCACCTCAATCTCCAGGGTCTCGACAACGGCGAGCCTGTGGATTCCATCGACATGATAGACGTGATAAGCCGCGGCATCAATCCATACCGCGACTTCGAAGACTACATGAAACTTGCCGAGCAGCCTGAAATCCGCTTCGTGATTTCAAATACCACAGAGGCCGGCATAGCCTTCGATCCGTCATGCAGTTTCGACGACAAGCCGGCTTCTTCATATCCCGGCAAGCTCGTCCAGCTCCTGTACCACAGATTCGAGCATTTCAAGGGCGATATGAGCAAGGGTCTCATCATTTTCCCTTGCGAGCTCATATTCCTCAACGGCAAGGAGCTCAAGAGGTGCATACGCGAGTACATTAAACTCTGGAACCTCGGCGAGGATTTCAGCAACTGGTTCGAGAATGCCTGCGGAGTGTACTGCACCCTCGTGGACCGCATCGTGCCGGGTTATCCGCGTGACACCGCTGCTCAGATCATAGAAAGGATAGGTATAGAGGACAAGATGCTTGTGAAGGCTGAGATATTCCATCTCTGGGTAATCGAGGCTCCTCAGGAGATTGCCTCCGAGTTCCCTGCAGACAAGGCAGGGCTCCATGTGCTCTTCGTGCCTTCGGAGGCACCTTATCACGAGAGAAAGGTGACCCTCCTCAACGGCCCTCACACCGTCCTGTCTCCTGTAGGCTATCTCAGCGGACTCGACACCGTCAAGGAGTGCTGTGAGGATGAGACCATAGGCAAGTTCGTGAAGAAGGTGATGTTCGACGAGCTCATGCATACTCTCAACCTCCCTATGGATGAACTGCAGAAGTTCGCTTCCGACGTCATGGAGCGCTTCCGCAATCCTTTTGTGAAACATTTCGTGACCAGCATCATGCTCAACTCCTTCCCTAAGTTCAAGACCCGTGACCTTCCTGGTCTCAAGACCTATCTCGAGCGCAAGGGCGAGCTTCCTAAGGGTCTTGTGCTCGGCCTCGCCGGCATTACGACCTACTACAAGGGCGGCAAGAGGGGAGAAGACGAGATTGTACCGAACGATGACGCAGCTATCATCCAGCTTCTCAAGGACCTCTGGGCTACCGATGACGTCCGCAAGGTGGCTGAAGGCGTGCTCGGGGCTTCCGAACTCATCTGGGGCGAGGATCTCAATGCCATCCCTGGCCTTACCGACCTTCTCACCAGCTATCTTTGCACCATCCAGACTTCCGGCATGCGCGCCGCAGTCGAGGCCATACTCTAAGTGGTTTCGAGTCTGTACTGAAGGTGCGCAGAGCAGGCGCAGCTCCGGACCCGAAGCACCTCGGGGCTGCAGGCAAAAAGAGAGAGGTCGACCAGAAATGGTCGGCCTCTCT
>JABUTS010000215.1 GCA_021443565.1 Bacteroidales bacterium | reverse complement strand
ATTGCTTTTTCATAACGTTCATTTTCATTACATTCCCTCCTCTCTCATCAATCTTTCGGCCTCGCCGTCGCTTATCCTTTCCAATATGTGGGTGTATGTCCCGACCGTGCCTACATCCTTTACATACAGCGTGGTGTAAAGGGCGATGAAATTCTCGCAGCTGCTGTAGAAGGATGCATAGCCCTTGGGCTGGTACATCCTGATGGTGCCGTCTCCGTATTTGGTGCCGAACGCGACGTCGGTGCCGGCGAATATCTGCTCCTCGTACTCTATCAGAGGGTTGAGCCTGTCTTCAGGACAGAGGTGAATCCTGATGTCGTAGCCGTCGTACATGAAATTCTTGAGTATGAGCCCGTATTCGTCGTCCTTGTCCGCCTCGGCGCGTATGAGTCTCTTGTAGTCCGGGAGGTAGTCAAGAGCATAGGCTGAGGACACGAGCATGTACCCGACGAAACTGTCTCTGCTGAAAGGGCAGCATTTGCGGAGTTCCACGCTGGTTTCGGTGCCGTACATGTCCCACACGTTCTCCTGCGGAATCACGAGTTTCAGCACGGCCCTCACATCGGAGTTGATGCTTATATTGTCAGCTATACCCTTGATTTTCACGCTTGTGGTAAGTTCTCCCGCCGGCAGCACGGCCGTGGATGATTCGAGGATGAAGTGGCAGCCGTTGACGGCGTCGCTCTTCTTCACGAGTATCTCGACACCAATGTTCCTGTCGCGGGAAGAAGGCCTTGTGGCGCAGATGGGCACTTCGAAGCATTCCTCGTTGTCCACCACGCCGAAAGTGTACAGCGTGTCGGTGAACATGATGTAGTCCGGGCCGTCGTAAAGCGTTCTCTGCTCCTTCCCGCAGGAGAAGGCGGCAAGCAGGCAGAGCGCGGCGGCTGCGTATTTTGATGCAGGTCTCTTCATCTTATCTGTTGCTTTCGTTAGGTTCTATCTGGGAACCCGGGGTCATGAGCTCATGTTGAGGTATAGGCCATGTGAACAGCGGGGCGTCTGCCTCTATGCTGAGCGAGCTGCCGTTGGAGAGGGACTGCTCCTGCGGGGTGCGCTTGAAACCCTTGTGCCATCTCCTGAGGTCGGTGAGGCGGAAGCCTTCCATATAAAGTTCGCGAACGCGCTCGTTCTCTATCATTTCCATGGCGTTGCTTTCGGACATTGCCGTGCCACTGTATGTGGTGTAGCGGGCCTTGCGGAGGGTGGTGATGTCGTCTCCAGCCTTGGAGTAATTCTTCTGCCGGACATACGCCTCAGCCCTTATGAGATACTGCTCGGAGAGCCTGAATACCTTGGGCATGTTGACCTGGAGTATGCTGCTGGTGAGAAATTCCACGTTTCCGAAGTATTTCACCACGAGAGGCCATACCAGTCCGTGGGAGTAGCCGGTCTGGAC
>JABUTS010000185.1 GCA_021443565.1 Bacteroidales bacterium | reverse complement strand
GTTCAGAGCGTCTGCCTTACAAGCAGAGGGTCGGGGGTTCGAATCCCTCTGCTTCCACTGAAAACCAAACCTGCTCTTCTGCCGAAGACAGGTTTTTTTATTTTACCCCGGTCTGCAACCGGTCATGGCACCGAATTTGGGTTGCAGTCCGCTTACAAGCACTTTCTTTATGAAACAAATAAGCATCAGCGCGGCATTCGCGCTTCTAGCCCTAATCTTTGCGGCAACCGGTTGCGGTAATGACATTAATGACAATTATGATGTGGTTGTATACGAGGTGGATCCTCTGGTCAGCGCCGGAGCCTACTATATGGGCGGCAACGACAACAGCGACATAGTGGACGTATTTCTAGCCACTGAGGGTGTGGACGTCACCGGAGGGCAGTTCAGCGGTCAGGGCAAAGGTTGTATAGGCTTGTGGCTGGATCTCAACGTAAGCCTCGAGTCTTCCCAGTTCATACCGGCCGGAAGATATGCATGCAGGAAATCAGACGAAAGCTTCACCTTGTATCCTGGAGAAAACGGCAAGGACGGCGTGACGGGTTCATGCCTCTACCGCGCAGACAAGGGAACCCCTCAGATACTTCCCATAATAGACGGATTCGTCACCTTCAAGGTCAGCGGCAACCTGTATGTGGTTGACGGTGAAGTCTGGACCTCCGACAGGACCTTATGGACCTTCAGCTACAGCGGCTTCATAGCCCAGATTCAGGAAGAGGGCAGCGATTATGTGGACATGACCGGACAACTTGTCAGAGGCTGGGCAAGCTTCTACGGGAACAACATATACGAAAAGCAGCCGGCTGATATCTACAACTGGGAACTCTACCTCATGGACGCGGGCGAAAGGAACGGCATCGTGATTGAAATGATGACCAATACACGGACGTCCCAGGGATTTCCTGCGGGCAAGTACGAGATGGCTGACATCAACGGCAACTGGTTCCTGCCAACCATCACGATACCGGCATACGAGGTGGAAGAGGACGGGGCTACCAACGGCTACGGCACATGGACCATAGAGAACAATCAGATTGTGTATGGTGCGTCTTTCGGCGACATGACCATAAGCAAGAGCGGCGGAGCGACGGGTACATACACCCTCGACTATGATTTCTACGACGACTTGAGCGCGATGGGCATGAAAGGCGATTACAACGGGAATATCAGCATCTCGGACGATAGCGCAGTCGCAAGCTATGCACAGGGTGTGAGCGTCACAAAGGCATCCATGAATGAAAGGCCGGTGATTTCCAGAACACTGGCACTGATGGGGAAAGACCTCGCCAGGATTTCCGCCCGTGCGTGCAAGGCTGCCAGAAGCCAAAGGGGTGAGGCGGTGCGAAATCTCGGCAGAACCAGCACGAATCGCAGGTCGAAGTGAGGGGTGAACAGATAAATCAAGGGGCTGGCCATTTCCGGTCAGCCCCTTTTTGTATTTCAG
>JABUTS010000145.1 GCA_021443565.1 Bacteroidales bacterium | reverse complement strand
ATAGAGCATCTTGTGATTCCGCTGGAATTCATGGCAAAATACTTCCATTCATCCCTGCTGGAAGGTCCGGATCTCATTCCGGAAGGTAACTACAATGACCAGAACATGAAATCCACCGTGGTTCCTTTCCGCAACGGCATCATGCTCGCAATCGCCTGCGGTCTTGCCGAGAGCCGGGGACTGACCAGGGTGATGATAGCGAACCACTCCGGCGACCACACCATCTATCCGGATTGCCGCAAGGGCTTCATCGACGCCATGGACAGCGCGATGAAGGCGGGCACATACGAAAATGTGACCATCCATGCTCCCTTTACCTGCGTGAGCAAGACCGACATAGCGAAGCTCGGTGCCAGCCTTGGGGTGGATTTCTCCAAGACCTACTCCTGCTACAAGGGGGGCGCGAAGCATTGCGGAAAGTGCGGAACCTGCATGGAGCGCAAGGAGGCGTTCGCGATGGCGGGACTTGTCGATCCAACTGAATATGATGAATAGAAGAATATGTATTACGTTGTAAAGAAAATGGAAATATCCTCGGCCCACAGGCTGAGCCTTTCGTACGGGAGCAAATGCGAGGATCTTCACGGACATAACTGGCAGGTGACTGTCCACTGTCGCGCAAAGGAGCTGAACGAGGACGGTATGGTGACGGATTTCACGGAAATCAAGAAGCTTATCCACGGCCGTCTCGACCACAAGTTCATCAACGAGATACTTCCTTGCAATCCTACCGCTGAGAATATGGCAAGGTGGATCTGCGATCAGGTAGAGAATTGCTATAAGGTTGAGGTTCAGGAGAGTGACGGGAACCTTGCCATATATGAAAAAGATTAACGAGATTTTCCATTCCCTTCAGGGGGAAGGATTTCATACCGGCACGGCTGCAGTGTTCGTTCGTTTTTCGGGCTGCAACCTTTCCTGTCCCTTCTGTGACACCGACCATCGCGACGGGAAGATGATGAGCGATGAGGAAATCGTCGCCGAGGTGTCGAGGCTGCGCGAAGGTGCTTCTCTGGTGGTGCTTACCGGAGGAGAGCCTTCGCTATTTGTGGACGAGGGACTGCTGGAGAAGCTTCATGCCATTGCGGACGGCATCGTGGTGGCGATGGAAACCAACGGTACCCGCCCGCTTCCCTCTGGAGTGGACTTCGTCACCCTGTCTCCGAAAGACCAGTTCGTGGAGAATGCGAAGCCTGTGCTGAAAAGCTGCTCCGAACTGAAGCTGGTCTATCCCGGCTGCGACCCGTCGAAATATGACCATATAGCCTGCTCCCACCGCTTTCTCCAGCCCTGCGACTGCGGGGAGGGTGTTGGCAGTACCCCCAGCCTCCTCCAGCCCTGCGACTGCGGGGATGGCGGTGATGACTGCACCGGCGCGCAGAGAACCCGCGCCAACATGGCGGCCACTGTAGCCTATATCAAGGCCCATCCTCAGTGGCGCCTCTCCATACAGACCCACAAGATTCTCGGCATC
>JABUTS010000123.1 GCA_021443565.1 Bacteroidales bacterium | reverse complement strand
GGCCTACGCATGCGGCCGAAGGATAATCATACCTTTCTGACCACCGCACCGGTCGGCAAGGTCATTCTTACGATGGCGGTCCCTACCGTCATCAGCATGCTCGTCACCAGCATGTACAACATGGTCGACACCTTCTTTGTCGGCCGCATCAGCACACAGGCGACAGCGGCAGTGGGGCTTGTATTTCCGGTTATGACTGTCATCCAAGCCTTCGGCTTCTTCTTCGGACAGGGCTCGGGCACCTATATTTCCCGCATGCTGGGGGCCCGAAACAGGGAGGACGCCAGCTGCATGGCAGTCAGCTCCCTTGTGTGTTCCATAGTCTTCGGCATGGTACTGGCTGCGCTGGGTTTGATATTCCTCGACCCTCTTTCCCGTGGTCTGGGTGCTTCTGACAGTCTCCTTCAGCCTACCAAGGACTTTCTGGGAATCATACTTATAGGCGCTCCGTTCTTCAACGGGTCTCTCACGCTGAACAACCAGATTCGCTTTCAGGGCAATGCGGCATATTCGATGTTCGGAATACTCAGTGGCGCTCTTCTCAACGTCATCGCCGTGCCTCTTTTCATCTTCGCCTTCGGGATGGGAGTTAAAGGAGCGGCCCTCGGTACGGTGATAGGACAGATTACCGGCTTTTTCGTGCTGCTGGCGATGTCGTTCAAAGGGGATGGCGTGAAGTTGAAACTGAAGGATTTTTCCTTTGAATGGAAATACTACAGCGAACTTTTCAAGGGCGGGACTCCGTCTCTTACCCGGCAGGGCATGGCGAGCATTGCGACCCTGCTCCTGAATGTCTCTGCCGGTGCGTTCGGTGATGCCGCCATTGCCGGAATGTCCATAGTCAGCCGTATCTCGCTCATGGTGTTCTCATTCATACTGGGCCTTGGCCAGGGCTTCCAGCCGGTGTGCGGATTCAGCTACGGTGCTGGCCTCTACGACAGGGTGAAGAAGGGATATTTCTTCTGCCTCCAGTTGGGCACCTGCGTGTTGCTTGCCTGCTGCATACCCGGCTTCATCTTCTCGGATACAATTGTGGACATAATGAGGCATGACCCGGAGGTTGTCGCTGTCGGCATGTCGGCTCTTCGCTGGCAAGTGCTGACATGGCCGCTTGCCGCCTTCATCACCTTCAGCAACATGACCCTTCAGACCAGTGCCCGCACCATCCCTGCCAACATTCTTGCCGCCTGCAGAAACGGCATCTTCTTCATCCCGCTGATCATAATACTGCCTCACTTCTTCGGTTTGCTTGGTGTCGAGATGTGCCAGAGCATCTGCGACTTCCTCTCTTTCCTCGTTGGTCTGGTCCTTATGGTCCGCTACTTCAGGTCCCTTCCTCCCCACAATCTTTCCCGCTAAATTCTTTCCGGCCGCCCCTCCGCCAATGTAGCGGTGGTAACCTCCCCGCCATACTCCTTCATGCCGCCTCTCATACTTGCCGGCACTTAGACCGCAGGCAACTTGGCGGTGTGGGAAGATTGCATGAAGGCTCTGATTCTGCCCTGGCTGCCCTCATAGCACGTTCTCAATCACGGCCGCTCGTTCTGCGAAGGTAAAAAAAAAGAGGAGCCACTGTGTGACTCCTCTTGCGGTGCGGACGAGACTCGAACTCGCGACCCCCGGCGTGACAGGCCG
>JABUTS010000091.1 GCA_021443565.1 Bacteroidales bacterium | reverse complement strand
TAAACGTAAACAAGTAAACTATAACGGAAAATGGGAAAAGTATTGGTTATCGGATGCGGCGGAGTCGCGGGTGTGGCGATTCAGAAGTGCGCTCAGAACGACTCTGTATTTGACGAAATCTGCATTGCCAGCAGAACCGTCAGCAAGTGCGAGGCTCTCAAGGAAAAGATTGAGGCCGAAGGAAAGAGCAAGTCAAAGATCACGGTGGCAAAGGTTGACGCCGACAACGTTCAGGAGCTTGTCGCCCTCATCAGGGAGGTCAAGCCTGACGTGGTGCTCAATCTCGCGCTTCCATATCAGGACCTTACAATCATGGACGCCTGCCTCGAGACCGGCGTTCACTATGTGGATTCCGCCAACTACGAGCCTGAAGACACTGAGGAGCCCGTATGGCGTGCTGCATACGAGAAACGCTGCAAGGAACTCGGCTTCACGGCATATTTCGACTACTCATACCAGTGGGCATATCAGGACAGGTACAAGGACGCGGGCATCTGCGCCCTTCTCGGCACAGGCTTCGACCCGGGCGTGACCAGCGTCTACTCTGCCTATGCCCTGAAGCACTATTTCGACGAGATTCATACCATCGACATCCTCGACTGCAACGGCGGCGACCACGGCTATCCTTTCGCCACCAACTTCAATCCCGAAATCAACCTAAGGGAGGTGTCGGCCAACGGTTCGTACTGGGAGAACGGCCATTGGGTCGAGACCAAGCCTATGGAAATCAAGAGGGAGTATGTGTTTGAAGGTGTAGGCCCGAAGGATATGTATCTTCTTCATCATGAGGAGATTGAGTCGCTCGCGAAGAACATCCCGGGAGTCAGGAGGATACGTTTCTTCATGACCTTCGGCCAGAGTTATCTCACTCATATGAAGTGTCTTGAGAACGTGGGTCTGCTCAGGACCGACCCTGTCATGTTCGAAGGCAGGGAGATTGTTCCCATCCAGTTCCTCAAGGCCCTCCTTCCTGAACCTGCATCCCTCGGCCCGAGGACGGTCGGCAAGACGAACATAGGCTGCATCTTCACCGGCATCAAGGACGGGAAGGAGAGAAGTATCAAGATTTATAATGTCTGCGACCATCAGGAGTGCTTCCGCGAGGTGGGTTCACAGGCCATCTCGTACACGACCGGCGTTCCGGCCATGATAGGCACCATGATGGTCATGACAGGCCAGTGGAAGGGTGCAGGCGTATTCAACGTCGAGGACTTCGACCCGGATCCATATATGGACGCGCTCAACAAATGGGGCCTCCCATGGGTTGTGGATGAAAATCCCGTGCTTGTAGACTGAGATGATTGACTGAGACGGTTATGGTAGGGACGCCTTGCTATGTGATTGACAGAGACGCACTTGAGAGCAACCTGAAACTGCTCTCAGCAGTCATGGAGAGGACTGGGTGCAGAATACTGCTTGCGCAGAAGTGCTTCAGCTGCTATGCCCTGTACCCTCTCATCGGGAGCTATCTTTCAGGCGCGACAGCGAGCGGCCTGTTCGAAGCAAGGCTGTGCCATGAGCACATGCCGGAAGGGGAGAACCATGTCTTTTCACCCGCGTTCAGGGAGGAAGACATGGACGAGATTCTCTCCGTCTGCGACCATATCGTCTTCAACTCCATTCGCCAGCTTTCCCTCTTCGGAAAGAGGGCGAAGTCAGCAGGACTGCAGGTTGG
>JABUTS010000219.1 GCA_021443565.1 Bacteroidales bacterium | reverse complement strand
ATGACCTTGTCCTTTGACATTCCGAACTCGTCAGAGCTTTCCTCACGATAGTTGACGCCTTCGATGAGGTTCTCGAAGCGTACCTTACCTGCAGATTCGATGATGGTGATTGCGTTGTATGGATCCCACTCGCACACGAGTTCCCCCTTCTGGACTTTAGCTCCGTCAAGCATGTGGAGCACTGAACCGTAAGGAATGTCGTACTGGGAGTATGTGATGCCGGTATTCTCGTCAATTATGCGGAGCTCGGTAGTGCGGCTGACTACGACTGTCTCGGTGTCACCGCTTTCGGCAATCCTTTCGACTGTCCTGAGTTCGCTGTACTGGAGCTTGCCGTTGTACTTTGAAACGATAGAGCTGTCTGCTGCCTCACCGCCTGCCACACCGCCGGCGTGGAATGTACGGAGAGTAAGCTGGGTACCCGGCTCGCCGATTGACTGCGCTGCGATGACTCCGACAACTTCGCCCTTCTCCACCATGCGGCTTGAAGCGAGGTTGCGTCCATAGCACTTTGCGCAAACGCCCTTGCGGCTCTCGCAGGTCAGTACGGAACGTATCTCAACCTGCTCTATTGGGAGGGTCTCGATCAGGGCAGCCGCGTCGTCTGTGATTTCGCAGCCGGCCTGTACGATCACCTCGCCGGTGAGTGGGTTGTATATGTCATGTACAGGAGTACGGCCGAGTATTCTCTCGCCGAGGCTCTCAACCACCTCGTCCTTGTTCTTGATTGCAGTCGCGATAAGGCCTCTGAGTGTGCCGCAGTCCTCTTCGTTGATGATCACGTCATGTGAAACGTCGACGAGACGGCGGGTAAGATAACCTGCATCCGCAGTCTTGAGGGCGGTGTCGGCAAGACCCTTGCGGGCACCATGGCTTGATATGAAGTACTCAAGCACCGACATGCCTTCCTTAAGGTTGGAGATGATAGGGTTCTCGATAATCTCAGCATCCTGTGAACCTGACTTCTGAGGTTTTGCCATAAGGCCTCGCATGCCGCAGAGCTGCTTGATCTGGGCTGTTGAACCGCGGGCTCCCGAATCGAGCATCATGAATACAGGGTTGAAGCCGTCCTGGTCGTGAGAAATTTGGTCAGTCACGATAGAGGTAAGCTTGTTGTCGACAGCCTGCCAGAGGTCAATAACCTTGTTGTAACGCTCGTTGTTGGTGATGTTACCCATCGAGTAGTTGAACTTGATGTCCTCCACCTGCCTGTAGGCCTGGTCGACCATCGATGTCTTCTCCTCAGGGATAAGCACGTCTCCGAGGTTGAACGAAAGTCCGCCCCTGAACGCCATCGTGTAACCGAGGTTCTTGATGTCGTCAAGGAATTGAGCGGTGCGTGCAACGCCGGTGCGCTTGATGACGTTGGTGATAATCTTGCGGAGAGACTTCTTTCCGAGTATCTCGTTAAGGAAAGGAACCTCGTCAGGAACGAGCTGGTTGACCATGATGCGGCCCGGAGTGGTTTCCACCATCTCGTAGCCTGCCTCAGGGTTGAGCTTGTCCTTTGGAAGCCTTACGTTTATCTTTGCGTGGATGTCAACAGCCTTCTCGTTGAGGGCTATGATGACTTCCTCTGCGCCATAGAACTTCATTCCTTCTCCCTTCACTTTCGGTCTTGGCTTGGTGATGTAGTAAAGACCGAGCACCATGTCCTGCGAAGGCACGGTGATAGGTGCGCCGTT
>JABUTS010000141.1 GCA_021443565.1 Bacteroidales bacterium | reverse complement strand
CGAGCCTATAACGGTTATCGAAGGGCAGGGCCGGTACAAGGGCTACGGCGACCCGGTAATCGCCCAGGCAGAAGACGGGACTGTAATCTGCGGTTTCAGCGGCGGCGCGGGACTCTGGTGGTCAACCGAAGAAACCCCTATGTGCAACTATATAATTAAGAGCACAGACGGCGGCCAGACGTGGGGCGAACCTCTGAACATAACCGACATAGTCAGAGGCAAGACAGTCAAGGACACTTTGCGTAAGAAGCTGACCTCGGCATTCTTCGGCTCGGGCAACGGCGTGGTGCTTAAACAGGAAGCCTACAAAGGGCGCATCCTGTTCGTCCTCGCTCTCGCAAGCAGCTCATACAGACTGTATAACTACGCTTGCTACAGCGACGACGGCGGAGACAGCTGGACAGTCTCCGAACTCGCATACGACGGCGGAGACGAAGCGAAAATCATCGAACTGAAGGACGGACGACTGCTCATGAGCGTACGCCAGAGCGGTCTGCGCGGCTACTCATATTCAGAGGACGGCGGCCAGACGTGGAAAGACAACGGCAGATGGGCCGACATGAACACCAACGCCTGCGATGGCGACATCATCCGCTACGACGACGGCCTCATCCTCCACTCACTCACCAACTCGCTCAAGAGGGAGAACGTCAGCATCTTCTGCAGCTTCGACGAGGCGCAGACCTGGCCTTATGTCAAGACCATCTGCCCTTATCAGTCTGTATATTCGTCAATTACCAAGCTTCCGGACGGCACCATAGGTGCCTTCATCGAGGAAAATCCCGAAGGCGCCTGCGAGCTCTGGTACATGAATTTCTCGAAGGAATGGCTTATGGCTGGGCAGGCTTGCGGCCGGTGAAGTGATCCATCGTGTGATATACACCGAAAACCTCGCCGAAGAACCAGTCAAACAGCCAGACCGGGAGCACTCCCTGCCAGAATCTGATGAAGTGGAACGAGAACGGGATGCCTCTGAAATCCTTGTTCCGCTCGATGGCCTTCACGATTTTAGCGGCTGTCTTATCCGGCTTCAGTATCGGAATTATCCTGGACCTGACACCGTCGAACATCCCCGTATTGATATAGTAAGGTGCGACCGTCGTTATTCTGACGCGGCTTCCGGCCTTCGCGAGTTCTATTCTGACAGAGTCTGACCACCCTATCGCGCCCCATTTGCTGGCAGCGTAGGCGGACATGTTCGGGTTTGAAAGCATGCCTGCGGCTGAGGCTATCGTGCAGATATGGCCATGGTCGCGGGCAATCATGTCGTTGATGACGGCGAGGGATACGAGCATGGGCGCGAGGGTGTTGACCTTCAGAGTGCGCTCGATTTCGCCTACGGTATTCTGCGCGAAAGGTTTGTTGCTTGTGACTATGCCTGCGCAGTTTACGAGTATGTCCACACGGCCTGCGGCCTTAACGGTTTCCGCGTAAGCGGCAAGCACAGAATCGTTGTCGGAAACGTCTGTCCTGAATCCATATACGGCCGTCGTCGCGGTGTCGGAAGATCCGGTGTCGCGACTGGAGGCATTGCAACCGGCTCCTGTGCGGGCAGCATTTACAACACGGGCAAGTGCGAGATGTTCTGCGCTGACTATGTCAATATTGGATTGGTTTATGTCCCAGATGGTTACTGACCTGGCACCCTTCTCGATTGCTATCCTTCCGATAAGCCGGCCAATACCTGACGCTCCGCCGGTAATGACCACGTT
>JABUTS010000079.1 GCA_021443565.1 Bacteroidales bacterium | reverse complement strand
AAGTACGAACTTGTATACGTTCCTTTCCCTATTGAAAAACTGGAGTACGGAAGAATATACAACATCGAGATTGAGTTCGGTGCGCTGTACCGTGAAAATGGTGCAGCCTACGGCTACCAGCTCAGCTATAGACCGCAGATTGTGGACTGGGATACGGAATCCGAGAATGTGGAACTTAAAAAGTAAGAAGGTATGAAAAGCATGATATACAAGAGCTTCCTGTTGGGCGCGGCATTGCTGTCGCTGGCATCTTGCATGGATGAGGCATACGGCCTCGACGTCGGGCAGGAGAGCTCGAATCTTACCTTTACCGCCACCATGGACGAGCAAGACTGGTATGGCGTGAATGTGGCCACCCGTTCTGCAGACCGACAGGACGACGTGATTCCCACGAGTTATGTAACCCCCGGGGGCGAGCGCGTGAACCTTGTCAGCCATGAACTTTACGGCATCAGCGGTGGAAAAGGCAACGTGGGCGCTGAGGTTAAGACCCGCGCCGTGGTCAGCCAGGCCATTGACACCCGAAGCCTGTCGATTTCTCAGGTGGGATGGACCCAGCATAACGGTATCAGGGAGGTAAAGTTCTTCAACCTCCCAGCCGTGACTACCGACGGCGAGCAGTGGAGCTGCAACGAATTTTTCGTAAACAGACAAGACTTCACGGCCCTGCGTGTGTTCGGCGCGCTGTTCCCGTATAACGAAAACTATTCCGTAAAGGATGACGACTACGAGGGAAAAGGATATATGGAGGGCACTAACCAGTGGCTCTACCAGTTCCGTGCGGACTATGAGCTGGCGTCAGACAACGCCCTGTACCAGGAGGACCTGCTCTATGCGAAGCAGATTCGCAGCTTTACCGCCGACCAGTATGCCGAAGACGGCCCGACACCACTCGTGTTCCGTCACGCCATGACAGCAGTCAAGGTTAAGCTCGGCTCCGCGGGATTCGTGCCGTCCATAATCAAGGAGGTGCGCCTGAAGAACGTGCACAACAAGGGTACGTTCCACTTCTTTGAACGCTATAAAGCCCAGACAGAAAAAGAAATGGTCAACGAGAACGGTTGGTGGGAAGTGAGCGACAGCAAGACCTCCTGCGTGGCAGTCACCGATTTCGACACACAGGGGGAATACAACTGCTATGTAACCGGAGATGCTGCGACATTTATGATGATTCCGCAGGAACTTCCCGAGGATGCCGTTCTGGAACTTGACGTTGTCTTCACGGGAGATGCGGAGCAGAAGGTCGTGACAATTTCCGCCCCAATAGGCAGGCACGGAGAAGGCGGAAGGCCGAAATATTGGAACATAGGCACCACCCACGAGTATGTTATTGACACAAAGGAGAATGCCAACGGCTACTATATGGTGGTTGAAGGCATGAACAACAATGACAGGGCCAAGTATGTGTCTGCCGAGGGCGGTGACGCCAGCCTTACCCTCAAAAGTTACAAGAGTTCCGGGACTTCAGGCTATGCACCGTTGAAATGGCAGTATATAGGCTGGAGTACAGATGGCGAGGACTGGAGCGATGAAGCTGTAAACTGGCTGCACATGAATCTTTCCGACGGTACTGCCCTTCAACCGGGAACAATGGCTGAGGGAACAATTACCGGTCAGGAGATAAATATCAGTATAGACGCCATGGCAGCCGAAACCGGTGTTAGCCATGCGGAAATTCTCAGGAGCCGTGAGGCCAAGGGCAGCGTGACCGACGGAGCATA
>JABUTS010000149.1 GCA_021443565.1 Bacteroidales bacterium | reverse complement strand
AGCGGAGAGCGCTACAAGATAATTTACAGCGACATTTACGCCACTACCAATACCTGGGAGTGGAATGCCAAGAGCTACCTCGGCGCATGGTCTGCAAGCAAGGAGAAGCGCGTGAACGCCATCATGGGCTGGACGCATTACGATTGGGTGATGGGACGTCCTCCGTACGGCAGGATGGGCTATGCTGCCAAGATGCTTCGCCTTGAGCTTCAGGCACTCGCGGATTCAGGCAATCCTGTGATTGACGACGACGGCAAATACATGCAGCTGGGCACAAGTTATCTCGTCGATTATTCCGCTTACCAGAATTAGACCTGTTAAATGAAGAAAAACATGAAAAGATATATCATTCCGTCTGTACTCGTATTGTTCTCCCTTGGCACGACCTCATGCTACAAGGATCTGGGCAACTATGACTACAAAGAAATCCCTGAGATCACCATCGAGAACCTTCCGGAGATGATCACGGTTCTAGCTTCAGCCGAGCCTATCGTATTATCGCCGGTAATCAAGTCATCGACCGAAGGTGTTATCGACGAGAATAATCCGAATTTTGAGCTCGGCTGCCAGCTGATCACGAATTCCGGCCTCTTCAGCACCGGAAACCGTACCATCGACATAAATCCCGAGCACAAGAAGGATATCAACTATCTCTGCACCGAGAAGGAAGGCAACTACACCATCTGGTACACCGTGACTGACAAGCGAACTGGTGTGAAGACCAACTTCACAATTCCTCTGACCATGTCTTCCGCCACCTACCAGGGCTGGCTTCTCCTCTGCGACGAAGGTGAAGAGAACAAGGTGCGACTTGACATGGTGTCATGGTTCAACAAGGATAAGATTATCCCCGCATATAACCTGCTCGGCGGCAAGGTGTCCCTTAAGAACGCGAAGCATATAATGTTTTCGGGCAATGCTATGGCGGCCGCAGGCGACCTGATCTGGATCAACACCGGAGACGGCTCGTACGAGCTCAACCGCAATGACCTGACTACTGACGAGACGCTATGTCTGAATTCCAGCTACTTTATAATCGACCCCAAGGTGCCAGTGATATATACCGAAGTGGCAAAGACAGGCTTCCCGTCCATGATGGCAAGATATGCAATCACCAGCGAAGGAGACCTTTACCGTCTCGGCAGCCTTTATGGTGCTGCTTTTGAGAATAGGGCCAATACCCTCGTGATGGATGAGGAACCTACTTTCAAGGTAGCTCCTTTCGCCGGCATTCCACGCAAGTACAGCAACCAGTATCAGGCTCTGTTCTACGATATTACAAACAAGCGCTTCCTTTACTGTCCTTACGATTACAACAAGCCCGACCACCTCTCGGTGCTCAGTGCGGACAATGCGACCCTATTTGACTGGACCACAGGCAAGGACATAGTCGACATGAAGGGCTGTGCTTTCGGCAACTACGGCGTGGTTTACACCATACTCGAGGACGCTTCCCACAACCGCACCCTCTATGGCGTTGACAACAATGCATGGAACAAGCCTGTGCAGACCCTCTGCAAGGACCTCACCGGCGAAGGCATCAAGACCGCAACGCACTTCACCTACCATGACCAGTATGCATATATGTTCTACAACAATGGCGAGAACAAGATTGCATCGTTCAACATGGGTGACAACAGCTATATAAACGACATGGTGACACTTGACGGAGAAGAAATCACCTTTATGGGCATTTCACCTTTCTTCGTGCCTATATCGTATCGTCCGGACAGTTCTGACGAATTCGATGC
>JABUTS010000204.1 GCA_021443565.1 Bacteroidales bacterium | reverse complement strand
AAGATACGATTTTTCGGGCAAATAACCATATACCAAAGCCAATAAGTCTGCTATTCCCACCAGTTTCCGCTCCCTCGGATCCTCAGCCCCAGCCGGGAAAAGTGCATCCTTCTGCGGGACAGGATGGAAGAAGTGGCATATTGTTGTTATATTTGTACTTTTGCGAGCGTGCAAACGGGGCAACAGAGTTGCCCGGGATGGGCGCCGGGCCAAACAAGATGCTGACGGACAGGGACATAAAATTTATGGCTTCAACCGCCCCGAAAAGGTCGGCAGCCCCCGTGTACGCCACATCGGGCACGGGGGCCGCATCCGTCTGCGCAGCACCCATCCACGTCACCTCCCCCCACGCAGGTAAAGCCGGAGCGCGGAGGAGAGCCATCCTGCTCAGAACCATAATATTTTTCATGCTGGGGGGACTGGGATGGTCATTCACGGCGGCGGCGCAGAGCACCAAGGTGCACGGACGGGTGACTGATTCCAAGACAGGAGAGGGGCTGCCGTTCGTGAGCGTGTTCTTCAAGAACACGACCGTGGGCATCTCTACGGACGACAAGGGCTACTATACCCTTGAGAGCAGGACCGCCTCGGACACCCTGTGCGCATATCAGCTTGGTTACCAGCAGCTTGAGCACCCTGTACGGGCCAAGGCCTTCAACAACATAGACTTCAGCCTTGTGATGGTGGACGAGGAACTCTCGGCCGCGAAGGTCAAGCCCAACAACAAGTTCAGCCATTGGCTGCTCACGATGATAGACGAGCACCGCTCCCTTAACAATCCCGACGACTGGCCGGAGTATCAGTGCGACATCTACAACAAGATGGAATTCGACCTGACCAATCCGGAGATTCCGCTGAAAATCAAACCTTTGGGCAAGCAGTTAGGCTTCATACTCGATTACATGGACACCTCTGCAGTCACCGGGCAAGCCTATCTTCCGGCAATACTCTCCGAAACCCTGTCCAAGCGCCGCCACTATGACGGACGAAACAGCGAGGTCATAGAGGCAAACCGCATCTCAGGCTTCCAGAAGGGCAACCCTCTCGAGCAACTCACAGGCAGCATGCACCTCAAGACGAACTTCTATGAACCTTACATAAACGCCTTCGACGTGCAGGTACCTTCTCCCGTCCAGAAGGGCGGCGAATTCTTCTACAACTATTACGTCGTTGACAGCCTCATGATGGACGGACGCAAGACCTACAAGGTTCACTTCCACCCCAAGAAGTTCAGCAACACCCCCGCCTTCGACGGCGAAATGACCATAGACGCGGAGGAATTTGCGCTCAAGGACATGCACGCCAGACTGCAGAAGGGCGAGAACGTGAACTGGATCAAGGCCCTCGTGATTGACACGCAGAACCGCAGGACGGAAGAGGGCTGGGTATTCGACAAGGACAACGTCTATGTGGAGTTCGCAATCAGCATGAAGAACACTTCCAGGCTGATTTCAATGATAGGCCAGCGCGAGATGGCTTTCTCAAACTTCAGCAGGACAATAGATTCGCCAGAGGAGATAAAATCCGGAGTCGAAGTCACGGTGCTCAAGGGGGCAGGCGAAAAGGATGCTCAGTGGTGGGACGGGATGCGCCCTTACGAGCTTGACAACAGGGAACAGGACATATTCAACATGGTGGACAGCATACAGTCGCTGAAGGTCTACAAGAATGCCTACTATCTCGCCAACATGCTCTCTCAGGGCTACTGGGAAAAGGGCAAGATAGGCATAGGCAAGTTCTACAGTTTCTACAGCCGCAACAATCTCGAGGGC
>JABUTS010000118.1 GCA_021443565.1 Bacteroidales bacterium | reverse complement strand
GCATTCCATGCAGCTGCGTCCTTGTACTGCTTCAGCTCAACTGTGAAGTGCTCGTTATCTGAAAGCTTCAGGACAATGCGGAAATACTCGCCGCCGGAAAGGTCATCAGTCTTCTTGACAGTGACCGGAACGTTTACCTTTGCTTTTCCTGCAGGAATCACACAGTCCGACTCGTTATATTCGAAGTGGACTCCCCTTTTCGTGTTCCCGGCGCTCTCGTCAACGGTCAGTACGAAAGGACGGTCGAAGGCGGTGGTGTCGCCCATGATGCATACGGGGACGTTCACCTTGTATTCTGTATCCTCCGCCCTAAGCTGTGTAAAGGAGAATGTCACCGAATCTGTGTACTGCGTAGGAGTGCCGTCTATAGTAGTATAGGCGACTTTTTGTATATAAATGCCGTTCTTGCTGCCGTCGAAGGTCTGGAACAGTTCCGCTGTGCAGGAAGTGAACGCAACTGACACGCAGCATGATATGTATATGAGATATAATGTCTTTTTCATGACTTTCTGTTTTAACGGTTTTCCTGTTCAGACACAGGCAGAGGCCACACAGTATTTGCCTCACTGAGGGTGACTGCCTTTGCATCTTCGCCATTGAGGGCTGCAGGGATATTGCCATAGAGGCGCTTGAAGAAGAAGAAAATCTGTCCTTCTCCCCAGAATTCTCGTATGTACTCAAGCCTGATTTCGTTCTCCACTGTCGTCACTTCGGCGTCTTCGCCAAGGGCAGCGGCTGCGCGGGCCTTGAGCACGGTATTGAGGTAGGAGACGGATGCGGCAAGGTCGGTATCCTTGAGAGCCTCTGCAGCAATGTAATAAGCCTCGGAAAGGCGCATGAGCGGCTGCATGTAGTAGTGAATCTTCGGATTGGCCTCGCTGACGGTGATCTTCTTGAACTTCACGAACTCAGACTCGTCTTCCGTGCTGATCCACTGTGAGAGGAGACGGTAGTCGCCTATGCTGGTGAAGATGCCCGTAAGATAGTTGGTACGAGGGCGGAGCACCGTGGCCTTGTTCAGGTTTGCCATGTCATAGTACTTCTCGTGGAGTGTGTAGAGGTTAGGATTATACATCCCGAAGAGAACCTCTGACGAGAATGACCTGTCAGGATCTGTAGTGTTGCCTATGAGCTTGTCAGAGTCTACGAACGGGAAAATTTCGTGTATGTCTTGCCTGTCGACAATCTTGCGGGCCTCCTTCAGGGCATTTTCCTTATCTCCTGCCCAGAGATATACACGGGCCTTGAG
The DNA here is from genome assembly GCA_021443565.1 of Bacteroidales bacterium. Taxonomy (GTDB): domain Bacteria; phylum Bacteroidota; class Bacteroidia; order Bacteroidales; family UBA932; genus Cryptobacteroides. The sequence goes on along the minus strand of JABUTS010000118.1, from coordinate 540 downwards.
AAGGACGGTCGCGAAGTAGTTCATGCGCAGCTGGCGGTAGCGGAGATAGTTGCTCTCATTTCCGGATGCTTCAGACGCGAGCACGCCCTCTGTGAGAACCGGGTCTGAAGAGGAGAGAAGTGACTCGGCAGAATTGAGGTCCTCAATCAGCTTCGCAACCACTTCCTGTGCGGTGAGTATGGAATATACCTGAGCCTCAGCCGAATTGTTGTAGGCAATGGCAGTGTTTTCAGGATTCTTCGAATATACAGGACCGAAGAGGCGGAGAAGGTCGAAATGGTGGAATGCACGGAGCGCCAGCATCTCGCCCTTGATTACGTTAGCCTCATCCTTCGTGAGCACACCTTCCTGCGCGTCGACATTCTGAAGTATGACATTCATGTTTAGAATGTTGGAATACATGGCCGACCATACGCCGCTTATGACGTTCGCCACGCTCTGGTCAGTGTATTTGAAGTGCGAGAAGTTGTACTCTGTGCGGGCTGAGTTGCCGCCGGTGTTGTAGCGGCTGCTCATGAGGTCCACGGCACCGGCTGTCAG
>JABUTS010000067.1 GCA_021443565.1 Bacteroidales bacterium | reverse complement strand
ACTTTTTCATCATTAAGATACTTTAAATTTATAATTGGAACACCTTTAGTTTCCTTGACGGCTGCAAACTTACGGCTTTTTCCACTCTATTCCTATACATTTAGTATATTTGCGGTCCTTCAAGCTGAATCCTGCACCTATTTATGCAAGAAAAACTACTTATATATCAAATGCTGCCCCGTCTCTGGGGAAACTGCAGGGGCAAAAATGTCCCTTCCGGAGCCCTCGAAGTGAACGGAACGGGTCGTTTTTCCGATATTGATGACGCTTTTCTCGACTATCTGGCAGGGCTTGGATTCAGTCATGTATGGTACACGGGCATAATATGCCACTCCACAAAAACGTCATCCGCCGGCTGTCACGCCTCCCACGCCCATTTCGTCAAAGGCGAGGCTGGCTCTCCATACGCAATCAGGGACTACCATGACGTGAACCCATATCTTGCCGACAACCCAGAAAGCAGGATGGAGGAATTCGAGGCCCTCGTGCAACGTACTCACAATCATGGACTTAAACTGATCATAGACTTCGTCCCCAACCACGTGGCAAGGGATTACAGGGACAGCATGAACACCGCCGGCCTGAAAGGACTTGGAGACGGGGACGACAACAGCGTGCATTGGACGGCCGGGAACGATTTCTTCTATTACCCCGGAGAGAAGCTCCGGCTTCCGATGACGGAAGCAATAAGGGAGGAACTTGAAAGAAAAGGACTCGAACCATATTCCGAACTACCCGCGAAGGCCAGCGGAAACATATTCAGCCCCGAGCCGGGAGTCTGTGACTGGTACGAAACGATCAAGATAAACTGGTGCGATTTCCACAATCCCACCTGGGACAAAATGGCGGAAATTCTCGATTTCTGGGCCTCGAAAGGCGTGGACGGCTTCCGTTGCGACATGGTGGAGCTCGTGCCTCCGGAGGCTTTCAGTTGGCTGATAAGTACCCTGAAAAAGAAATACGACAAACTCATCTTCATAGCCGAGGTGTATCGTAAGGACTTGTATTCCAAGTATCTGCGCCAAGTAGGCTTCGACCTTCTGTACGACAAATCAGGTCTGTACGATACTCTGCGGGCCATAGTCGAGAAGAATACCGGCGACAATCCCGGATACCCTGTCGCGTACAAGGAATCCGCGAGGGCTGTCACCGGATGGTGGCAGGGCCTTGGCGAGGTGCAGGACGGAATGTTGAACTTCCTCGAGAACCATGACGAACAACGCTTCGGCTCAGACTTCTTCGGACACGACGCACGGAACTCCGTTGCCGCCCTCGCAGTCTCGCTCTTCTTCAACAGAGCCTCGTTCATGCTATACTTCGGAGAGGAGGTCGGGGAGAGGGGAATGGACAGCGAAGGCTTCAGCGGATGCGACGGCAGAACCAGCATATTCGACTGGTGGAGAGTGGATTCGCTAGCGAGACTGCAGCGCTGCATAAAGGATGGGGATGTCGGCATGTCCTACCTGAAACCTGCCGAGAAGCAGGTGTTCGAAAGATATTCCGAAGCATTGAAACTGGCGTCAGAGTCGAAGGCCGTGCGCCTGGGGGAAAGCTATGATCTGTGCTGGTGCAATGAAAACTCGAGGGGGTTCAACAAGGACAGACATTTCTGTTTCCTCCGTTCGCACCAAGGCAAATGCCTGCTCTTTGCATGTAACTTCGCAAGGGAAAGCGCTGATTTTCACGTGGATATACCGGTATCGGCCTATGAATTCCTGGGTCTGGGCAAAGAAATCAAGCCTTCATGCGAGATAAGCCTGCCGCCATTCGAGGCCTGCTGCCTTGACCTGACTGACAG
>JABUTS010000178.1 GCA_021443565.1 Bacteroidales bacterium | reverse complement strand
GGTGAAGCGCTCGTAGTGGCCGAGGTCCAAGTCCGTTTCCATTCCGTCGTCCGTGACGTAGCATTCTCCGTGCTCGTATGGGTTGAGCGTTCCCGGATCTATGTTGATATACGGGTCAAACTTTTGTATGGTAATGCTGTAGCCGCGTGCCTGCAGCAATTTTCCTATAGACGAGGAAATGATTCCTTTTCCCAACGAGGAAACCACACCTCCGGTTACAAACAAATATTTCATATAAATTACGTTTATCTTGCATCTGCGTGGCCTTCGTACCAGTTTATGAAGGCCCTGTTAAGCATCCTGACACCACCCGGGGTTGGATAGTTGCCTGAAAAATACCAGTCACCAGGATGTCCCGGAATGGCATTGTGAAGACCTTCGAGGCTTTGGTAAATCAGCTTGACCTCGGCCTTTGTTCCCTCCGGAGTCAGCATTTCTGCAGTTTCCGCTGAGATTTCATCGTCAGTGAAAGGCGCATAAATGGCTTTCACGTAGTTTTCCATATCCTCTTTCGCGAAGCCTTCCTGAGCCTTGCATTTAGCATAGACCTCGTCAATCACCGAAGCCATGCCACGCTTGCGCAAAAGGCTTATCGCCGCCCGGAAGGAGGCAAACTCGCCAAGACGGGACATGTCTATGCCGTAATAGTCAGGATACCTGACCTGAGGCGACGAGGACACAACCACAATCCGACCCGGGTGCAGGCGGTCCAGCATACGCAGTATGGACTGTTTCAAGGTTGTTCCGCGAACAATACTGTCATCGATGACGACAAGGTTATCACCCGGCTTGACCTGTCCGTAAGTCACATCATAGACATGGGCGGCAAGGTCGTTGCGTGAAGAACCTTCAGCGATGAATGTCCTGAGCTTTATATCCTTGATGACTATTTTTTCTGCCCTCACAGCGGGATTCAGTTTGCGCAGGCCCTCAACCATACCGAAGAAAGCCGTCTCGGCAGTATTGGGGATATATGAGATGATGGTATTGTCCAAATCACCTTCCACAGCCTCAACTATCTGCGGAGCAAGTTCCCGACCCAATTGCTTGCGTTCCTCGTATATGTCCTTGTCGGAACCTCTGGAAAAATATATGCGCTCAAAAGAGCATCTTTCATTCCGTCCGGGCCCCAAGAGTTGGGTGACATTGACCTTGCCGGCCTTGTCAACCGTCAGGATTTCTCCGGGGCCAAGTTCCCTGACTCTTTCAGCATCAACATTCAATGTAGTTTGTATCACAGGCCTTTCGGAAGCTACGACCACAATTTCATCGTCACAATACCAGAATGCCGGCCTGATGCCATTCGGGTCACGAAGAGTGAAGATGTTTCCGCTGCCCAACGCGCCACATATCACATAACCGCCATCCCAGGCAGGCGAGCAAGCCTTCAGTATATTCCTCGGATCAATGGTATCTTCAATCTTCTCTACCAGTTCCCTGCCTTTCAGACCCTGTTCTTCAAACTGGGAACACAGTCTTGCATGCTCATGGTCGAGTTCATGCCCGAGCTGTTCGAGAAGGAGGAAAGTGTCGCTGTATATGCGCGGATGCTGGCCTTGCTCAACTATGCGATTGAAAATCTCATCGACATTGGTCATGTTGAAGTTTCCGCAGAGCAGCATGTTTCTTGCCTTCCAGTTGTTGCGGCGAAGGAAAGGATGGACATAACTGAGACCTGAACTGCCTGTCGTGCTGTATCTCAGATGGCCCATATAAACTTCACCGATATATGGGAGGTTATCCCCGTCCTTGTCCGACGATGCAATTTCCCCATGTGCCTTGGAGAATATTTCCTGAATTGC
>JABUTS010000153.1 GCA_021443565.1 Bacteroidales bacterium | reverse complement strand
CCGCGCCGCATCTATGCGAAGTTACGGAATTTTTCGCGAATCTGCGACTGCGAGGGAGAAAGTGTCTATATTTGTGGTGAAACGATATGTCCGTAAACATGGTTATAGGAAAGTTTGCCTCGCTCCCTGCGTCAGCGCTCTCGAAGGTGCTCTCAGCGTCAGCCCTCTCGAAAGTGCTCTCAGTGTCAGCGCTCTCGAAGGTGCTCTCAGCGTCAGCCCTCTCGAAAGTGCTCTCTGCGTCAACGCTCTCGAAGGTGCTCTCAGTGTCAGCCCTCTCGAAGGTGCTCCCAGTGTCTGCGCTCTCAAAAGTGTTCTCTGCGGCTGCCCGTCCGAAAGTCCTCTCTGCTGCAGCGATTTCTGCCGCAGCCGTGCTGGCATGTTCATGCAGAGGTTCCGCCTCGAAGTCGGGATGGGACAGGCTGCTGGATTCTTATTCCGACAACGATGGCGTCAGGCAGATGCTTCTCGTGAAATATACCGCCGGGAGCAATGCGGATGCCGAGTTCTACATCAAGGACAAGAAGGGAATGTGGCAGTGCCTGGAACGCGGCAGCGCCTATGTCGGCAAAAACGGGATAGGGAAGACCCGTGAAGGGGACGGCAAGACTCCGGTCGGCATTTTCGGGGTGAGGCGCGCCTTCGGCATACTTGACAATCCGGGAGTGTCGATGGAATATCTTCATGTCACCGAAACGACCTATGCCTGCGACGAGGAGGGACCGTACTACAATACCATCATAGACACTCGCGAAATCCCCCACACCTGCAAGGGCGAACACATGATAGACTACGCGCCGCAATACAATTATGGCATGGAGACCACTTTCAACGACTCGAACATCTACCCGGAAGGCTCGGCGATTTTCCTTCACTGCAAGGGCAGCAATCCATACACGGAAGGATGCATTGCCCTCGATCAGGAGTTTATGAAGAAAATACTTCTGAACTCGGACAAAAATATTCTAATAGCTGTTTTCCCGGCCAGCTTGGCTGAATAATCCGTAGGCTTACCAGCAAGCCGGAATCAGTAGTTCCTTACCAGAACATACCAGCCGCCCACAGTGAACACGATTTCCGTGTTCACGCCTATTCTGGCGGCACTTGCCTCATACTGCGAAACCATCTGCGTCACCCTTGACGGATAGAGTGCGGCAAGGTTTAGGCAGAAATATCATGTTCATTGAATTTTCTGGTAAGCGAGCCTTTCGTCACCGTTGGCGAGGTAGATGATGCCGCAGTATCTGAAGCCGGACTTTTCGAGACAGTGCTGCATTATATTGTTGTCCCTGTGGGTGTCGGCTCGGAGGTTGGGGGTTCTGGACCATGCCCAGTCGAAGCAGTCGCGTGCCACTCCGTGACTTTCCTTTGCACTTGCGAGACGGTGGATGGTCGCGTAGGGACGTTCGTCGTCGATCCATTCCCCTCCGTCAATGCGCAGGTATGTCGGATCAATGCCTTCGATATATGCGAAGGTGGCGATGGGAGTGCCGTCTTCCTCCATTATGAAACTGGCATTTCGTTCCATGTCGCGGAGCAGGACTTCGTCGGAAGGATAACCGCCCGTCCATTGGTGCATGTTGCCCTCCGAGCGCATTATCTCCCGCGCCTTTTCAAAGAGTTCCTGCATCAGTGGAAGGTCTTCCTTGCGGGAGGGTCGTATAGTTCTTCGTTTCATGGCCATAATCATCGCAATTTACGAAAATTGTCACATATTGTCGCAAGAGAGGTGCTATTTTGGGCTGCCGTGCTCGCAAATCACGGGGATTTCCTATCTTCGCGGAACATGACGGCAGATCAGTTGAAAATAGGCCAGACCATCAGGGT
>JABUTS010000075.1 GCA_021443565.1 Bacteroidales bacterium | reverse complement strand
CGCCGGCCTCGCCGAGAAGGACAAGGAGTTCATCCAGGAAGGACAGCGCTGGTGGGATCTTCGCCGCATGACCGAGGTCAAGGGCGGAGCATACACTGAGCACTTCGTATTCAAGCCAAACACCCTCGTTGACAACAACGGCTACAATGAGCCTTGCCTCACCGCAGAAAATGCTTACAAGGTGCTCTGGCCACTTGACGTCAACATGCTCAATAATGACCGTTCTCTCCTGCAGAACAAGGGTTATGACGTTGAAGGTAGCTTCGAGGCTGTAACCTGGGATCCTAACGGAAACTAAATCTTTCCTGTAATATTAAGTGAGGGCTATCCATTTCGGGTAGCCCTCTTTTGCATTTTGCCTCATTTGCCATAACTTTGCAGAACCCTTTCCGGCTGTTCATGCAGAAAACATCCGGGGTTCTTTGTATAATTCGGTTATGACCATGAATAAGATTTTTAATATCATAGTTGCGGCACTTGCAATAACGGCATGCAACGGCGGCAGGAAGTCCTGCCCCAAGCCTGTTGAGGACTTCATCATGAACCTCTACAACAATTATGTATTCGACTTTGGCGAGCTTGACACAATATCCGACAACTTTGCCCCCGCTGTGCTCGACAGCCTGCGCAAGGCATACGACGACGAGTATTGCGAAGGGGGGCCGGCATATGCCATCTGGCTTTTCCGCACAGGGCAGAACGGTTCCGACGAGCAGAGCGTGGACAGCATAAAGGTTGAAGGCAAGGACCTGTATGCTGTATATCTCACTGATGGAGGCACTCCATGCACCTGCAACATGCACATAGTGATGAAGGGTGGCAAGCCTGTGCTCATGGACTTCAGTACCAGCTATGAAGGTCAAGGAGCTGTATCAAGCCGCAGACTTCTCTCCATCGGCGAACTGGAGGGCGAATGGCGGGTAATTGCCGTTGAACTTGAGGGGGTGACATACGCAACAGTCACAATGACCTTCGACACTGAGGGCAAAGCCTTCGGGGTTTACGCCGGCGGAAACCATATAGGCGGACAGATGGTCCGGAACGAACGGTCGGCTGACGCCCTCCGCTTTGAGAACGTTGGCATGACCCAGATGGCCTGCAGCGAGGAGATTGAAAAACTCGAAAGAAAAATCGCGACAACCCTCGACAAAGTCCGCTCGTTCTACGGCGTTGGCGACGACGTCTTCATGGCAGACGAAAATGACAGCGCCGTCCTCCACCTCTCCCGCCCAGAAACCCCGGCAGAGTAGTCTGACACCTTTGCTCCGGAGTACGACACGTTCAACGGACTGCTTTCGGGCGTTCAGATACTGATTGAGACGGCATGAACCTGCGGCCAGAGCCTCTGCTTATATTCTGATCGGGCCGGCCGCCATGCGCTCGTCCAGCATTTCCTTCGGCACCTGGTCGCAGATGCACTCAGCCACAGCATTGAGCATCCCCTCCCGGAAATAGTCGTTGCGTATATACATGGATACGGTTCGAACGGGCTCCGGATCTTCCAGCCTTCTCACCCTTGAGCGCTGCTCGGGCGCGAGCATGGAGAGATGAAACTCAGGGATGATGGTATATCCTCCCTGGGAGTCGATTATGTTTATGAGTGTGAATATGTTGCCAGCGCAGTAGCAGGCGGAAAAGTCAGTCTTGATCCTGCAGATGTCGAAGACCTGACCCGAAAGACAATGTTCACTCCGGAGCACCCAGAGATCATCGCCTCTGAGCATGAGGCTGTCTATTCTTTCCTGTTCAAGCAGTGGATGCCCCTCGGAAGCATAAAGGACCAGTGCCTCGCGGTAGAGAGGAATTTCCAGAAGTTGTGGGTCTTCGTGGCGGGTTGCCAGAATTGCAATGTCTATATCTCCACGCCTGAGGTCTGCAAGGCTCATCTCTGTGGTTATCTCGTTGATGGACATTGAGATTCCCGGG
>JABUTS010000162.1 GCA_021443565.1 Bacteroidales bacterium | reverse complement strand
ACAAAAATTATTAAAAGCGTATAACCGATACGCCTCCTGTGGTTTCAGTGTTCAATTCGCTCGAGTGGTTCACGGGCTTCGGCGGCGTGGTGGTGAACTATGACAACAGCACAGGCTCCAACTTCGCTGCCTACACCCTCGTGAAGGGCAAGGACGGGAGCTGGGATGCCTACGATACTTATTACACCAATACTAGATCGGGAAAGTTTTCAGTGAGAGGCCTCGCCTCTGAAGAAACGGACTTCGCGATTTATGTCAGGGACAAGTGGGACAACTGTTCGGATACCCTGTATTTCACCACCACTCCGTGGTTCGAAAGCGAACTGGACAAGAAGTCTTTCCAGCATGTCGCACTCTCCGACGAAGTCATGGAAGGATATGGATATACCTACCAGCATGCTTTCAATGGCATTTCCGGCAGCCAGTGGGATACTTTCCACTCGGGCTATCCCATTCCTTTCCCTCACTACTTCACTCTCGACCTTGGCACCATCGTCCAGCTAAGCCGCTTCAAGATGTACCAGCGTCCTGGTTCAGACTGTACCTACATGCACGGAAATCCGAAGTATTACAAGGTGTACGGGCGTACCGACAAACCGACTTCAGCAGGCATGGAAGGCTGGACTGAACTGCTGACCTGCAACTCTTTCAAGCCTTCGGGACTTCCTGTGGGCGAGTGGTCGGACGAGGATTACGAGCTCGGAGTAACCAACGGAGAAGAGTTCGAGTTCCCTCTTGATGCCGATCCGGTACGCTATGTCAGATTCGAGTTCCTGCAGAGCTGGTCCGGAATGGAATGTACCGTAATGGCAGAGGTCACCTTCTGGGGCGACACTACTATATCTGAGTAATATTTAACACCGGATACCATGAAAACATCGAAACATATCATATCAGCATTTGCGGCTTTGCTTGCAGTCGCATCATGCTCCGACATCAACAAGACCCAGAAGGAGTGGCTTGACAGGGGAGAGACCATCTACGCCGGCAAGATCGACTCACTGGTCGCAAGGGGCGGAGAAGGCAGAATCATGCTTGAAGGATATTCAAAGTACACCTACAACGCAAAGACGGTCAAGGTGACGTATATGCTAGAAGGTCAGCCACAAACCCGCGAATTCAGCTACTCCGACGTGGTCGACGGCAAGTTCGTCCGCATTTACCTCGACAACATCCCGGAGGGCGCCTACGATTTTGTGGTCTACACCTTCGACAAGGACGGCAACAGCTCTGTCATCAGCGAGTGCGCCGGCAACAGCTACGGCAACGAGTTCAAGCTCACACAGATACCCGTGAGAGCCTCGAACATGACACCTCAGCCTGACGGCAGCCTCACTTTAGCCTGCTCGACGAACGACAAGGCAAGCAAGGTGGTTTTCGTATATGAGGGAAAGGATGGCAGAAAGACCTTGGAAGTCGAAGGAAGTCCCGAGACAGTTTCCCTTCCAGGATGGAAAAAAGGCGGAGAGGTCACTATTTATACCTATTTTCTTCCGGAAGAGAAAGCGATAGACGTGATTTCCGCCGAGCCTCTCGTCCAGAGCATGCCAACAGAAGTCGTATTCGTAGTGGACAAGAAGAAGTTCAAGGCTGTTGACTACAAAGTCATGACCAACGACATCGAGCCTAGGACCCAGTACGGCGGTCCGATCACCACTCTCTGGGACGGGACGACAAGTACCAATTTCCACACCGGGGACGGCCAGGGCGTACCTTACTGCTTCACCATAGACCTTGGGGTGCGCACCCATCTCACCAAGTTCAAGATGAGCTATGCGCGTGCTGACTTCACCGACTGGGCTCCGCACACCTTCGAGATATGGGGATCCAATGTCGGGGAACTTACCACTGAAAACAGCGGTGTGGACGTACCTGTTGACGATACAAGCTCAAACTTCGACGATGCGATGACCGCAAAGGGATGGACCAGAATTATCCATACACAGAACCCTGACAGGTGGTATAACACATTCGACTTAGAGGATGCCGGCACATACCG
>JABUTS010000029.1 GCA_021443565.1 Bacteroidales bacterium | reverse complement strand
CCCCGACAAATACTGCTACAAGCTCACCTACAACCACTTCGGTGCTCCAGCCACTGCAAAGGTCAACTTCGACGGCAACGAATCGTCCGCCAGAGTCGAATTCGGCGACAATACCATTGATGTTTTCACTGACAAAGTCACCGCACCGAGAAAAGCCCTCGCGAGTGTCGAAGTCAACGGAAAGACCACCAGCATCGAAGTTGAACTCGTGCCCGCACACGACTGGCATGTGAACTTCGTTCAGCATACCCACACCGACATAGGCTACACCCGCGCACAGACCGACATCCTTACCGAACATGTCCGCTACATAGACTATGCTCTTGACTATTGCGACGCAACAGACGATTATCCCGACGAGGCCAAGTTCCGATGGACCTGCGAGAACACCTGGGCCGTGGAAACCTTCCTCAAGTCAAGGCCTCAAAGCCAGATAGACAGGCTGGTCAGGAGGGTTAAGGAAGGCAGAATTGAACTTACAGCAATGATGTTCAACTTTGACGGCCTCACAGACGAACGCAGCCTTGCGGCTTCTATGAACGGACTCAAAACCTTGAAAGATAAGGGTTTCACAGGGATAGAGGTTGCCACGCAGAACGATGTGGACGGTGTAGGCTGGGCCCTCACCGAGATGTGGCCGGACATGGGAATCAAGTACCTCACCATGGGCGTCAACACCCACAAGGCCCTTCCTCCATTCTACAAGACAACCTATTTCTGGTGGGAATCGCCTTCGGGAAAGAGAACCATGGCTTACTACGGCCCTCATTATATGCAGGGTAACTGGGTAAAGTGCAACAGTCTGGATTTCAACGAATTTGAAACGACGCTGCTCAGCCATTTGGGAGACATGAGCAACGACAGGGAGAGCTTCGACATACTTATATACGAATTTTCCGGCATAGTCACAGACAACTCCGCGCCTACGATGTATGCCTGCGACAACATACGCAGGTGGAACGAGAAGTATGCGAGTCCGAAGGTGAAGCTTGCCCTTCTGCGGGAAGGCCTTAAGGACGTGGAGGAAAAATATGGTGACGGTCTCATGACCATACGCGCCGCATGGCCTGACTGGTGGACAGACGGCTTCGCTTCCGGAGCACGAGAGACTTATGCCGTACGCACTTCTCACGGCGAGATGAACTCCACCCTGACCGGGCTATCGCTTGCCTCCTTGAACGGTGAACAACTACCGAAAGACCTCGACAGGACGGTACACGAGGTGAATGAGGCTATTCTTTTCTACGACGAGCATACATACGGCGCACACTGCTCCATCAGCAGCCCATTCAACCGCGAGACCATGGACCAGCGGGCAGTCAAGTCTTCATACGCTTGGGAGGCATTCAGACGCAACCGTATGCTTAGGGAAATCGGCATAGGCTACCTTAACGGACTTGTTTCCAAGAGCGACGTTCCTTCCATCGTGGTCTACAATCCTCTCAGCTGGAACCACGGCGGTTATGTCGACATCTATATTGACAATGCGGTGATGACGGAGAAGGATAATGCCCGCATAGTTGATGCTGAAGGAAACGAGGTGTTCGCCCAGAGGGTACGCGGCAGCAACGACGGCGGATACTGGCAGATGTGGGTGGGAGATGTGCCTGCTCTCGGCTTTAGGCAGTATTTCGTCATGAAGGACGCGTCAAAGAAGGCTGAAGGAAGTTTCGATGGTAATACTGTTGAAAATAAGTGGTATAAGCTGGTGTTCGACATGGAGAGGGGAGCGATAGCTTCGGTATATGACAAGGAACTTGGATGCGAACTGACCGACTCCGAAGCACCGTACAAGCTCGGCGAACTTATAAGCGAACAGCTGGAATACAGGTCTTTGGACCAGCATAGGATAGGCAACTACACCCGCGAAACCCCTACCGGCATCCACTTCACCGGCTATACCCCGGGCAAGGTGTGGGACAGCTATAACTTTGCCGGTAATTCCCGTGCCGGAATGAGACAGAAGGATAATTTCAAGGTCGAGTACAGGGTTTACAGGAACACCAAGAGGA
>JABUTS010000088.1 GCA_021443565.1 Bacteroidales bacterium | reverse complement strand
AGCATCGGCAGCGGCAGTTTCGCTGCTGATGCCGATTGCAGTTTTCTCGCAGGCGATTCCATCTGATCCTCAGGTCGAGGCTCAGGTGGAGCGCCTGTTGTCCGACATGACCCTGAAAGAAAAGGTCGGGCAGATGTGTGAACTTGCAATCGACGTAGTGGCACAGACTTCCGGCGACGACAACGTTGCCAGCAACAAATCGAAGAAGTCCCTTGCGGGAGGCATGCTCTCGGCCGAAGCCGTGGACCGTGTCTTCGGGGAATATAAAGTCGGCTCAATTCTCAACGTTCCGGCAGCTGTCGCCCAGACTCCCGAGGTTTGGGCAGACATAATACGCACACTCAACAAGGCTTCTGAGGCTCAGTGCCACGGTGTCCCTCAGATTTACGGGGTGGATCAGATTCACGGCGCAAGTTACACACATGGAGCGACGCTTTTCCCTCAGGAAATCGGTCAGGCATCGTCATTCAACGTCCGCATCCCCGAGCGCATAGGACAGATTACCGCTTACGAGTCCCGTGCATGCCTCATCCCATGGGTTTACTCCCCTGTCATGGACCTCGCCCGCACTCCTCTCTGGCCACGCATGTGGGAGAGTTTCGGAGAGGACGTTCTTCTGAACTCAAAGATGGCAGCGAGCCTCACCCTCGGACTCCAGGGAAGCGACCCCAACCATCTGGGAATGAATAACGTGGCCGCATGCCTTAAGCATTATCTCGCATACGGTGCCAGCGTAAGCGGCCAGGACCGCACCCCGTCTTCCGTCACCTATCGCGAAATGATGGAGAAGTTTTTCCCTCCGTTCAAGGCCTGCATAGAGGCCGGTGCCCTTTCCGTGATGGTCAATTCGGCTAACAACAGCGGCACTCCTTTCCATGCCAACCGTAAGCTGCTCACCGAGTGGCTGAAGGAAGGTCTGGATTGGGACGGCATGATAGTGACGGACTGGGCTGACATCGACAATCTCTGGAAAAGAGACCATGTCGCAAAGGACAAGAAGGACGCAATCAGGATGGCCATAAATGCAGGTATCGACATGACCATGGATCCGTACAGCACGGATTTCTGTCCTCTGCTCGAAGAACTCGTGAACGAAGGCAAGGTTTCCATGGAGCGCATCGACGATGCCGTAAGGAGAATACTCCGGCTCAAGATCCGTGTCGGCCTGATGGACCGTTCGACCTGGGACATGCCGTATTCAAAGCTTTCCCGTCAGTATTCCGATTTCGCCTGTGAAGCTTATGCTGACGAGGCGCTTGAAATGACAAAGGAGTGCATGGTTCTTCTCAAGAACGACAAGGACATACTTCCTATCGCTAAAGGAACAAGGATTTTCGTATGCGGTCCTAACGCGGACAACTTCCGCACCATGAACGGCGGATGGACTTATACCTGGCAGGGTGAGATGACGGACGGGATAGCCCGGGGAATAGGCAGGTACAACACCTTCTATTCCGCCCTGGCGGACAAGTTCGGCAAGGAAAACGTCGAGTTCTCAGAGATGGTCCGCTATGAGGGAAGCAACTGGAGGAACGACGCGCAGGTGCCTGAAATCCTCATTGAGGACGGGAACAGGACAGGGGACAAGATTGCCCGCGCGGATGTCATAATAGCCTGCATAGGTGAAAATTCATACACGGAGACCCCGGGCAACATCAACGACCTCACGCTTTCCCGCAACCAGATTGAGATGGTAAAGGCTCTCGCCGCCACCGGCAAGCCTGTCATACTTGTTCTCAACGAGGGGCGTCCGAGACTCATAACCGAGATCGAGCCTCTCGCAGATGCCATCGTGCACACCTTCCTCCCGGGAAACTATGGTGGAGACGCTCTTGCCGAACTTCTTTCGGGAGATGCCAACTTCTCTGCAAAGTTGCCGTATACATATCCGAAATTCAGCGGCCATTTCTCCACTTATGACAGCAAACCATGCGAAAACGTCGCAACCATGGACGGAGCGTACAACTACGAGGCCAGCACCGATGTGCTCTATCCTTTCGGCCATGGCCTTTCATACAGCAAGGTCAG
>JABUTS010000096.1 GCA_021443565.1 Bacteroidales bacterium | reverse complement strand
TTCCTCGCCCTCAGGGAGTTTCGTACCCTTGATCGCAAGACCCTGGTCAGGGTACTTGTCGGCTACGCCTTCGGTACCGACAAGCTGGAACATCCTGCTGTACGGCCTTGGAGTGGCCACGCCGTGCTCTATGAGTATGGTCTTGCCCTTTTCGGTACGTATGAGGGTCTGGGTGATGTCACCGTTTGCAAAGGTCTCCGCGCCCATCAGATCCGCTCCGGTCTGCCTACCCTGGAACGGGTCGCTGTCCATGGAAACCAGGGTGGTCATCCTGTCGCCTCTGTGGATGTTGAGAGCCTGGCAGCATGGGCCGAGGCCGTGGGTAGGATATACGTCGCCCCTTCTCTTCTGGTTGAAGTCGAGACGCCAGTTCCCCTGATACTGGCCCCAGTAAGGCTCGAGGTTGTGGATATAGGCGCCTTCAGCATGGTAAAGTTCGCCGAAGAGGCCTTCCTGTGCCATGTTGAGGCAGGTCAGCTCGAAGAAGTCGTAGCAGCAGTTCTCAAGCATCATGCAGTGCCTGCGTGTCCTTTCGGAAGTGTTCACGAGGTCCCAGCATTCCTTCACGCTGGTTGCCGCCGGAACTTCTATCGCAACATGCTTCCCGTGCTCCATGGCATAGACGGCTATCGGGGTGTGGAGCAGCCATGGGGTGCAGATGTATACGAGGTCAACATCATCGCTTTCGCAGAGTTTCTTCCAGCCTTCCTCACCGCTATAAGTCGCAGCGGCAGGCCAGCCCAGCTCTTCCGTGAGCTTCTTCTGGGCATTCTCAACCCTGTCCTCGAAGAGGTCGCAGAGAGCGGTGATCTTCACTCCTTCTATGAAACTCATCCTGTATACGGCACCGGGTCCGCGCATTCCGAGTCCGACGAATCCGACTCTTACGGTTTCGAGCGGCTCGGCTGCGAAACCAAGCATGGACTGCTGGTCGGCAGGTCTTGCAGGGGTGTTGTAGATTATGGTCCCGTCCTTTATTTCATAGGAATAGGGGTCGCTCTGGCTGCAGCATGAGGATATGGCTGTCATGAGTGCGAGGGCGGAAATTGCAAAAGATAATGTCTTGAAACTTTTCATCGTGTTAAAATTTATGCATAGATACAAATATATATAATTCGTCAGCTTTATTCAATATGGTTTTTAAGAATTTTAAAGATTACCTATTCCTTCTTGAGCTTTTATTAATAATGGCAGTTGCGACAGGTGTATGACAGAAAGCCGGGACTGCATTCAGGCTGCCCCGGCTGTGAATTCCTGTTGAATCTGAGAGTTTTACCTGGTCGGAATCTTCAGCACCTGGCCGGGCTTGAGGCTGGTGCTCTTGAGACCGTTATAGGACTGTATACGGCTCGCTGTCATGCCTTTGTATTTCCTGGCGATGAGATACAGGCTGTCGCCTGCCTTGACCGTATACGTGGAATAGCCTCCGGACGAAGATGAAGACGAACTGCCGGATGAAGTGGAAACCGAACTTCCCTTGCCCTGGATTTTCAGTTTCTGGCCCACTCTGATGGTGTTGCTCTTGAGGTTGTTCCAGCTTTTGATCTGGTTGATTGTCACATGGTTGCGGCTTGCGATGGCTCCGAGGGTGTCACCGCTCTTCACGGTGTAGGTGAAGGTGCTCGACGCAGGCGTGTAGGATGACTTGGCGTTAGGGTCCTTTGCGAGGGCCTTGCCGTCGGATTTGCCGAGGCCGAAGTAGAGGGAGTCCTTGTAAGTGTAAAGCGAGTCTTCGGCATCTACGAAACTGTTTATATAGCTGTATGGAAGTTTGAGCAGATAGGGCTTGTCTTCCGTTCCCGGCACAATGTCGTGGATATACTGCGGGTTGAGGTTCCTGAGCTCGTCCAGGGAAACTCCCACAAGTTCGTTGACCTGACCGAAGTGCAGTTTCTTCGTAATCTGGAGGGTGTCCACCGGCCCCGGAATGCTGATGGGATCCGGTATGAGCCCGTATTCCTTGTAATAGTAAAGGGTATAGAGCGCTCCGACGAAGGCGGGAACATAACCCCTGGTTTCCCTTGGAAGGTAATTGTATATGTCCCAGAA
>JABUTS010000156.1 GCA_021443565.1 Bacteroidales bacterium | reverse complement strand
GCCCAGTAGGCATGCTTGCCAGGGTCGCAGTTCTCGCAGCGGAACAGTTCGTCTGGCGTAAGATTCCTGACATAGACATATCTCTCGTTCCTCACGCTGCGTATGCCGTAGTGGTCGGGGCCGTTGATGACTCCCCTGGAAGTGGCCTGCGCATAGACCTCCGACTTATGCCTGTTCGTCCTGCCCTTGAGCACCGGCAGGAAACTCCTGCCCTCGAGGTAGTTATAATCAGGTCTGCCTCCTGCAATTTCGATGAAGGTCGGAACCACATCCACATACTCACCCATTGCATCAGTGACGCTTCCCGGCTTAATCACACCGGGCCAGCGCACTATCATGGCCGTCTGGACGCCCATGTCGTAGAGCGTCCACTTGGCGAACGGCAGCGCGTTGCCCTGCTCGGAAGTATAGAAAAAGACCGTGTTGTCCCTTATGCCACACTCGTCTATAAGCGCGTCCACGGCACCCACCTGGTCGTCCATATACTTGACCTCCGCGAGATAGTTGCGATAGTCGAATCTGGTCTCGGGAGTGTCCACATAGTACGAAGGCAGCACCAGAGCGTCCGGGTCGATTTTCGACGGGTCACCCATATTCCACGGTGTATGAGGCTGGTGCGAGCATACGAACAGCACGAAAGGCTGACCCTTTGAAGTGCAGTCCTTTATGAAGGGACGTATCTTGTCTATGTTGACATCATCGTTGCCCCCGCTGAGGAACTCGTAGTCAAACACCGTGAGAGGCTCGAAATGGCGCTTTGCCTGGAGAGCCACCCTGTAACCCTGCGCACGCATCTGCTGCACCACGGAAATGACATCGTCGTTCACCCGCGCATGGTTGGGATAGGCTCCGCTTTTCATAGGATAGAGGCCGGTCATCAGGCATTGGCGCGTAGGCGAGCTCACCGGAGCAGCCTGGAAGAAGTTTGTGAAGCGGATGCCTTCCTCCGCGAGCCGATTGATGTTGGTGGTCTGCACATTGACTCCACCATAAGGATTCAAGTCCCTGTAGGTGCAGTCGTCGGAGATGAAAAGGATGATGTTAGGCCTGTTGTCCACGTCCCGGGAGGGCGTCTGAGCCGCTGCGACCTGCGAAGAAAGCGCAGCCGCCAGAGGTGCGCCGAAAAGGAGACAGTTCTTCAAGCTGTTGTTTTTCATGGTAGTATAGGGTTACTGTTTCATTCCAAAATGTCTGAGTATCACCTCATGGAGGCGAGCGGGAGTGGCGACGACTGCGTCGGCGCCTGCGGCGGCAAGGTCCGCCGCGGGGCGGAAGCCCCAGCTCACGCCTATGGCGAAGATGCCTGCATTTGCAGCAGTCAGCATGTCGGTGCCGGAGTCACCCACCATCACGGTACTCTCTCTTGAGGAGCCGGCAAGATCCATAATGTGCTCCACCAAGGCCGGATCCGGTTTCAGCGGGAGCTCGGGAGAATTGCCGCACACAGCCACGAATTCCAAATCCGGGAAAAACCTCTCAACGAGAATTTCTGCACCACGCTGAAACTTGTTGGAAGCCACCGCCAGGGAAAAGCCTTCGGAAGCCAGCATTCCGGCCAGTTCAACCATGCCCCCGTATGGGCGGGTAAGGCAGTCAATGTGAGACACATAATATTTCCTGAAATCATGAAGGACCGCATCGACATACTCCTCATCCCCCCTATGGCACTCAGGGAGCGCATCCTGCACGAGCCTCCGCACGCCATAACCCACCATCTTCAGATATTCATCCTCGCCATGCATAGGCAGGCCACGAAGTCCCAATGCATGATTGACCGCCGCCGACAGGTCCCCTATCGTGTTCAGCAAAGTACCGTCAAGGTCAAATATTACAAGTTTCCCGCTCATGTGTCAAAACAATGCCGCTAAATTACGAATTTAGGCAGCATCCCGGCACATTTTTCCAATGAAAAATTTTGGAGTTTTATTTTCTATGCATATATTTGCAATCCCTTTTGCGGGGGAATTGTTCATACAACTACTGGAGAGATGGTAGAGTGGTCGATTACGGCAGTCTTGAAAACTGTTGAGGTGAGAGCCTCCGGGGGTTCGAATCCCTCTCTCTCCGCTGGAAGGCATTGAGTTTTAACGACTTGATG
>JABUTS010000135.1 GCA_021443565.1 Bacteroidales bacterium | reverse complement strand
GCGTACTCTCCGGTACGCTGCGGGTAAATTGCGTAAAAGTCGGCATCCTCCGAACCCCACTGAACTGCACCGCTCTCCTTGATGAATGAGCCGGCGTAGTTGTGATGGTCTGCGTTGCTTGGCACCCCGAATGTACCTGAGGTGAAATCTTCGCGGCACTGCGGTGATGCGATGAACACCTTGTCTTCCTTCAGCCAAAGGATGGGGAAACTCCAATTATTGGTCCCTGCCCCTTCTTCGCTACCATAAATAGTCTTGGTGCCGGGAGTTCCTTCAAGCTGTCCGCCGAAGTCAACCTCCTGACCGATAACTGTAGTCGTATCCTGAGTATTATCTCCTTCTATCTGATTTTCACATGCCACTGCCATCGCGACCATAGACGACAGCAAAAATATTCTGTTTATTTTCATTGCTTTTCCTTTTCTCGTTAAGTTAAAGATACCGCTTAGTCCCATTCCGAATCTTCACCGAGGTTGAAATCAAAATCAGTATTACCCGTATGATTACCCGTTGAGCCTTGCTGACCCTGTTCAACACCAGGTGACCCTGCGCAGATTCCGTCTTCCATCACAATCAGACTCGTGCTCGTGGACGGAGAAAAATAAACTTTCTTGTTGACCTTTTTCATTTCTTGTTTATGCCTGTTTCACAATACAATTTGAAAATCTTTGCAAAGTAAAGAATAATTCTCCGATTCTTAAAAAAAAAAAGCACATTTCACAAAATTTTTCACTCTTTTTCCACTAATCCCAGAGAAATTTTCGGCCAAGTTATCAGTTCAGGGTGTTCAGATCAACAAAAAACTCAGGACAACGACACTAACGTCATCCTGAGTGAAAGGCCCGAAGAATCTGCCGCTTACGGCTTCGCGAAGGTTCCGGAGTTGATGAGGTTGTTCATTCCGGCGAGACGGGAATTGTAGCAATCAATGAAGTTGTCAATGACAGCATCGTAGTCCTCAATAAGTTCATCACCGCTCCAGTCGGTGAAGCCCCATTTCCAGGCATCAACCGATGTCTTGTCTGTAGGCCACATCGCATTGTTGACCTCGTATGAAGCCTTGAGGGTATTTCCGTAATCACGAATCTTTTCCGCCACTCCCACCAAATAAGGATACATCACACTCCAGCGATCCCTGACCGCCTGCTGGAATATAGGGTCATTTATCAACTTTGGATACCACACGCAGTCATTGCTCCCGGAAGCGCTCCATACTATCCATTCGTTGTACTGCTTGACGCGGTCACCGTTGTTGCCCATACTTGCCGCCACAGTCGGATTCTGGAAAGTCGCGCGGTCGAAATCCCATATAGGGCCGGCGCTGAGTTTGCCGTCCCCGTCCATGAACATATTGATTGAACGCGGGTCGATATATTCGTGGTTCATTGTGAGTTCCCAAACCAGCCACTGGTCAACAAGTGAGTTGATGTCCAAATCGTTGTATGCTCCGGTGAAGTTCCCGGCATATATCTTGTCCTCTATGCCCTGTATCTTGGTCTGAACAGCAGAGAATATGTTGGCATCCGGCAGGTCATCCTTGAACATGAACGGCACATCGTGTGTCGTCTTGAACTTATATGTCTCATCGTACATTTCATCGACCTCCATCAGGAAGCCGCAGTCGGCCATGGTTACAGTCGGCGTCCCGGAACCTGACGATGCACTCCCGTCTCCCTCTCCGGCCGGAGGATTCAATGCGGCTGTCATATCGTCCAGCACGTCCTGATAGCACTTCTTTATATTAAGGCGCTTCTTGTCTATCTTCACCTGCTCGCAGAGGAAATAGTTCCCGACGTGGTGGCCGTTTATGACAAGTTCCACATTCTGCCCGTGCACGTTCCAAGGAATGCCCGTGCCCATGGCATCATTGTTCTTCCACGCCTCCTCCTGCGCATGGGCGATGTCAAATGCCACGGCATTTCGTATCATTGCATGGTCCAGCCAGTTGGCAAGCAGCACCCAGCGTTTGTGCGAAGGGAGGCCGAACGGCCCTTTCTTTGAGTTCAGTTTGATGGCAAGCGCTTTCTTTGGCATATACTGCGTGCTGTTGCCTCGCTGGCGAATGCCGCAGTTGGTCATTTCCACGTCCACACTGCCGTCGG
>JABUTS010000176.1 GCA_021443565.1 Bacteroidales bacterium | reverse complement strand
CTGCTGGGTCGCTGTACATTGAAAGAACGCGGATGATGAGGTCCTTGTCTTCGATGTTTGAAGCGGCAACGAGTTCCTGGAAGCCTTCCCAGTCCTGGCCGATGCTCTGTACGTTTACGTCAGCATCAACCTCGTGCTTCTTGGTAACCTTGTCGAATGCCTTTGAAGCTGAAGAAGAACGCTTGTCAGAGAGCTTGCTGTTGAGGCTCTGGCCGCCGTCCGGAGATGCGTAAGCAACGATGTCGGTGCTGGTGATCACGCGGCGCTCGTCTGCCTTGATCTGGTCGATTGCGTTCTGGAAATCCTTGATTGACTGGCTCTTGAGCTGGCTTGAGCGAACGTCTGAGCTATTGATGGTATAGAGTATCTGACCTTCTGCAGTCTCCTTGATGATAGCCTGATAGCCGTCAGCCTTGAGGTCAACCCTGCCGTTCTTGTTCACGAGCATGTAGGTGGTGTTGCAACCGTCGGCAACCTTCTTCGAAGGGAGCTCTACGCTCTTGGCCTTGTACTTGGCAACGCCGCGGAGTTCGAGATAGCAGTTCTCCATTCCCGGTACGAAGTCGAAAGAAAGCTTCTCGGTAACGGTAGCGCCGTCCTTTGGAACAACGGTGTAGTTATCCTTTACCTTCTCTCCCTGATAGTAGAGTGGCTTTCCGGCAACCTCGCCACCCTTGAATACGATGACAGGGGTAACCTCGAGTATGGCCTTAGGATTGAAATAATCCTCAGGATAGGTTACAGATACGGTGGCGTCAATCTTGTTGGCAACAACCTCGAGAACCTCAGGATTGCAGTTTACAAGAACCTTCTCCGCCTGCTCAGCCATCTTCTCTATCGAGCCGCATGATGCAGCTGCGAAGGCGATGGCAACGATTGACATGATTTTCTTCATTGCTTGAAAAATTAGTAGTTATTGTATGTTGTTGAATTTCATGCAGTTAGGTCTTGGACGACACGTTTCCGTCAAAGTTGACGCAAATATAGCCAATAATTATTGATTTTCCTTGAGGTGATTACGATTAATTTACCGTGCACATGGACGGCCGCAGTCAAATGCCGATATAGTATTTTTGCTTTTCGCCCGCTTAATCGTAACTTTGCCGAATTATGACACGAGACGAATTAAACGCAGTCAAGAACAGGTATGACATCATTGGCGGAGACCCTGCACTAACCAGGGCGATAGAGATTTCCGTTTCCATAGCCCCGACTGACCTTACCGTGCTTGTCACGGGGGAGAGCGGTGTGGGCAAGGAAAGCATACCCAGGATAATCCACCAGCACAGCCTGCGCAAGAACGGGAAGTATTTCGCGGTGAACTGCGGCGCCATACCGGAGGGAACCATAGACTCTGAACTTTTCGGTCATGAAAAAGGAGCTTTCACGGGGGCAGTGGAGATGAGACGCGGATATTTCGAGGAGGCTGACGGGGGAACCCTGTTCCTTGACGAGATAGCAGAACTGCCTCTTGCGTCCCAGGCCAAGCTGCTGCGTGTGCTGCAGAGTGGAGAATTCATGAGGGTGGGCTCGGCCAAGGTGCTCAAGACAAATGTGAGGGTTATTGCCGCAACCAACGTGAACCTTCCGTATATGGTGTCCCGCGGCAAGTTCCGCGAGGATCTCTACTACCGTCTTGCGGCAGTGTCGGTAAGCATGCCGGCCCTGCGCGAGCGCAAGGAGGACATACACCTGCTTTTCCGCAAGTTCAGCTCGGACTTCTCCGAGAAATACCGTGTTTCGAGAATAACCCTCACCGAGGATGCAGTTTCGCTCCTGAAGAGTTACCGCTGGCCCGGAAACATACGCCAGCTCAAGAATATCGCCGAGGCGGTTTCCGCCCTGGAGTCGGTGAAACTTTCCTCAAGGGTGGAAAAGACCATGATTGATGCTGCGGCTCTTGCCGCTTATCTCCCGAAGGAAGACGGTGACTCGTTGCTTCCAGCTCCAGGCGGCCGTGAGGATGCCTTCACCAGCAGCGAGAAGGAACAGCTTATAGGCATAATACTGCAGCTTCGCAGGGATGTGGATTACCTCAAGCAGATAATCGCTTCCCGTACGGCTGGAGAGGGAACCCCGGTGCCCGTGGTAAAGGCGCTTCCCCAGTCTGCCGAAGAATGGCAGGTTCCTTCCGCCCCA
>JABUTS010000160.1 GCA_021443565.1 Bacteroidales bacterium | reverse complement strand
ATGGTGGGCGCATACTGGTTCTGCATGATGCTCGGCCGTCTCGGCGGCGGCGCAATAGGCGGAAAGGTATCTTCGAAGAGCATGCTTGCTGTGACTTCATCTGTGGCTGTTCTCTTCTTACTCTGCTTCATCTTTACTCCTGAAACTGCAAAATTCTCTTTCGGCGGTACCTCCATCCCTGTAGCTCTCACCTTCATCACCCTCTGCGGTCTCTGCACTTCAGTCATGTGGGGAGCAATCTTCAACCTCGCGGCTGAAGGCCTCGGAAAGTACACTGCACCTGCATCCGGCATCTTCATGACCCTCGTATGCGGCGGCGGCATCATTCCTTTCCTCCAGAACCTGCTTGCCGACAAGGTAGGCTCAGTCCAGAGCTACTGGTTGCTCATCGCCTGCCTCCTTTACCTTGTATACTATGCTCTCGTGGGCAGCAAGAATGTCAATACCGACATCAAGGTTGACTAAGCCATGGCAGCACAGTATGTAGTCGGCATAGATGTCGGCGGTCAGACCACCAAGATAGGCGTGGTCGACGCAAGGGGCGACATCCTCGCCCAGACCGTTATCCGTACTGACACCTATTCGGAAGTGGAGAAATACATCGCTGAAGTCGGTGAAGCTGTCCGCAAGGTCATCTCCGAGGCCGGTGTCGAGGGGAATGTAAGAGGCATAGGAGTCGGTGCTCCGAACGCAAACTATTACACGGGCAATATTGAGAACGCCGTGAACCTCAAGTGGAGCGGCAACAAGACCATAGAGTTCTCAAAGCTTCTCTCCACTGAGATGGGAGGACTTCCGGTTGCCCTCACAAACGACGCGAATGCAGCAGCAGTGGGTGAAATGACCTACGGAGCTGCAAAGGGCATGAAGAACTTCATCATGATTACCCTCGGCACGGGAGTCGGCAGCGGAATCGTTATCGGAGGCAAGGTCGTTTATGGTCATGACGGCTTCGCCGGCGAGCTCGGCCATGTCGCGGCAGTGCGCAACAACGGACGTACCTGCAACTGCGGCAAGACAGGCTGTCTCGAAACCTATGCTTCAGCAATAGGTGTGGCCCGCACCGCAAGGGAGTGGCTCGAACTTTCAGACGAGCCTTCGCTCCTCAGGAATGTCGATAACATCTCATCCAAGGATGTCTATGAGGCTGCCAAGGAAGGCGACGCCCTCGCACTCAGGATTTTCGAATTCACGGGACGCATGCTCGGACAGTGCTTCGCAGATTTCGTGGCATTCAGCGCACCGGAGGCAATCGTGCTCTTCGGTGGTCTCGCAAGAAGCAAGGAATTCCTCACCCAGCCTATTCTCGACTCGATGAACAAGAACCTTCTTGCCATCTGGAAGAACAAGGTGAAACTCATCTACTCTTCTCTCAAGGAGTCTGACGCAGCCATACTCGGCGCGTCCGCACTTGCCTGGGAGCTGTAGGCAGAACGGATACTCCAGAAGAAACCCCGGAATGGATCTCACGACCCGTTCCGGGGTTATTTGAAAGGATTCATGTCCAGACTGGCCACGTGGCTCATTTCCCGAAAACCATCGCCGGCGTGGGCGGTTCTCAGAAGCTGAAGGCAAGGCCGAAGCTGAAACTGCCCGCAGCGGTCGGGCTCCATGCCACATAGCAGAAGTCAAGTCTAACATGACTGAGGGACACCCCGCCTCCTGCAGAGAGGTAAGACGGAACGCAGCCCCCACCGGACCAGTGATATCCTGCTCTCAGGAAAATCATCTCCCTGAATCCAACTTCTCCTCCGGCAGACCCTTCGACGGGGAACTTGCTGCCGCAGGCCTCGGCGGCCCCCATCACATAGGTTTCGAGGTCGCAAAGCAGGCTTATCGAGAAATCCTTTCCTGCAGGCAGCACATATCCGGCACCCAGTGACGCACGGGAAGGTATGGCAGGGCTGCCGTCGTAAGCAACGGTGTGGCCTATGTCCCTGGCTCCCGCAGTTGCGGTAAGCCCTCCTTTATGGAAACTTGCGAAAAGGTCGCCGCTCACCGCGTTGGTGGCGAATCCCTTGAAAACGTCTTCACGGGTGTAGCGCAGATTCATGCCCGTGCTGAAGAATTTACCCAGCTTCATAGCCCCTCCGAGAGTGACCTGGAGGCTGTAGGGGCGGAAGATTCCGACCACCTGCCCGACTGG
>JABUTS010000019.1 GCA_021443565.1 Bacteroidales bacterium | reverse complement strand
ACTGCGATGATTCATGCCCTGGCCATGTTCATGCGCCAGCAGTGCATACTCTGGAACAAGGACAGCGCCGAGGAAACCATCTTCGCTGACATCGAAAGGCTCTCGGAAGGACGCGTTAAGGTTCCGGAGGGCATGCAGCTCACCAGAGTCCAGAACGAAGGACGCCAGCAGAACAACAGGAACAACCAGCAGAAGCAGCGCAAATTCAACAATCGCGGCAGGAACAGGAAGTAAGCGTCGCGGAAGCGGGCGGCTGATAATGTCGCAGCGGGAAAAGGACGAATAGCAGAAAAGAAAGTGACGATGAAAATCAGGAAGCCGGCAGTTCTGTCGGAAGACAATGCCATACTTTTGAAGACGGTATGCGGCATCGCTGTCGCCATCCTTGCCGTGTCCACGGCCATAGCGCTGACGTCTTATATATTCACATGGAAGGCAGACCAGAGCTATGTGCTATCCGGAGTCGGAGAAGCAGGCAACATAGCCGCAGGCTTCGGTGCGAGGTGGGCCCATTTTCTGGTGGGACGCTGCTTCGGCTTCGGAGCCATTGCGGTCGCTCTCTTCCTTTTCAGGCTTGCATTGGGGCTGCTCTTCCCTTCAAAGTACTCACGTTTCGTACGATATACCCTCGTGCTGTTCTCAGGAGCGGTGCTGTCGTCCATGATACTTGCATTCATTGGACGGGTGTTCAACGCAGGATCCATCCTTGACGGGGGGCTGGGCGGCCGTTGCGGCGATGCTCTCGTATCCGTAATCTCCGGTGCGACCGGTGACATAGTCACCTTCCTGATACTCTGCTTCTTTGCGATAGTATGGCTCATTTTCGCAAGTTCGTCCTTCGCTGACTGGCTTTCAGGCAAGAGTAGAAGGATGAGAGAAGAAGCCGAAGGTGAAGAAGGTGCCTCCCGCAGACGCAGGAGCCGTAGTTCTGAGGAAAAGGTGGTTGAGGATGAGCTGTCCGTCGACCCCGAGCCTGCCCCTGTTCCTGCAGCGAAACCGGATGATGTTTTCGACAATATTCTGGACGGTTTTTACGGGCCGTCTGCACCTGCACCTGCGCCAACGCCAGCACCTTCGCCGGGAACTGGACTTTACGACCATTCTGAAGAAGAAGTCGGTGACGGCGTGACCGTCGTGGCTGAAGGCAAGCAGACAGAAGCCACCTCGGAAAACACACCTGATATGACCGTGGACGGATGGGAAGGCTTCGGTAACCTCAAAGGCAGGGAACTTCCCCGCTATGAACCTCGTTCGGAACTTGAGAAATACCAGTTCCCTCCGCTCAGGCTGCTCCATGACTATTCAGAGTTTCAGAATCAGATTTCCGACGAGGAACAGGAGAGAAACAAGAACAGAATCATCGAGACTCTCCGTCAGTTCAAGGTGGAGGTTTCAAGTGTAATGGCAATTCAGGGCCCTACAGTCACACTCTACAAGCTCTATCTCGCTCCTGGCATCAGGTTCGCCCAGGTGAAGAACCTCGAGGAGAACATAGGCATGGCCCTCGCAGCCGAGAAGGGCGTGCGCGTGGTGAAGCTTGCGGATTCCGCCGGCATAGAAGTGCCTAACGACAACCCGTCAGTGGTGCCTCTCAAGGCTCTGTTGAGCGACGACTCATACAAAAATTCCAAGGCTGAACTGCCTGTGGCAATAGGCTACACCATATCCCGAAAGGTCAAGACCTTCGACCTCGCCGAGGCTCCGCACCTTCTCGTAGCTGGAGCGACCAAGCAGGGTAAGTCTGTGGGTCTCAACGTCATAATTACCTCGCTTCTTTATTCAAAGCATCCGTCTGAACTCAAACTCATATTCATAGACCCGAAGATGGTCGAGTTCTCGGCATACAAGAATCTGCATAAGCATTATCTGGCAGTCCTTCCAAACGCCACCTGCGAGGAAGACGAGAAGAACAATGCAATTGTTGTAGACCAGAAGAAGGCCGAGGAGATACTTCTGTCGCTCTGCATCGAGATGGACGAACGCTACAAGCTGCTCAACAAAGCCGGCGTCAACAACGTCAAGTCGTACAACGAGAAGTTCAAGAACCGCTACCTCCGTCCAGACGAAGGCCACAGGTATCTCCCTTACATCGTGTCGGTGGTTGACGAGTTTGCAGACCTTATCATGTCGCAGGGTCTCGGGCTCGAGGCCAGAAAGTCGGCTGAGAAACTCAAGTCAGCCATAATCCGAATCGCCCAGAAGGGACGTGCGGCCGG
>JABUTS010000166.1 GCA_021443565.1 Bacteroidales bacterium | reverse complement strand
ACGTTCAATAAGAGTAGTAAAAGTAAATATTTGCTATATAGACTCTGATAATTCTGTACCGGGAAAGGCTTCCTTTGTCCGTACAGACGTAAACAAGAAGGTAAAGTATTGTTTATGTCTTTTTTTGTGCCCGCAATGGCATGGGAGAAGGCCATTTATTGACACTTTATTGGATTTTTGCCAATGAACCAGGACAAGGCGCCAGTGTACGAGGCCCTCGAGGAATTCAGAAGGAACAGAGTCGTTCCTTTCGACGTCCCCGGCCACAAGAGGGGTAGAGGCAACCCCGAACTAGTCAAGCTTTTCGGCAAGCAGTGCGTGGAGCTTGACGTCAACTCAATGAAGCCTCTTGACAATCTCTGCCATCCCATTTCCGTCATAAAGGAAGCAGAGGCTCTCGCAGCAGATGCTTTCGGTGCAGCCCATGCCTTCCTCATGGTAGGCGGGACGACCTCCGCTGTCCAGACCATGGTTCTCACTGCGTGCAAGAGGGGAGAGAAGATAATCCTCCCGAGAAACGTCCATCGCAGTGTCATCAACGCTCTCGTGGTCAATGGTGCTACACCCATCTATGTCAATCCCGAAACGGACAAGAGGCTGGGCATCGCATTGGGGATGAAGATTTCACAGGTCCAGAAAGCCATCGAGGAGAACCCCGATGCAGTTGCCATCTTCGTCAACAATCCTACATATTACGGCATCTGCTCCAACCTCAGGAAGATAGTTGAGATTGCGCATGCCCACGGCATGCTGGTACTCGTCGACGAGGCTCACGGCACCCACTTCTACTTCGGGGAGAACATGCCGATGACAGCGATGGAGGCGGGAGCAGACATGTCTTCGGTGAGTATGCACAAGTCCGGCGGCAGCCTTACCCAGAGCTCATTCCTCCTCGTCGGGAAGGATGTCAGTCCGGGCTATGTCCGTCAGGTCATAAATCTTACGCAGACCACCAGCGCCTCATATCTCCTTATTGCCAGCCTTGACATTTCAAGGAGGAATCTTGCCCTCAGGGGGAAGGACTCGTTCGCTGAAGTCCAGAGAATAGCCGAGTACGCGAGGACGGAAATCAACAAGATAGGCGGCTATTATGCATACGGCAAGGAACTTATAAACGGCGACAGCGTTTATGACTTCGACACGACGAAACTCACCGTCTTCACCCTCGACCTCGGGCTCGCAGGCATTGAGGTATACGACCTCCTCCGCGACGAATACGACATACAGCTCGAACTCGGAGATATAGGCAACGTTCTGGCTTACATATCAATAGGCGACAGAATGAGGGAGGTGGAGAGGCTCGTGAGCGCCCTTTATGACGTCAAGAGACGCTTCAGGAAGGACAGGACCGGCATGTTCGACCATGAGTACATAAACCCCACGGTGGTGATGACCCCTCAGGAGGCATTCTACGCCGCGAAGGAGGAGATGATACCCATCCGGGAGACGGACGGAAGGATATGCACGGAGTTCGTGATGTGCTACCCTCCGGGCATTCCTATCCTGGCTCCGGGCGAGAAGATTACCCAGGAAATCATAGACTACATCCTTTATGCTAAGGAAAAGGGCTGCTCGCTTACCGGTCCGGAGGACGAGAAGGTCGAAAGACTCAATGTAATCAAGGACTGATGCCGCAGCCGGCAGAATCAACTCATTCGCAATCGAGAAATGGAATACTGGTTCAGTGAATTTCATACCGAGAACGTAAAGCTCTCGGTCAAGGTGGACAAGCATCTTTATACCAACGATACGGACCTTGGAAGAGTGGACATATTCGAGTCGGCGGAGTTCGGAAGGATACTCGCCGTGGACGGATACATAATCTTCACGGAAAAGGACGAGTTCATATATGACGAGATGCTCGCCCATGTCCCCCTCGCCGTCCATCCCAACCCCAAGCGCATACTTGTGTTCGGATCCGGTGACGGAGGCGTTGTTGAGGAACTGCTTAAATACAGTTCGGTCGAGAATATCGACCTCGTTGAGGTGAACGAGGGGGTCATGGAGGCCTGCCAGCAGTTCTTCCCCGAAACCTCCTGCTGCCTTGAAGACCCGCGGGTGACAACATATACCGAGAATGCCCTCCGCTTCATACGCCACATAGACCAGGAATACGACGTCATAATCGTCGACTCTGCGGGATTCTACGGCCCGGGGGAGAGCCTGCTCACCAGGGAGTTCTATGGCAGCTGCTACAAGGCTCTCAAGGACGACGGCATCATGGTCAATCAGCATCAGAGCCCCTTCTACGCCGAGGACCAGGTCGAAACCCAGAAGGCTCACAGGCGCATCTACGAGTGCTTCCC
>JABUTS010000055.1 GCA_021443565.1 Bacteroidales bacterium | reverse complement strand
TCTATGCGGAGCAGCCACCCGCCGCCCTTGCTCCTGGCCGAAAGCCACGAAAGAAGAGCGCTGAACACGTTCCCAAGGTGCATGCGGCCTGTGGGTGAAGGTGCGAAGCGTCCCTTGACCCTGTTGTCGCCGGGCGTCGAAGGCGAAGGTGCTGACAGTCCCGTCGTCATCTGCAGCTGAGTTCCAGCCAGCGCAGCTCCTTCTCCTCGGAGAGGCTGATGATTTCAGAGACCCTTTCTGAAGCCTTCCGGAGGGCGGTAAAATCAAGAGTGCCCGAAGACAGGCTTTCCTCAAGGGTGGACTTTTCCTCTGCGAGGGCCTCAAGTTCAGCCTCAAGGCTTTCCAGTTCCCTTTCTTCCTTCCATGTCAGTTTCTTCTTCGACGGCTTCTGTCCTCTCGGCTGCGCGCTCCCCTTCTCGGCTGAACCGGACTGTTCATATGCAGAGGCTTTGGCAAAGGATGAGGGTTTGGCTCCGGAGGCTGCCGACGACTTTTCTGCCGCACGATAATCCTTCAGCCAGCTCCTGTATTCGGAACAGTTTCCCAGGAAGTCCTTCACAACACCGTTTCCGCAGAATACCAGCATATGGTCAACCAGCCTGTCCATGAAGTGGCGGTCATGGGAAACTATTATAAGCGTTCCTGTAAATTCCTTAAGATATTCCTCAAGTATATTGATAGTTACGACATCAAGGTCGTTGGTGGGTTCATCCAGCACAAGCACATTGGGATTGGTCATCAGCACTGTCAGCAGGTAAAGCCTGCGCTTCTCGCCGCCGCTGAGTTTTGACACCTTGTTGTTCAGCATGTCATGGCCGAACATGAAACGGTTGAGCAGGTGCGTGTCGTTGACTATGTCAAGCACCGTGTCGTCGGGATCGAACTCAATCCCTCCCTGGCGATAATAGCCGACCCTTATCGACTCCCCCCTGTCTATCACTCCTTCCAGCAGTCCGCGACCGGCAGGATTTGACTCATATTCAGCCGCATCCTCGCATACCATGTCGGGGGTATAGCTGCCTGTAAGCAGGTTTATGAAAGTTGTCTTGCCCGCTCCGTTTGCTCCTGCTATGCCCACCCGTTCGAAGCGCTGAAAGTTGTAGGTGAAATGGTCGAGGTAGCAGTGGTCGCCGTAGCGGAAACTCACGTCGCGGCAGTTGACTATCTTGTTGCCCAAACGTGGCACAGATGATGACTGGAGCTCGGAAAGGTCTACGCTTCTGGTTGTGTATGCCTTGGCAGCTCGCTCCTTGAGCTCATGGAAGGCGTCAATCCTGTATTTCGCCTTGCCCGTGCGGGCGCATGGAGTCGCGTGAATCCACTCCAGTTCGCGCCTGAGTATGTTGCGGACCTTGTCAGTCTCGGCGTTGTAGTTCGCTATGCGCTCGTCGCGCTTTTCGAGGAAATTCTGGTAATTCCCCCTATATACATATACGGCGCCATGATCCAGTTCCATGACTGTATTGCACACTCTGTCAAGGAAATAGCGGTCGTGGGTAACCATCAGGAGAGTGCATCGCGCATGGCCGAGATAGCTTTCAAGGAACTCTACGGCATCAAGGTCGAGATGGTTTGTAGGCTCGTCCATGATATAGAAATCCGCCTCTCCGGCAAGCATTTCCGCAAGAGCGACACGCTTGACTTCGCCTCCGGAGAGTTCTCCCATCTTCCTTGAGCTGTCTGCAAGGTTGAATCCGGTGAGCAGTTTTCTGAGCAGAATCTCGAAATCCCATATCTGTTCCTGGCTGCGGGTCTTGAGCAAGGGCTCGCTGTGGGACACGACCTGATCCCATATTGAAAGTTCCGGATCATAGCCGTACTCCTGCTCCAGAAAAGCTATCCTTATGTCTTTCAGGAAGATGATCTTCCCGCCGGAGTCAGACTTGTCCTTGCCTGCAAGTATGCGCAGGAGTGAGGTCTTGCCTGTGCCGTTGGGGGCTATCAGTGCAATTTTGTCGCCTTCGTTGATGTTGAAACCTATGTGCTCGAAAAGGATTTTCGGCCCATAGGACTTGGAAATGTTCTCTATCTGAAGAAATGACGGCACGGCATCAGTTTTTTTCTGTTAATAACCACCTTCCCATAAACTGCGGGGGCATCTTACGGCACGCGTCTGTACTACCTTGACTCGACATCAGGTTCGACATGAAGGGAAATTTGCATCTCGGATCCGTATTTGCCGCGCAGCCTCTCCTCGGCAATCTCCGTGATTTCGTGCGCCGCAGCGACACTCATCTCGGGATTTACGACTATATGGGATTCGATGATGAAGTTGGGGCCGTTCTTTCTGGTTTTCATGGCATGAACGTCATCAACGCCGTCAACCGAGCGTAT
>JABUTS010000104.1 GCA_021443565.1 Bacteroidales bacterium | reverse complement strand
GACCTTTTCTTAATGAACGACTCATAATCTCTTAATTTATTCCGTTATTTTTTCCTTCTCTCGATAATGAACTTGTTGGAAGTGCTCTTAGGATTACGAGTCTTGTAGCCCTTTGCAGGAAGACCCTTGCGTGAACGTGGATGTCCACCGGAAGCACGTCCTTCACCACCACCCATCGGGTGATCTACAGGGTTCATTACGACACCGCGGTTGCGTGGACGACGTCCAAGCCATCTGCGGCGACCGGCCTTGCCATGAGATTCGAGGTTGTGGTCCGGGTTAGATACGGTACCAACGGTAGCGCGGCAGGAAACGAGCACCATTCTTGTCTCACCTGAAGGGAGACGGAGGATGGCGTGGTTGCCCTCACGTGCGGCGAGCTGCGCGTATGTTCCGGCAGAGCGTGCCATTGCGGCGCCCTGGCCCGGACGGAGCTCGATGTTATATACAAGCGTACCAAGCGGAATTTCAGAAAGAGGGAGGCAGTTGCCGACCTCAGGGGCTACGCCTGAACCTGAAGCGATTTCCTGTCCTACCTTGAGACCGTTAGGAGCGATGATATATCTCTTCTCACCGTCCTCATACTGTACCAATGCGATACGTGCGCTCCTGTTAGGATCATATTCTATGGTCATGACCTTTGCAGTGCACTCATCCTTGTCGCGGAGGAAGTCGATCACGCGATACATCTTCTTGTGACCGCCACCTATGTAGCGCATTGTCATCTTACCCTGATTGTTGCGCCCACCGGTCCTCTTGAGAGGCTCGATGAGTGACTTCTCAGGCTTCTTTGCGGTAATATCGTCAAAAGCACTGATTACCTTGTTTCTCTGTCCCGGGGTTACCGGTTTGAATTTTCTTACTGCCATGATCGTATACTACCTTAAATGTTCTCGTAAAAATCAATCTTGTCATCACCTGAGAGTGTGACATAGGCCTTCTTGAAGTGGTTGGCACGACCCCTGAGCATACCTGCCTTGGTGTAGCGTGACTTCTTCTTGCCATGGTAGTTCACGGTGTTCACATCTGCAACGGACACCTCATACATCTGCTCTACGGCAGACTTGATCTCAAGCTTGTTGGCATCGGCGTCAACGATGAAACCGTAGCGGTTCAATTTCTCGCCCTGAACCGTCAACTTTTCAGTTACTATAGGCTTAATTATGATTCCCATCTCAATGATTACTTGATTCGTGAAGCAAGGATCTCCTGTACGCCGTCAACGATGACCATGCTGTTTGAATTCATGATCGCATAAGTGTTGATCTCGTCTACAGTGATCACCTTCACCTCAGGAAGGTTACGTGATGAAAGATAGATGTTGGAAGAGTTCTCCGGAAGCACTACGAGCACCTTGCGGCCGTTAGCCTTGAGGTTATCGAGAATCTTGATGAATTCCTTGGTCTTGGGAGCTTCCATACTGAAGTTCTCAACGAGCGTTATCGCGTTGTCCTGAGCCTTGAGTGTAAGAGCTGAGAAACGGGCGAGCTGCTTGAGCTTCTTGTTGAGCTTGAAGCCGTAGAAACGAGGCTTAGGACCGAATACGCGGCCACCGCCTACGTAGATGTTGGCCTTGAGAGAGCCGTGACGTGCTCCGCCGCCGCCCTTCTGACGACCCATCTTCTTGGTACTGTGAGCATTCTCGCTGCGGTCCTTAGTCTTGGCATTGCCCTGGCGCTGGTTTGCGAGATACTGCTTGACATCGAGCCAGATAGCATGCTCGCTTGGCTCAACACCGAAAATCCTCTCATCGAGAACGACTTTCTTTCCGGATTCTGTTCCGTCAATCTTGTAAACTGACAACTCCATAGCTTAGTCCTCCAACATTACATATGAACCCTTGGCTCCGGGAACGGAGCCCTTCACAACGATAAGGTTGCTCTCTGGGATGAGCTTGAGCACCTCGAGGTTGAATACCTTCACCCTTGCATTGCCCATGTGTCCTGCCATGCGGGTTCCCTTGAACACGCGTGAAGGCCATGCGCAGGCGCCGAGTGAACCAGGGTGACGGAGACGGTTGTGCTGACCATGGGTAGCACCGCCCACGCCCTGGAAGTGATGGCGTTTTACAACGCCCTGGAAGCCCTTACCCTTTGATGTTCCAACAACATCCACGAAAGACGTCTCGGAGAACACGTCGGTCAGCGACAGGGTGTCGCCGAGCTTCAGTTCCTGAGCGAAGTCCGCCTTGAACTCGACGAGCTTGCGCTTAGGTGTGGTTCCTGCCTTTTCAAAATGCCCCTTGAGAGGCGCGCTGGCATGTTTTTCACTCATTTCGTCATAGGCAAGCTGTACAGCGGCATAACCATCTTTTTCAACTGTACGAATCTGCGTAACTACACATGGACCAGCCTCAATGACAGTGCATGGAACATTCTTTCCATCAGCACTGAAAACGGAAGTCATTCCGATTTTCTTTCCAATTAATCCAGG
>JABUTS010000011.1 GCA_021443565.1 Bacteroidales bacterium | reverse complement strand
GACTTCACATACATGAAGTTCCCATACGTCAACATCCACGCTGACCTTGCCATTGACATCATAAACCTCTTCGGCGGTTACAAGCCTGGCCGTGGATTCAAGCTTCAGGGCTTTGCCGGTCCTGGCGTAGCGTTCACCCTCAAGGACCCAAAGAACACAAGTGCAACCTTCAACGGAACCCTCCTTGCAGGCATCCCTGTAACCGACAACCTCGACATCAACCTCGGCCTCACCGGTGTCATATTCAATGACAAATTCGACGGCAAGGAAGGAGGCATTGCTGTTGACGCAAATTCTGCAGTCACTATCGGCATTACCTGGAATTTTGACAAACTCGGCTGGATCAAGACCAGCAAATAAATGACTTTTCATGAGTAACGGAGAAGACAAAAGCCTCTACATCCTTATAATGGACATGGGGATATCCATTCTGGCATCCCTCTTTTCTGTCTTGCTTGTCCGTTTCCTCATGAATCCGATCTACGGATTCCAGACATTCCTGCTCATCTGGCTGGGATGTTCTGGAATCTCTTCTTTTCTGGGTTTCATGATAATGGGAACCCACAAGATTGTAATCAGATACTCCACCCTGCGCTCGCTCGGCAGAATAGCCACTTCGGTTGTTCTCAAGACGGTCATTCTTTTCCCGGTGGTGTATTTCATGCATCTGCACTCAAGTTACTCCCTGCGCCTGCTCTGCGTGATCGACTTCCTGATGACTCTGGCTATGCTCATAATAGTCAGGATATTCATGATAGTCATCTACGAAGACATGAACAAGAACATGGGTCGCGATGTGGATCGCCTCAGGGTTGTTGTGCTTGGCATAGGTGAAAAAAGCATATCCCTTGTCTCAAGGCTTGCAAACAGCCCCCACTATATGGTCATAGGCTTCCTGACACAGGAGGACAAGGATGGCCAGGTCATATTCAGTAAAAAGGTTTTTACCTGCCGCACAAACGAGGAAATCGCAAGACTGCGCAAGGACATAGGCATAGAAGGAGTTATACTTCCTTCCACCATCAATACCAGCGACTTGGGAGAGGGCGTGCTTGAAGCCTTCGTTGACAACGGCATCCACGTGCTCACCGCTCCGCAAATTTCCGAAATCAGTTACAACGGTTTCACCCAGCACGAGATTCATGCCATCTCAAGGAAAGACGACTTCATTCCTGACGGCATGACTCCGTTCGAGAGGATTTTCAAGCGCGTCAGCGACTGTTTCCTCTCCGGGCTGCTGCTGATTATATTCTCCCCTCTCTTCCTCATCTGCTACCTCGCAATAAAGTTTGAGGACGGAGGTCCGGCCATATTCAGTCAGGAGAGAATAGGCCGCTTCGGACGTCCTTTCATGATTTATAAGTTCAGGTCAATGCGCACGGACGCGGAGAAAATGGGGCCAGCCCTCTATTCCGGCGACAATGACGCACGCCTGACCAAGGTAGGACGCTTCATACGCGCCCACCATCTCGACGAACTGCCACAACTCTGGAACGTATTCATCGGTGACATGGCTTTCATAGGCTATCGCCCAGAACGACAGTTCTATATCGATCAAATAGTAGAGCATGACCCGCGCTATTTCTACCTCTATCAGATTCGTCCGGGCGTCACTTCATACGCGACGCTCAAAAACGGTTACACCGATACGATTGAGAAGATGATACGTCGTCTCGAGCTTGACCTCTACTATCTCCGCAACCGTTCTCTCTGGTTCGACATGAAGATTCTGCTCCAGACCTTCCTCAGCATAGTCTTCGGCAAGAAATTCTGATGGCTCAGAATTCTGGACAAAACAAGTATTCAACACGACATAACCAACCCGGAAACAATTGCAGTACCTTGCGTGTAAGCAACAGCCTGCTTTTCTCTGAGGTTGAAACCCTTATTGAAGAAGGCAAGTCCGTTGTTCTGAACCCTGCAGGACGCAGTATGTCCCCATTCATCGTAGAAGGCCGCGACACCGTCACCCTTCACTCCCCTGCCGCCCCATTGAAAGTCGGACAGATTGTCCTTGCCCGGCTGCAAAACGCAGGAGATGCCAAAGCCGTGCACACAGACGATTCCGCAAATCCGGGAAGGGCCCCTGAGATTCTTGCAGGGACAACCTATGTACTCCACCGTATAATAAAAATCAGCCCCGCCGGCAAAGGCGAGGCTGTGGATAAAGTTTGTGCGGATAAAGCAGGCAGTGATGAAGTGGCAGATTGTGTTGTTACCCTGATGGGTGACGGGAATCTTCAGGCTACTGAAATCTGCACCAGAGCAAACATTCTCGGCGTAGTAACGGCAATCGGCCGCAATGGTCGCACTGTCAATCCCGAAAGTATTTCAGAGCGCCTGAAAGCTTCACTCTGGAAGATTCTCCTTCCTTTCAGGCGCTACCTCCTTTACTTGTGGCGACGCTTTCCCTTCTTGTTTCCATAACCGTAGCCATAACCGTAGCCATAACCGTAGCCATAACCGTAGCCATAACCGTAGCCATAAC
>JABUTS010000167.1 GCA_021443565.1 Bacteroidales bacterium | reverse complement strand
AATTCGAGAGTACGCGATGAATTTGCAGGAAATATTATCAGATTCCGAGTAGGTGAAGGGCCGAGTCAAGAGAATTCGACTTTGAGACTTCAAATTGTCCGGAGCGGGAACGAATGAGACCGGTGAGGTGAGCACCGGATTCGAGTGCTTCGCCCAGGTCGCGGGCCAATGCCCGTATATATGTGCCTTTGCTGCAGACCACCCTTATTCTTGCAGTAGGAAGCGTCAGCCCGCTGTTTTCAGCTACATTTATCCTTGAAGAAGCAGTCTCTTCCTTCCCGGGACCTATCCCAGCTACTCCTTTACTGCTCTGGTCATAAGCGACAGCGTTCACTCGACCTCCTGTCCAGTCCTCTCCACAAGCGCCGCAGTCCAAACTTTGCACCCACGGCTCGAGCCCGATTCCGAAGTCGAGGAGCTCAAGTTCGTGGATGGTGATTCTTGAGGTGCTGATCAGTCCGGTGTCATCAAGTTCTTTTCCTTCCTTGTAGAGTTTGCGGGCCAGCTCGTAGGCCCGTACACCATCCACGGATTTGGCGCTGAACAGGGGAGCGACCTGATCCTGCTCGCCTGAAAATCTCGCCAGAACATCCCTGACCGAATTTTCGGTTATATGCTCGTATGGGTACTTTCTGTCTATTTCCTTTTCAAGATCATAGGATGGAGTCGTCGCACCAAATGTGACGTCGGCGATATATTCCTTGTCGTGATCCTGCAGTTCCTGGGCTCTTTTGCAGGCATTCCCTATACATACAAGCAATACGCCGGTTGCAAGGGGATCCAGTGTGCCAGCGTGACCTACTTTAAGGTTTTTCTTTGAGAACTTCCTGAAAGCGGCATATTTGAGTTTCCTGATTACATCTGCCGAGGTCCAGCGGTAGGGCTTGTCCACGGGAATCACTATCCCTTCAGGATAATCGTCGATGCACCCTGAAAGGAAGGTTAAACTCTTGTCAGCGATGGTATACACGGAATTCGGACGGTTTCAGTTTATGCGGTATAAAGTAGCCTCTAAATATGCAGAGCCCCTCTACACGATATCAATCTTGTCAATCCTTCTCTGGTGCCTGCCTCCGGCAAATTCTGCTTCCAGCCAGGCATCAATCGTTTCCCGTATGGTCTCCAAGCTCGCGAATCTTGCCGGAACAACCAGCACGTTGGCATTGTTATGCTTCTTTACAAGCACGCCTATTTCCCTGTTCCATGCAAGTCCAGCCCTGATGCCTTTGTGCTTGTTCAGGCTGATTGCCATCCCGTTGCCTGTTCCGCAGATCGCGACTCCAAGTTCAATGCGTCCTTCAAGCAAAGCTTCGGCAAGAGGATGTGCAACGTCCGGGTAATCCATGCTTGCAGCAGAATCAGTTCCAAAATCCTCAACCTCAAAACCCTTGCTCCCAAGATGGCCAATAACCTCAAACTTTATGTCAAACCCTGCGTGGTCGCAGCAGAAACCGATTCTCATGATTTTATCCCAGTATAGTCTTAATATATTCCATTCTTGAAACCAGCTGGTCCGCTCCTATGAAGCTGAGAATGTCTGCGATTCCCAGTCCGTTGGATGAACCCGTGAGAGCAAGCCTCATGCAGTTCATGACCTTGCCCATAGGGTATTCCCTTTCCTTTATATAGTTCTCGAGACACTCCTCAATCCCTGCCTTTGAAGAAACTCCGTCCTTCATCGCCTCAACCACATGGAGGGCTGAATCAAGGGCCGGAGCATAGTTCTCTTCCTTGTAGAACTTGTCGGCATCCTTCGCGAGGAAAGGCGCGGTCAGACTGTCGTCGAACACCTTGGCGCGGGGGTCTGCAGCCCTGCGGGGATCTGCTGGCTTTTCTGTGTTCCCGCCTGCCTTGAACCCGAAGGTCTCGTATTCAGAAGGTGCGATGAACAGGTATGCAGCTATGTCCCATATATCCTTCACGAACATAGCCCTTTCCTTCACGAGTTTCACCACTTCAAGCACATATCCCATAGGGAAGGAGTGCGCGGCGAAGTCAGCCTTCTCGCCTCCGACCTTGATGCCGTGGGCCTCGAGCACAGGCACCAGCTGCGCTGCAAGATCCTCGTCGGACTGCATTCGCAGATACTCCTTGTTGTACCATTTGGCCTTGTCGGGGTTGAACTTCGCGCCAGACTTGCTCACGTGGTCGATTGAGAAACTCTCCACAAGCTGCTCCATCGAGAAAATCTCCTGCTCCGTGCCCGGATTCCAGCCGAGCATGGCGAGAAGGTTCACGAAGGCCTCCGGGAAGTATCCGTCCTCACGGTAGCCGTGGTAGGTCTCTCCGGTTGAGTTCTGCCAGTTGAGTGGGAAGACAGGGAAACCCATCTTGTCGCCGTCTCTCTTGCTGAGTTTGCCGTTGCCTACAGGCTTGAGCAGCAGCGGAAGGTGGGCGAAACGGGGCATGGTGTCAGTCCAGCCGAAAGACTGGTAAAGCAGATAGTGAAGAGGAAGAGACGGCAGCCACTCCTCTCCTCGTATGACCTCGCTTATCTCCATCAGATGGTCGTCCACTATGTTGGCGAGGTGGTAGGTCGGGAGTTCGTCGGCCCTTTTCCAGAGCACCTTGTCGTCGAGGGTGTCGGT
>JABUTS010000121.1 GCA_021443565.1 Bacteroidales bacterium | reverse complement strand
GGCGCTAATATACTTGACGGCAACAACTGTTGCCTCCTTGCCGGTAAGGATGGAATCGAGACTGCTGTCCGTAATCCTTAAAGGAATCACATACTTTGCGCCGACTGCGTCAGGGTCGTTGTAGAAAGCCTGGGTAAAACTGACAGTAACTTCCATCAGCGGGATGTTGGATTTTCCCACCTTCATGGTGTTGTTGTCAGATAGTGTATAGTACTCTGACGGCATGATCAGCTTTCCGTCAGGGACAAGGTCGGGGTCTATTGTGAAATGGGCGAAATCGTTTACGTCAACTTCTCTCTTGCCGGCTATCACAGCGCCTATTTTTATAGTCATGTCCCGGTCTGCAATCACTGTGCGTAAGGGCTTCTGCGATGCAAAGTAGGTTGCGCTGTTTTTGTAGTCATTTATGTAGTCCTCGTAGCATGAACTTGTGCTCAGTGCGCAGAGAACCGCAGCTG
The DNA here is from genome assembly GCA_021443565.1 of Bacteroidales bacterium. Classification (GTDB taxonomy): domain Bacteria; phylum Bacteroidota; class Bacteroidia; order Bacteroidales; family UBA932; genus Cryptobacteroides. The sequence continues at coordinate 2,156 of JABUTS010000121.1, read as the reverse complement.
CTAGATATATAAATCTTTTCATGTCCAGAATTTATTTCCAACCAAGGTTATTGACAAGTGACGTGTTCTTGAACACCTCGTCGTAAGGGAGTGGCAGATAATAATATTTCACACCATCATATTTTCTTTCGGACACGACAACGGAAGTATCATACTTCAACTTGCCTTCCTCGATGAACACCTTCACTCCGCGGATGCTTTCGCACAGGTCGAGAACATTTCTTCTGAGGTCGAAGTAACGATGGTTCTCGAAAGCGATTTCGAGCCTTCTTTCGTTCTGGATAAGTTTCCTGAAGGCATCTTTTCCGGCAGCAGCGCACTCCTCGACATATTTGTCGTCGGAAATCTTGCCGGACTGGCTGCGTATCATCTTCATCACGTCAAGAGCGGTGTACTTGCAACCCTTCGGATTTCCCGACGGACCCCAGGCCTCGTTTGCAGCCTCGGCGAAGTTCAGAAAAACTTCGGTGCGCCGGATGATTGGCCTGTAGTGCTGCGAGTTGGAAGAAGCTATGGGGTTCAGCATTGCGCTGTTCTTCGAGAGCCCCTTCGCGAGATAGTAGCCAGTGGTGCTGGCGTTACTGTTGAAGGTATAAGCATCCCTGCCGCCTGCCATCACGTTTATGAAGGAGTCACCGTTGCCGAATGCAGCCCCATGATGGTAGATGGTCAAGTAGAATCGGGCATCTCTTCCCTTGTACGGGTCATCAGGATTGTAGCCAGAGCGTGGGTCGTCAACAGGATAACCATTGGCCATAGGATAAGCATCCACAAGGTTCTGGGAAGGAACGGTGTTGGCTTTGCCGAAGTAGTATGGAGGGAAGTGCCTGGTTTCCATTGCTTTGGAATTGTGATATTTCCTCCAGATGAATTCGGCCGGAGTGGTGTTCGGGGCGTCGGCGAGGTCCTCTGCCTTGAGAGCGGTGAAGCCGCTACCGAAGGCAACGTTACGAATCAGGGTGTCGGCCACGAGGGCGGCGTATTCCCAGCCATTGAGATAAGCCTGTTCGTCAACCACGGTAAAGTCGCCCATCCCGTTTATACTGACAATATTGTCATCCAGGAATGCAGGACTTGCGGCATAGAGGGCTACACGGGTCTTGAGGGCTGCTGCCGCGAGAGCGGAAGGCTTGCCAATGCTGCCGGAACCGGTGACTATATCCGAGCCGGTGTACTCAAGAGGAAGATATTCCATGGCGCAGTTTAAATCCGACATGATTTGGTTGACGGTTTCCCCGTAGCTGGCACGGCCGAGCGAGTTCCACTGTGAAGCCTCGTCCGTATCGATAAACCTGAGCACGAGAGGAACGCCTAGGGCCTTTCCGTTGTCATCCCTTCCTCCATAATGCTGGAGGAGATAGAAGTACCAATATGCCCTGAAGAAGATGTCTTCTCCGTAGTATTGTCTCTTGTATGCCAGGTCCTGCTCTTCGCTGACCTTGTCATATCTCACATTGTCCCCAAGACCATTCTCAATGAACTGATGAACGTACTGGATATGATTGTAGCATGCCTGCCAGCAGGAGAGAGGGTTGTTCATGGCAGAGAGGCTGCCGTTTGCGAGATTGTCCGTGCTTGTGCCGTAGGATGTGGTCGTCGCGTTGTCGGTAGCTGCATCGAGGAAGTTGGAGCCGTAGCTGTCCGGGTAGCCCGAGATGGCAGAGTATGACTCGTTAAGCACGCCCTTGGCTATGTCCGATACGCCCCAGACATACTTTTCCTCCCATTCGTTGTTGGTCTTCTCCTTCCAGCTTTCCGCACAAGAGCCGAGAAAGAGGGCGGTGGCAGTAAGGAGGGTAAACTTGAGTGTTGTCTGTATATTTCCCATGTCTTCCACGTTTTAGAGCTTGATAGAGAAACCTGCTGTGACTGTTCTGTAGAGAGGATAGGTGGTCACGCCCGCGTTCATGGTCTCCGGGTCGAGGTCCTTCTCGGCGGAGAGCACGAAGAGGTTGGTCCCCCTTGCGAAGAATTTCACGGACTTGACGACCATCAGAGCACCCTTTGCAACAGGCAGGGTGTAGCTGAATTCCACGTTCTTGAGGCGGAAGAACGAAGTGTTCTCAAGCCAGTAGGTGGACTTGACGAAATTGTTGGCACCGGTGGTCGTGGTAAGCGCCGGATACCAGCCGTCAGGATTGTTCTTGGGGTGGTAG
>JABUTS010000203.1 GCA_021443565.1 Bacteroidales bacterium | reverse complement strand
GGCCAAGATGCTGTGGGACGACGAATACCTCTATATAGGCGCATACCTCGAAGAGCCTCAGGTATGGGCACAGCTCAGCCAGAGGGACACTGTCATATATCATGATCCGGATTTCGAGATTTTCATCGACCCGGACTGCGACGGCGTGAATTACTTCGAGATAGAGTCCAACGCCCGCGAGGTTATCTTCGACCTCTTCCTCCAGAAGCCTTACAGGGCTCGAGAGAGGGCCTTCGTCACCTTCTCGTGGGACTGCCCGGGACTGCTGCTGAAAACGCACGTCGACGGCACCATCAACGACTGCCGCGACGAGGACAGGGGCTGGAGCATAGAGGTGGCCATCCCGCGCAAGGCAATCGCAGCCGAATTCGACAACTGCCTCCAGGCCGGCAACTACCTGCGTCTCGGCATGAGCCGCGTTGAGTGGCAGATTGACCTGAAGCCTGACGGGAGCGTGGTGCGCCGGTGCGGAGAGGACGGCAAGAGACTGCCGGAGGACAACTGGACCTGGCCTTCAACCGGCATGATAGCCTTCCACATGCCCGAGCGCTGGGGCTATGTGCTGCTCTCGGACACTCACGTCAAAGAGTTCACATATCCCGAAACAAGGCCTGTCGAGAGGCTGCTCTGGGCCATGTTCTACGAACAGGAGCAACACCGCGACTGCTATCTCACCCGCCTCGAGAGTTTCAATCTTCCGGAAGAAGAACTCGCCAGACTTCCGGAAGGCAGCCGCATAGAAATTGAGGGAGGCCGTTTCCAGTATCTCATACGCGTCGTTCTCCCGGACGGCAACTCCCTCAGCATCAATCAGGACGGCTACCTCTGCCGCCGCGCAGCAAAGTAGCGGCGCCTTCGCTGTTTGGGCACACGACGTGCTGTTTGCTCGATGGGCGCCGTTCGAGCGGGTTGGCCGGCGCTTTGCCCGACGGCTGCTCCGCTCATGTTCTGGCACGCGGGCCAGCGCTTTGCGCGCAGTAGCCAGGTGCGGACACCGGATTTCGCGAGCAACAAACCGGGGAGACGCGGGCGGGCTTCAGATTTTGATTGTCAGAATCTCGTCAAGGTCCGAGAGGTAGTTGCCGCTTTTGTGCTCGCTCTTGGGACGCCAGATAGAACTCTGTTCCCCTTCGGCAGCGAGGCGCACTGTTTTCAGACCGTAAAGCTGGTTCAGCCTGTCTATTCCCTCCATCAGCTGGTTCCTTTCGGGGCGGTTCGGTATTTCGTCAAAGAGGTCCTGCTGCAGGTAGGAAGCGTCCGAGATGTCTCCGAGAATCACGCCCGCCTTCTTGTAATGTATGCCCTCCATGTAGATGGTTTTCAGGGCTTTGGCCGCCGCCATAGTGATTTCTATGGTGTCCGAAGTAGGCGTGGGCAGCATCACTGTCGTCCCGTTCCCGTACTGGGGAAGGTCCTTGCGGAAGCGGTTGCTCAATATGAAGACCGTGACCGACGAGGCTACTGAGCGCTGGCCCCGCAGCTTGTTGGCGCAGCTTGCGGCAAAGTCCGCCACCGAGGTCTTCAGCGCCTCGAAGTCCGTGACCATCTCCCCGAAACTCCTGCTGGTGCAGATGGACTGCTTCCGGGGCTTCTCTGCAGTGTCTATGCAGGGTATGCCGTTCAGTTCCATCCAGGTCTGGAGAGTCGGAAGGGCGAAACGGCTTTTCACCCAGTTCTCCTTCTTGTCGGCGAACTGAAGCGGAGTGGTGACTCCGAAGCGGTTGAGCTTCGCCAGAGTCTGCCGCCCTATGCCCCACACGTCCGCGAGGTCGAACAGCTCCAGAGCCTTCCTTCTCTTTTCGTCCGAATCTATCATGCAGACGGAGCGGTAGCCCCTATAATTCTTCGCGAACTTGCTGCCCACCTTCGCCAGGGTCTTGCTTGGCGCTATGCCCACGCTGACGGGGATGTCCGTATAGAGCCGTATCTTCTCGACGACACCGCGCATGTAGCCCGCGAGGTCGTGGCAGCCTTCGTAGCCGTCGAGATAGCAGAAGCTCTCGTCTATGCTGTAGTTCTCGACATGGTGCACGGACGAGCGCAGGATGTTGGTAACGCGCCTGGACATGGCTGCGTAGAGGTACATGTTAGTGGAAAAGACGGTCACGTTGTTGCGCTCCACTGTGTCCTTCATCCTGAAGATGGGGTCTCCCCTGTGCAGTCCCACGGCCTTCGCCTCGGGAGTGAGCGCGACTATGCAGCCGTCGTTGCACGACAGCACGCATACGGGCTTGCCGTGCAGCCCGGGGTGAAAGACCTTCTCCACGGAGCAGAAGAAGCTGTTGCAGTCGACGAGAGCGACCATGGGACTATCTTGATTTATGGATGATATATGTCACGACGCCCCAGATGCTGAAATCGTCCCCCTCGGAGATTTGGATCTTCGGGTATTCCGGGTTTGCCGGGACGAGCCAGAGGCCTTTCCTGTTTTTCACGACGTGTTTCACGGTATATTCACCGTTGAGTTCGCACACGGCAATCTGGCTCTCGGTCGGGTTGCGTAGGCTTTTGTCCACGATGAGTATGTCTCCGTCCTTCACGTCCGCCTCGATCATCGAGTCTCCAAGAACACGGATGAGATAGGATGAATCGGGATGGGGGCAGAGCATCTGCAGCAGTTCGATGTCCTGCGCCAGTTCGTC
>JABUTS010000199.1 GCA_021443565.1 Bacteroidales bacterium | reverse complement strand
ATGTGTTCGGAGGTGCTCGCCATGGAGGAGATGGAGTCGACTGCAAAGAAGGACAGCAGTTTGGTGGTGCCAACTCCGAGACTGAGGGGTTACCTGGGAACGGGTGATTACGGCGCAGTGCAGGAGGGTTATCTCTATGTTCCCGAGACAGGTGCCTGGTCTCTTCACTGCTCGATATACGATGAGGGCAAAGTAATAATTGACGATGCTGAATTCGGCCCTACGGATTATGGCAGGGGGCAGCTCAAGCTTCATCTCGAGAAGGGATACCACCCGGTTAAGATTTATATGAAGACCAGAAACGGGAGCGACTGCTGGTGCAAGCTTATGTGGCGTAACCAGTACAATGCCCGTTACCATGAGATACCTGCTGACCATTTCTTCCACAAATGAGAAAGTTGCTGACATCCTTGCTTGTTGTTGCTGCTCTTTCCGCCTGTTCAGGTGGGGGCGGCTGGGATCGCAGTAATTGGATGAAGGGGCTTCCCGACGACACCCAGGCATGCATGATGTCCATACCCGGGGCCCACGATGCATGTACCGCAGGAGTTGACGGGGAGTTTGCATATTTCAGGACCCAGACGCTTGACATAAAAGGCTTGTGGAATGCCGGGGTGAGGTCTTTCGACGTCCGCCCCACTTCCCGCGGCGACCATCTCGGGGTATTCCACCAGAAGGCCGACACCCATGTCACTTTTGATGAGGTCATAACGACCCTGGCTGCCTGCCTGGAGGATAATCCTTCCGAATTTGCGATTGTGATATTCAGGCACGAGGATGACGCGGACCTTTCGGACAATTTCGCCGGACTGATGGGGGAATATCTCCACTCGGGCCTGCCGGAAGGACTTGCAACAGGGTTCAGGGACGACCTGATGCTGGGCGAACTCAGGGGCCATATCCTATTCCTATCGAGGTCTCGCTATGAGGGCGGCATTGTCGGGGGACTCATTGAGGGCTGGCCTGACGAGGCTATGATAGTTAACGAGGCGGGGGAGAGGGCTTCGCTGTTAGTTCAGGACTATTACGAGCCTGAAGGAAAGGAAGACAAGATGGCTGAAATTGCCAAGGCCTATGAAAGCGGGAAGGCAAGCCGTTCATGGGTCGTCAACCATTGTTCGGCCTATGTGACTTCGGGCTATGGGGAGAACTCGCAGAATGTCAATGCCGCTGCCGCCGAAATGATTGCTTCGGGTGTAGGCAAGGCGGGCATAGTGGTGATGGACTTCGCGGGAGTCGAGGAGTTCGAAGGCTGGCAGGTTGCGGGCGTCAGGCTCGCCGATGCCGTGATAGACAATAATTTCAAGAAGGTAAATAACTGATAAATTACTGAATATGAAAAGAATGAAATCATTTGCAGCAGCGTCTCTGGTTCTTGTAGCCGCTGTTTCATGCGGACCTAAGACTGCGGAGTACATAGTTGACGTACAGGCGCATCGCGGCGGCATGGGTCTTTATCCCGAGGAGTCTCTCGAGGCTATGATCAACGCGGTCAATCTGGGTGTGACCACTCTTGAGATGGATCTCTGCATCAGCCAGGACGGTGTGGTTGTCCTCTCTCATGACAACTTCTTCCACCACAGATATGCCACACGTCCGGACGGAACTCCGGTGATGAGCGGAGACCCGAAGGTTTTTCTTTATCAGCTTCCATATTCAGAAATCGCAAAGTGGGACGTGGGCCAGAAGTATAACCCGGGCTGGCCTGAGAAGAAGTGCATCCCTGCAGTGAAGCCTATTGCGGCTGAAGTCATCAGTGCTGTGGAGCAGTACACCAAGGACAATGGACTTGCTCCAATGTACTACAATATTGAAATCAAGAGTTCCGATCGTGAGGGCGAGGGCGTGCTCTGGCCTGAATATCATGAATTTACGGATATATGCATGGCAATGCTCGACTCTCTCGGACTCGGCGACAGGCTCGTTATCCAGTGCTTCGACGAGAGGGTGCTCAACTATATCAACGAGAAGTATCCGGGCCACCGTCTCTCTTTCCTCTGGGAAGGCGACGAGACAGATTTTGATTACAACATGACTCTCGTGGACTTCGTTCCCGAGTGGGTCAGTCCGGAGCACCAGAACGTGGATTCGCTTTTCATGGAAAAGGCTCACGCCCTTGGCATGAAGGTGGTAACCTGGACCGTGGATGAACCGGAGGAGATGGAGCGCCTCATGGACCTCAGGGTGGAGGCCATCATATCCAACTACCCGGACCGCCTGCTCAAGGCTGTCGAGGACTATAAAATCAAGAACGCCAAATAGTCAGACGTATGAGAAAGATAATTTTGGCTCTTGCCTCGGCAATCCTGCTCTCACTCCCTTCATGGGGGCAGGATGTTCTGTGGTACACAAAACCGGCCCAGAACTGGAACGAGGCCCTGCCGGTGGGCAACGGACGCCTTGGCGCAATGGATTACGGCCACGTATGGTACGAGACCATACAGCTCAACGAGGAAAGTCTGTGGGCTGGCTGCAAGACTGAAGCTGATGCGGATGCTGCGCAGTATATTCCTGAAATTCAGAGACTTCTCCTTGACGGCAAGATCAAGGAAGGCCGCGATCTGGCCCGTGCGAAACTCATGGGCCCTGTTGTCGGCGTGCGCTCTTACCAGTCCTTTGGAGAACTGAAGATACAGTTCAACGGCATGGACGACGAGGA
>JABUTS010000050.1 GCA_021443565.1 Bacteroidales bacterium | reverse complement strand
TCAGCCTCCACATCGTCCGGGAGCGAGCCTTCCGTGAGTTCATTCAGAGCGGGTAGAGCCATTTTCACTGCTATGACGAAAATGAAAATGCTGATGAAGCAGCCGACAACGGGATCGAGAATTGCCCACTTGCCGCCGAAAAGTATAGCTGCGCCAATGCCGAGGGCTGAGCCTACCGAAGAAAGCGCGTCCGTGCGGTGGTGCCATGCGTTGGTGATGACCGCGGGACTGTCAACCGCCTTGCCCACATGGACTGTCCACTGGTATAGAGCCTCCTTCACTATGATGGATGCGAGAGCAGCCCAGAGGGCAATCGCACCGGGGGACTCTATGCTTCCTCCGCGCATGACTTCAAGGATCTTGCCCACGCCCGAACTCATGAGTTTCGCACCCACCACAAAAAGCAGTAGTGCCACGCACTCAGTCGCGAGGGTCTCGAACTTTCCATGGCCGTAATCATGGCCCTTGTCCTTCCCCTTGGAAGAAACCGCCACCATTGCAAGCACGATGACGTCGCTCACAAGGTCTGAGAGCGAATGGATTGCATCAGCCAGCATAGCAGTGGAGCGTCCGAGTGTGCCTGCTGCAAGTTTTGCCAACGAAAGGAAAACGTTTGCGACAGCGCCCCATATTGTAACGCTGTATATCCTTTTTTCTCTGGTTCTCATGGTTTATTTGAATAGCTTGTCAACACTCTTCGCCGCCTCTGGAGATGCGAATACTGCTACCCTGTCATAAGCCTTGATCACGGTACTTCCCACTGCGATAAAGGCGTCGTTACCGCGTATGACACCGCCTATGATGGCACCCGAAGGGAAGCTTATATCCTTGAGAGGAGCCTTGGTGATGCGGCTGTCGGGAGCCACGACGAACTCCATTATCTCAGCGTCCGTTCCGCTCATGTACTTGATGGCCTTGACTTTATCGCTGAGCGTAAGTCTGTATATACGGCTGGCGGTGATAAGTTTCTTGTTAACCACAGCATCAACACCCATATCCTCGGCGAGGTGGATATAAGTAAGGTTCTCGACCTCCGCCACGGTTCTGCCGACTCCAAGCTTGCGTGCGGCGACGCATGCAAGGATATTCGTTTCCGTGTTGCCTGTGATTGCGACAAAAGCGTCGTACTGGCGTATGTTCTCGTCCACCAGGGTGTCAGAGTTGCGTCCGTCGCCGCAGACAACCATCACGTTGTCAGGCAACTTTTCGGAAAGTTCAAGGCATCTGGCCCTGTCCACATCCATTATCTTGATATGCTCCACCTCCGGGCTCAGCGACTTTGCAAGCATCTGTGCCGTAGTGCCTCCTCCGAGTATCATCACCTTTCTGACGGCGACTTCCTTCCTGCCGAAGAAACGGGAAAGTATCTCGACTCCCTCCCTGCGCGTGATGGTGAAAATAGTGTCGCGGCTCTTGAACTTGCTTTCCCCGTCCGGAAGGAAGGTTGATCCGTTTCTTGAGACTGCAACTATACGGAACTGGAGATTGTCATCGGAAACCCTGCGGCTGAAATCGAAGATGCGCTCGTCAACCAGGTCGGAATCCTCGTCTATTCTGAAAACTGAAAGCTGGAGTTTTCCCCGCCCGAAATCCATGGAATCGCTGGTCGAGTTGCGGCGGAGCATATCGCATATCTCCTGGGCGGCTATTTTTTCGGGATAGAACATCAAATCTATACCCATCTGAGTGAATATCAAACGGTTGTCGTATGTAAGATATTCCTCGTTGTTTATTCTCGCGGTCACCCTTCTGCTGCCGAGCTTCTTAGCGAGTATGGCACTGACCACGTTCACGTCCTGACTTTCGGCAGGGCTGACAGCTACGAAAATATCCGCATTGGCAACCCCGGCCCTCTGCAGCACGGTGATGGAAGAGGGATTTCCCTGAACTGAGACTATATCCGCACTCTCCGCAAGGGTGACAAGGCGTTTCTCGTCGTCATCGATCACTGTTATGTCGTTGGCCTCGCTGCTGAGCAGTTTTGCCAGATGGCTGCCGACTTCACCGGCGCCTGCGATCACGATTCTCATCTTGGGCTGCGATTATTGAAATTTATAAACATAAGGCATCCTTCAGCACCTTGAACACCCCGTCGCGGTGGCGGAAGGAATCCATCACTATCCATCCGTCGTACATTCCTCTAACACCGGCCTCCGGAGCGCCATACAAGCACTTTTCCGTATCCAGTTCAAGCAGCGTGCGGGCATGGGGCTGGGCGGTATCAAGCATCATAAGACCAAGATAGGCAACAAGTTCGTCTTTTGAAACTTTTTTTCGCATTTTCCTGAACTCGGAATGGGCCTTGAACACTGCTCCGGCATAGGAGAAATGACCCGTAAACACATATACCGCTGCCGAGCACAGATTCAGGATACGGCGCAGCAGTATTATGGTCCTGCCGCGGAAAACACCGCATGATGCAGCAAGTTTCAGCATTGTGACCCTTTCCTCCTTAGAAAGGGTTTCAAATATGCTTAGACAGTTGGTGAACCGGTCGGTACCAAGAACTTCCGTCCGCTGTTCAAGGGTGAGCAGCAGGGTATATAACTGAACTACAGCCTCAGTATAAGGTATATTCCTGCCCAGCATGAGCATGTTGTTGCGGAAGTTCAGCTTCAATTTGAAAGGGGAATCCGGTGCGAGGGAAGCGCCCCCGAGATGCCACACCAC
>JABUTS010000189.1 GCA_021443565.1 Bacteroidales bacterium | reverse complement strand
GCCTCGAGCACCCTGCGGCACGCCTTGTCCACATCCTTTTCCGACACGCTGCCGTCCTCCACCGACGCCTTCAAGGTCTTGAGGTAGCCGAGAGTCATCATATCCATATCCAGACCCGCCTTCAGGGCCTGAGCCGAAACAGACTTAGTGTCGCCAAGGCCATGGGCTGTCATTTCCCCTATCGCATCATAGTCCGAAACGACGAATCCCTTGAACCCCCACTCGTCCCTGAGCAGCTCGGTCATGAGCCAGCGGTTACCGGATGCAGGCACTCCTTCAACAAGATTGAAGGAGGACATCGCGGAACCCGCACCCGCCTGAAAGGCAGCCTTGTATGGCTCAAGATAGCTGTTATACATCTGCAGTCGGCTCATATCCACCGTATTGTAATCCCTTCCCGCCTCCGAAGCACCATAGAGGGCGAAATGCTTGACGCAGGCCATGATGGTCTCTTCGTCCGCAAGGTCATCTCCCTGGTAGCCCCTGACCATGGCCGCAGCCATGAGCGAACCGAGGTAAGGGTCCTCACCGCTTCCTTCGGCAATCCGCCCCCATCGCGCGTCCCTGGCTATGTCCACCATGGGACTGTAGGTCCAGCTGATTCCGTTTGAAGACGCCTCCACAGCCGCAGCCCTGGCTGTCTTTTCCACAAGGTCCGGATCCCAGGTGCATGACAGGGCAAGAGGGATGGGAAAGATGGTGTGGAAACCGTGAATCACATCCACACCGCAAAGCAGAGGAATGCCCATGCGCGATTCTTCCACCGCTATGGTCTGCAGCCTTTTCAGTTCGTCAACCTCAGCCCATCCTGTGGCGGAAAGGTAACCCATACGGATGAGGTCGTCTATGCCTTGGGCGCCCGACAGCACTCCGGGAACATTTCCTCCCGATAGGTTGAGCTGGCCTATTTTTTCCTCAAGGGTCATCTTCCCCATGAGCCCGTCGATGAACCTGTCCATGGCCTTGTCAGCCGACGAGGAGCAGTCTGCAGAGCAGGAGGTAAGCGATAGGGCCGCCAGTATGCCTGCAAATGCAGATGCGCAGAGCATTGCTGTCCTGCAAAATTTCGTGCTGGTCATAAATTGTGGTTGAATCCGTATTGTTTGCACAGCCGCTCCAGAGTGCCGTCTTCCCGGCACTTGTCGAGGATGCTGTTCACCTTCTCGAGGAGTTCTTCGTCGCCTTTGCGCATAAGTACCCCTATCTTGCTGTCCGTGAATGGTTTATCAAGTAGTGGAGCCGCTAGTCGGGAGTCGTTCTGAACATAATATGGGGCTTCCACGATTTCGGTTATCATGATGTCGGCTCCGCCTTCGGCGATGAGGGCGGGAATTTCCTCGTTCCTCTGGTGGACGATAATACAGGCCCTGGTCAGGTGTTCCCTGGCGAAAGCCTCGTTCTGGCCGCCGGGATTGACCATTACGGTTACTTCGGGCTGGTTTATGTCATCAATCGTGAGAAAACGGTACGCGTCGTCTCTGCGGCAGAGTATGGTCTTGCCGTTCCTGAGATATCCTTCGGACATCAGCATGATTTTCCTGCGCGCATCAGTGATGGTTATGCCGCATATTGCCAGGTCGAAAAGGTCTTCATTGAGCATGTCCTCGGTCAAAGTGGGCCAGGAGGTTGGCACATAGCTGACCTTCACTCCCAAGTCGTTTCCTATGATTTCGGCAAGCTCCACGTCAAAACCCCAGTACAGACCGGTCTCCGGCTCAAGAAAGGACAGGGGACGATAGTCGCCAGTCGAGCCCACGAGCAGAGTGCCCCTCTCCTTTATACGATCCAGACTGCCTGTGACGGATGGTGAACAGGAAGCCACCATCGCCAGCAGCAGGACCAGCTTCAGAAGTGAATTCGCAAAATTTTTTCTCATGTTTCCAAGCGGTGGATAGTATCGGGCGGTGGCTTGTATGGTATCAAGACGGGGCTCTGACTGGCCTCCGGACGACCTGTCAATCTGCCTTTCAGCTATTCAGGCTTTACAGGCTGCTTTTAAATCTTAACGGCTGGCCCTGCTCGAAGATGCCGAACATTTCCTTGAGTTCCGGACTGTCGCAGTCGCCTTCCTCGTGGCGGAAGATGTACAGGTCGGGTTCTTCACCTCGTATGTCGTACATGGTGACGAACTGGTGCCCTGCTACCATGAGTTTGCCGTCGTATGTGGAAACGGGGTAGAGTGTACCTTGCGAACGGATGGAGCCAAGGCTTACGATACTGCCTTCAGAGTCAAGTGCATAGATTGAAGTGGCTACAGCTTCAAGTCCTTCGCCTTCGTCTGTACCGAATACTTCGTGAGATACGAGGAGAACCTGGCGGCCGTCAAGTTCCGCCCTTGCGAAAGATGAGGTTTTGCCGAAATGTTCAGCGAATGATTCAAATGCGTCGCCGCTGGTGTTGCATGCAGCGAGGGTCATTGCCATCGCAATCAGGAGTGTTATTCTTTTCATGTCGTAAACGTTTATTCAGAATATGTCAGTACACATGGCAAAAACCTCGTGCACGAAGTGCAAAGTTAGACGAAAATGTTTAGAATTGTCTAAAACAACTTTTCTAATATCTATGAACGAAACAAAATTCTGCCCTCATTGCGGCAAGCCGACTCGCATCGGCCACAGAGTTATGGAAGACGGCAGCAAAAAACGCAGCTGCAAACTCTGTAAAGAAGTAATTTATGGAGGACACAAATGGCAAGACTAAGAGATTTATATAAAAAATCCGTTG
>JABUTS010000041.1 GCA_021443565.1 Bacteroidales bacterium | reverse complement strand
CCATGACTCAGGGCCATTAGCCTTCCCGAGGATGTGGGTAGCAATCCGCTGAGTTCCGGGGCAGGGTAAGGTCAGTCTTCCCAGGTTAGGGTTCTGGATTCGTCAGGATTTACCTGAATCCGGATTCTCAGAGTCTCCTTCGGGAGCAGGGTATCTATGTTCTCCGGCCACTCCATGATGCAGAGATGACCACTGTCCAGATAGTCGTAAAGCCCTATATCCATCGCTTCAGACTCCTTTGTGATGCGGTAGAAGTCGAAATGGTACATAGGCTCACCGCTCGAGGTTATATATTCGTTCACAATCGTGAAAGTGGGGGAGCACACGGGGTCCGTCACGCCCAGCACCCTTGCAATTGCGGTGGTGAATGTCGTCTTGCCCGAGCCCATGGGAGCATGGAATGCCAGCAGGCTGTGGCCATCGACAAGCTTGAGAAACTCTTCTGCCGCCTTATCAATCTCCGCCAATGACGATATGTTTACTGAATGTTCCATTGAATATTCCGCCTTTTGTTTTCGGCAAAGATACCACACAATTTCAATAATCGGCTCCTGACTTAAAAATGACTTCCTTCAACAGCAGGAGAATATTCTTGTCTCTCCGGCCAGCTTGAAGCTGAACGAATGCTCTCCCGCACCATCAGGTACAACTGCGCTCATATATCGGTAATTGCTCATGAAAACACCAAATAATCGGGTTTTTTCTGCCGATTCGAATGATTTTTCAAATTAAATCACTAATTTTTCGTCATTGATATATAGGGTAACGCTTTTACAAATATTCCAGATAAACAAACAAATCAAAGTCTTTATGAAAACATTAAAACAATTTGCCTTCGTGGCTTTCACGGCACTCGCAGTCGCTTTCACCGTTTCGTCCTGCTCACAGAATCAAAATGTCAACAAATCTGCTGAAGGCCAGGATGAGACAGTCCACGCCACCTACGTACTGGTGCACGGAGGATGGTGCGCCTCATGGTGCTGGGATTTCAACAAACCTGCTCTGGAGGCTGCAGGACACACCGTCAAAACCTTTGACCTGCCGGGACATGGTGACAATAAGTCCGTAGACCTGACCAAGGTTACACTTGCCGATCATGTCAATGCTCTCCAGGATTTCATTTCGAAGATAGATGGCAAGGTTATACTTGTGGCACACTCCATGACTGGTATGGTGATTGCCCAGGTGGCGGAAAACATCCCCGAAAAGATAGAAAAACTTGTGTTCTTTGCAGCTTTTTTACCTAAGGATGGTGATGTGATGATGAATTTCTTGATGAGCGATCCGTGGTCACAGGTCGGCCCGCTCACAACTGTCGTGAAGGAGAATGGATTGGCGACATTCAATCCGACGTATGCTCGCAACCTTGGTTTCAATACCACTCCGGACGATAAGTTCCTGTATGCACTTCAGTATCTGCAGGACGAGAATCCTACCATGTGGGGCGAACCGGTGCATCTCTCCGACCGCTACATGAACGTGCCTAAAGTATATATCCATACACTGAAGGACAACTGCTGCTCATACTTCCTGCAGCGCCAGATGGTAAAGACCGTGCCATGCGTGAAGGAATATTACCTTGATACGGACCATGTTGGCATGCTCAGTGATCCCGAAAGCACGAATGCCATTCTTCTGGACATCCCTAATATCATGTGACAGGGGACGGAGCGCTCGTTTTGGGGGTGGAGAAAGTTATTCGGCATATAAGGCGTTGATGTTCCGGTAATCACACAGGTGTACGGCGGTCGAGGAAACGGTAGCCCGAGGCTTCGAACAGGTGCTCGAGAGTGATGTCTGCAGAGGAGTCCAAGTCGGCTATGGTCCTGGCTATCTTGATTATCCTGGTGCATCCGCGTGCGGAAAGGCCGAGCTGGCCTACCACTTTTTCGAGGTAGTCCTGGCAGTCGCGACTCAGGTGGCAGTACTTGTGCATGAGGCGGTTGCTCATCTGTGAGTTTGTGAAAATGCCGTCGTTCATGAAGCGGCGGAGTTGGATTTCCCTTGCCGCCTTCACTCTCGCCGCTATGCTGTCACTGCTTTCCGCCTTGGCCTTTCTCACGAGTTTCGAGGTCTCGACGGGATGGAGCCACAGGTGTATGTCTATACGGTCCATCATAGGTCCTGACAATTTGCTGATGTGGCTGGCGCGTTGGGTGGGGGTGCAGGTGCAGCGGTCACCTTCGCCCCAGTATCCGCAGGGGCAGGGGTTTGCCGCTGCCACGAGCATGAAACGGGCGGGGAAACTGACTTTGGATTTCAGCCTTGAGATGGTGACCTCTCCGTCCTCGAGTGGGCCACGGAGGGCTTCCAGAAAACTTTTTGGGGCCTCGCTGTACTCGTCAATGAAGAGTATCCCGTTGTGGGCCAGCGATACTTCGCCGGGGGCTATGGTGTCTGAGCCGCCACCGAGCAAGGCTGGAATAGAGGCACTGTAGTGGGGCGCGCGGAAAGGTCTCATGGCCATTCCGCCGGAGATGTTCATGTGTTTCCCGGATACAGAATAAATCTTGCAGGTCTGGATGAATTCTTCGCGCGTCATAGGAGGCAGTATGGTGCTCATGGCCTTTGCCATTGAACTTTTGCCAGAGCCCGGAGCACCAACGAGAATTACATTGTGGCTGCCGGCTGCCGCAATTTCGAGACCGCGGCGGGCCGCTTCCTGACCCGCTATCTCCGCAAAGTCCATGACGTCGTCCGCCGGGACTGCACCGCCCGCCGCCCCCGCACCGATAAATGACGCAGCACCGC
>JABUTS010000235.1 GCA_021443565.1 Bacteroidales bacterium | reverse complement strand
GTCTGGAACGGCATCAACCGTACCACCAACCTCATCGTGGCGGGCAAGACCGTCGTCGTCGCAGGTTACGGCTGGTGCGGCAAGGGTGTGGCCATGCGCGCCAAGGGTCTTGGTGCGAAGGTGATTGTGACGGAAATCGACCCCGTGAAGGCCATGGAGGCCGTGATGGACGGCTTCTCGGTCATGACCATGCAGAAAGCTGCGGAGCTTGCTGACATGTTTGTCACCGTGACAGGCTGCGACGGAGTCATCGGCAGCAGGGAGTTCCTTCGCATGAAAGACGGCGCGATATGCTGCAATGCGGGTCATTTCGACTGCGAGGTGGATGTCGCCTGGCTGAAAGACAACGCCGTAGAGGTCAAGCCGGCAAGACAGAACATCAACTCGTACAGACTGGCCGATGGCAGGAAGATATATGTAATCGCGGAGGGAAGGCTCGTGAACCTCGCTGCCGGAGACGGTCATCCTGCCGAGATCATGGACATGTCATTTGCCATACAGGCGCTCAGCGCCAGGTATATAGCAAAGACCCGTCCGGTCCGCGAGGCCGGAGACAGGGTCATAGACATTCCGGAGGAAATCAATTCCGAGGTGGCCATGCGCAAGCTAGCGTCATGGGGTATAGAAATCGACGTGCTCACCGCAGAGCAGAGGAAATATCTGTATGGGGAATAGGGCGCGACCGACGCTTTTTGATTTTTTGACAGTCAAAAACAGCAGGCGCCGCTTCTCTTCCCGTCATAATTGATAAATTTGCATATAAACCCGCGCACAGCGCAC
The DNA here is from genome assembly GCA_021443565.1 of Bacteroidales bacterium. GTDB lineage: Bacteria > Bacteroidota > Bacteroidia > Bacteroidales > UBA932 > Cryptobacteroides. Next base: position 2,015 of record JABUTS010000235.1, on the reverse strand, counting down.
AAGCGCACGCGCATACATAACCAAACACACAAATCATGGGTATTCTTGAAGGAAAGGTTGCCATCATAACAGGGGCAGCCAGAGGCATTGGCAAGGCCATTGCACTCAAGTATGTGTCGGAAGGGGCAGACGTTGCCATCACCGACCTCGCCATCAACGAAACTGTCGAAGAGACTGTAAAGGAACTCTCCGCCTTTGGCACCAAGGTCAGGGCTTATGCTTCCAACGCCGCCAGCTTTGACGAGACGCACGCCGTAGTCGGAGAGATTCTCGCTGAGTTCGGCCGCATTGACATTCTCGTAAACAACGCCGGCATAACCAAGGACGGCCTGATGCTCAGGATGGATGAAAGCCAGTGGGACGCCGTAATCAACGTGAACCTGAAATCGGCTTTCAACTTCATCCATGCATGCACCCCGATTATGGCAAAGCAGAGAAGCGGAAGCATCATCAACATGTCTTCGGTAGTGGGCGTGACTGGCAATGCCGGCCAGTGCAACTACTCGGCATCCAAGGCAGGCCTCATAGGTCTCGCAAAATCCATCGCAAAGGAAATGGGACCGAGAGGAATCAGGGCAAACTGCATCGCTCCCGGTTTCATCATCTCGGATATGACCAAGGCGCTTCCGGAGAAGGTGCGCGAAGAATGGGTCAAGACAATTCCTCTCCGCCGCGGAGGCACCCCGGAGGACGTTGCCAACGTTGCCACCTTCCTCGGCAGCGAGCTTTCTTCTTACGTCAGCGGACAGGTGATACACTGTTGCGGCGGCATGACCTGCTAGATATATTTTGAAATATCTCACCACACTGTCCGACCTTCTGGCCCCGAGGCACTGTTGCGTCTGTTCGCGGCAGCTGGGTCCGGAGGAGGACAGTGTCTGTATATGGTGCCTTGACGACCTGCCACAGACCTGGTTTTGGGCCATGGAACGCAATCCCATGGCGGACAGATTCAACATAATGGCTGAAGACAGCCGCTACTGCTTCGCCGCTGCTTTGTTTTTCTACAGGCGCGGGTCTGCATTCAGGGAAATCACGCGAGGCTTGAAATATCGCGGGGAGTTTTCGCAGGGCAGGCTGTTCGGCCGCATGCTTGGGAGAAAGCTGCTCTCGTCACCCGGGCACATTTTCGAGGATGTCAGCCTGATAGTCCCTGTGCCTCTGCATTGGACAAGGAAGCTGCTCAGGGGTTATAATCAGGCGGCCGTGATAGCCAAAGCCCTTGCCGGAGAACTTGGAGCTCCCATTGACTGCAACCTCCTTTCAAGGAGACGCAGGACAAAAAGCCAGACCATGCTGGACAGCGAGGGCAAAAGAAAGAATGTGGAGAACGCATTCGTCGTGAGAAGAAGAGCGAAACTGCGGCAGAGGGGCAGAGGGACGGCACTTTCGGGTGGAAGGTCCACTAACAAAAAAGCCGGGATTCCCGGCCATATAGTTCTGGTGGACGACGTGTTTACGACAGGTGCGACGCTGGCGGCATGCCACAAGGCGCTGAGAAAGGTTTTCGGAGCGGAAACAAGAATCAGCGTAGTGACGCTGGGATATGCCGGTTAGAGACAGAGAAAGCCAGCAGCTGCGAGGAAAACATCACTCATTACGGCCCGAATCTCCAGTGGTTACCTTGTATTTGGGGATGAAATAGTAACGGACAACATCATGGGCCACGTCTTCGCTCATCGCGATTACATGGTCGGCCTTGCGGAGCGCCTTTCGGTGGCGGAAGCTGAACCAGTGGCGGCTCAGCCAGTTGAACTTTTCCCTGTCTCGGAGAAAACTCAGGTCCTCAACCTCCACGAACCTCTCATTCCCCACCTTGTATTTCCTCATCCGTACTTTTCGCATAGGGTCAAAGATACGATTAAGCGAGCGAAATGCCAAACGTCAGTTTGAGCATTTCCGAGCGGGAGTAACTTGTGGAAAAAATTGTTACCTTTGCCGAGTCTTCATACGATTGCCTTGGTGGTGGAATGGTAGACACGAGGGACTTAAAATCCCTTGGCCTGAAAGGCTGT
>JABUTS010000082.1 GCA_021443565.1 Bacteroidales bacterium | reverse complement strand
CCTTGAGAAGTTCGTTGGCTTCGGCCTGGGTAAGGTCTGTGGCCGAAGCAACCTTCTCAAAGAGATTTTCGGTCTCAGCAACCGGATAACTCGCGAGACGCAGCCCGTCAGGGGTCATGACAAGTTTCTGTTCCTGCGGAAGCAGCATCACTCCGTTGAACGGAGAGTCTCCGAAGCCTATGCGGCCCCAGGCAATCTTGATTACCCTGCCGTCCTCTTCAGGCATGTTCGCGAAGGTCTGGCAGGCATAGGCGCTGCCGTTGTAATTGCATCGCTTCCCACCCGAAGGAGTGAAAGTCTTCCCGTCGAAGTCGCCTATCATATACGTGCCGGACGCGCCCCACATCACCCAATGCCTTGCGGATGGGTCCGCATCCTCCCCTATCTCGAACAGTTCCGGGCACTCCCAGAATCCTGTCTGGTGGCTCATGGCTGTCCAGTTCCTGAGGTCGGTGGAATTATATATGGTATGGCCGTCGCGCTCGTTCAGCACCATCACCCAGTGGCCGCCCTTGTCGTAACGGAACACCTTCGGATCTCTGGTGTCGCGGGACTGCCACCTTTCATGCGAGTTGATGATGGGGTTTCCCTCGTATTTGGTCCATGTGAGGCCCTCGTCATGCGAATATGCCATGCATTGGGTCTCCCATTCCTTGTCAGCGGTGTAGAAAGCCAGCATGGCCGGCTTGCCTGCCGGGTCAGGGGACGCGGAAACGTCTGAAGTGCGGGACCCACGTGATTTGCGTGTGCTCCTGCTTTCAATTTCGTTGAATCCGGCCTCGTTGAGATAGTCCATGGTCGCCGTGCCCGAGAACATGGTGCCTATGTGGTCAGGGTGCAGGGCAAGCGGAAGTTCGGTCCAGTGAATCAGGTCTTCGCTGTATGCATGCCCCCAGTGCATATTCTCCCACTCCCTCTCGAAAGGGTTGTGCTGGAAGAACATGTGGTAGCGGCCGTTGTGCCAAATCAATCCGTTTGGGTCGTTGATCCATCCCCTGCTTGCCGTGAAATGATACTGCGGGCGAAGAGCCTCCTTATAATAACTCTCCTCGTCCACCCTTTCGTCGGACTGGACTATGCGCCCGAGCACTTCGTCGGAAAAATCGCCGCTCAGAGTCATGGTCTTGCCCTTCAGCAGGCTCACGTCGACGAAGGTCCAATAGTCCGCTTCGCCGTCTGCCAGCCTCATTACCGAGGAGCAGAAAGGTTTACCGTCGACGGTCATGTTTACCCTGCCCCTGTCAACTTTGTGGGAAATCGGGAAGTTGAGATAATGGCTGCGAATCCTGAATGAAACGTCAGCATTTGCGGAAATGGTTGCCAGCAGGAGTATGGCGGCCGCAGATAATCTCTTCATAAAACAGTGATTGACAATTTATTTCTTACGCAGACTATCAAGTAAGTCGATGCGGAGTTTCACGCCGAGCTGGATATAGAGACTCAGGTCGGTATTTGCCCCAAGCTCGTTGGTATTGTCTCCCCAGCTGTAACCGGCGATGGCGAACAGCCTGAGATTATCCCTCATCTTCGGGAGAGGATGATACTCGGCACCCGCGCTCACCATATTGACCTCCGTCCCGGGAAGCACGAGATAGTCGCGGCTGCCAACGGCATTGTTCATGTCAAAAGTGTATTTTGCATGGACGCGCAGGCCGGGACACGGAGCTGCAGACAGTTCGGACATGATCGACAGGTCGTCGAAGAAGCCCGTGCCGGAGGTATAGCGGTCCATCAGGTCAAGGTCAAGGCGAAGCCAGTCAGTGATGTTGAATCTGTTGCCCAGGGCGACGTAGCCTATCCAGCCGTCAAGGCACTCGATGCCGTTCACCGACCAGATGGTTTCCCAGAAGCCATGCTTGCCGTACCACATGAGATTCAGTGCATAGGTGTTGTTTCCCGCGACCTCCCTCATGGGAGAATTGCAGAACTGGAGGAGGAAACTGTCGTTCTTCGATGCTGTCATCGATGCGGACAATCCGAGCTGGTAGCAAGGAATGGTGTTCCAGAATTCACTGCAGTAATACAGGTCTACGGGAGCCCTGTCATACTCGAAACCGCCTACGGCAACTACCTGTTTGCCTCCGGAGAGGGTCAGCCACGGAGCGACCTTGCCGCTGATGTAGAGCCAGTCGGTGGCATCGAAGAAGGTTGAATTCGAGCTCCTGTTCAGACGCTGGCGGTAACTGTAACTTACTGCCTTGCCGAGTGTTCCGTCCACGCGGAAGTTGATGTACTGCCCCCTGAAGCCGGTGCCAGCATCTATCACGTTGCCGTCATACACAAGGCTGTTGAACGCCATTCTCGCATCAAATTCCAACTTGCTGAGTGAAAGGGCTTTCTGGGCGTATGCACCGGTGGAGAAAAGCACAAGGGAGAGCAGCAGGGCTGCCACCCTCCCCATGCCGTGAGAAAACATATTCTTGTCCCCGAACATCATGTTACATGGTATATTCCTGCCAGCTCTTGATCTTGACATCCTCGAGCTTGAGCGCGCAGAAGGCCTCGATGAAGGTCCTTGCAAGGCGCGCGTTGGTCATGAGAGGGATGTTGTGGTCTATGGCGTTGCGGCGGATATGGTATCCGTTGGTCAGTTCGCGTTTGGTCTGGTTCTTTGGAATGTTGACTATGAGGTCGAACTTGTGCTCGGCTATCATGTTGATGACATTGTTCTCGCCCGGCTCGTCAGGCCATGAAACCACGCTGCAATGTATTCCGTTCTCCTCGAGGAATCCGGCTGTACCGCGGGTCGCATAGATGTTGTAGCCGTTCTTCATGAGCTGGCGTGCAGGCTCGAGAAGCTG
>JABUTS010000127.1 GCA_021443565.1 Bacteroidales bacterium | reverse complement strand
TTGTTATCCTGCCAGTGCTGGAGCGGTGTTTCGCTGTTGTTGCAGTGAGAACGCGAACTGTCGAGTTGTTCGTTGTTATCCTGCCAGTGCTGGAGCGGTGTTTCGCCGTTGTTGCAGTGAGAACGCGAACTATTGAGTTGTTCGTTGTTACCCTGCCAGTGCTGGTGATGTGTTTCACGGCTGCTACAGTGCGTAATCGAATTTTCGAGTTGTTCGTTGTTATCCTGCCAGTGCTGGAGCGGTGTTTCGCGGCTGCTGCAGTGCGTAATCGAATTGTCGAGTTGTTCGGCAAGTTCAATGGCCGTGAGGTGGCCTTCCTTGTCGCATTTGTTGAGGAGGATTATGGCCGACTGCCTTTTGGGGTCAATTTTTGCAAGAAGGTCCTTAATCTCGTCGGCTGCGGCAGGGCCTTCAAGCCCGGCGTCAGTCATAATGAGGACGATGCGGGCCTTGGCGAGGGCTTCGAGCGAGCGTTGTATGCCAATTTTTTCTACGAGGTCGCTGGTTTCGCGGAGGCCGGCGGTGTCGATGAAGCGGAAGATGATGCCTCCCACATTGAAACATTCTTCAATAGTGTCTCGTGTGGTCCCCGCGATGTCGGTGACTATGGCGCGCTGTTCGCCTACAAGGGCGTTGAGGAGGGTGGATTTCCCTGTGTTTGCAGCGCCTATGATTGCGACGGGTATGCCGTTCTTGATGGCGTTGCCTTTCTCGAACGAGTCGGCGAGCGTGGCGATATGCGTGATTGCGCCGTCAACCAGCGCGCTGAGTTTGGTCCTGTCGGCGAATTCAACTTCCTCTTCGCTGAAGTCGAGTTCCAGCTCGAGCAGGGCGGTGATTTCGAGGAATCTGCTGCGTAACTGCTTGAGTTCGTGTGATATGCCGCCGCGAAGTTGATTCATGGCGACGTCGAGCTGAGCTTTGGATGCTGCTGCGACCACGTCGGCGACGGCTTCGGCCTGGGCAAGGTCCATCTTGCCGTTGGCGAAGGCCCTGCGGGTGAATTCGCCCGGCCCCGCCATCCTGCAGCCGGCGGTGCAGAGCAGCCTGAGTATCGTTGCGCAGACATGGCTGCTGGCATGACAGTTTATTTCAATGCTGTCTTCGCCGGTGTATGAATGGGGGGCGCGGAATATGGAAACCAGTACCTCATCAACCAGCAAGCCGGCGCCAATGTTCGCGCGGGAAAACCCGCTGTCGTCCTCGTCAACGCCAACATCAGCGCGTCCATCCGCGCCAAAGCAAACAGCATCTTCGGCACTCTCTCTTCGTTCATTGCAGTCCTCAGCGCGTGCGTCCGCGCCAACGCCAACAACAACGCTAGCGTTCGTCCCGTCTCGTCCGTCAAAGCCCGCGCTTGCGCCAACAACATCGCTAGCGCTCGTTCCAACAACTGCCATGGCGCCCGCGTCGGCTCCCGCGGTGAAATCATATATCTCCGCGAACTTGACGGAAAACCCGCGTGCGGTGGAAATGTTGCCCTTGCGGCAGCGGCAAACCTTGTCGGCGACTGCGAAAGTGTCCGGCCCACTCACCCTTATGACAGTGATGGCACCTGTGCCGGGAATGGTCGCAGGTGCGCAGATGGTATCTTCGAACTTGAGCAGCACGGCTCTATTTCTTAAGATAGAAGGTTACAGATGTTACCACGCGTATATTCTTGATATACGGGGTGTTGGAGTCCCTGTTGGAGATTGTGAATATGCCCTGGCTGGCATTGCGTATCTTTCCGATTTTGGAGCCGCTGTCCTCGGCGAATTTGTTTGCCGCGAGACGTGCGCTTGCGGTGGCGGCTTCTATCATTTCCGGCTTGATATCATTCAGTCCTTCAAAGAGATACTGAACCTCTGAAGACCCGTAGTAATCTTCCGAAATGTTGATGCCTTTGCGCATGAGCGAAGTCTGGTTGGCGATAAGCTTAGTGACCTCGTCAACCTTCTTCGAGCATACAGTGACCACTATGGTTGCCACATAGCGGTAATGGCGGTCATTAGAACCGTATTCAACTGCGTAACTGTCTGAAATCTTTGGACTTGCAACGCTTATATCCTCTTTGCTTATACCGCCCTCGTCAAGGAAACCGAGTATCAGTTCGTTTTGCTTGTCTATTGTCGCCAGAACCTCGCCGAGATCGTTGCCTATAACCTTGTAGGTAAGCGGCCATATAACCTTGTCCGCCTTCACTTCCTTCTCGCACAGGCCTTTTACGTCGACTGTGCGGTCGTAAGATTTGTATTCCCTTACAGCGTAGGGCATCATCGCACCGGCTACAATCAGACCGATGGCGATCGCAATTCCTGAAATGTTCTTTTCCATAACTGTTGATTTTTATACACTGCGGAATATCCGCAACAACGCGTTATGCAAATATGATACATAAATGGCAATATGCCCCATTAAATCTTGTTTTTTGAACATCTCTTTTTGCAATTCGGTAACTTTTCTCAAAAAGCGAAAAGTACGGCTCGTGGAAAACGGGCCGTACTTTTTATGCATCATTGCAAGTGCCTGCAATGGTCAGATGTTTCTAATACCCCGGATTCTGTCCGCAAAGTGCATTTGCATTGACCTCGGTCTGAGGGATAGGGAATACAAGGAAGTGGTCGTCCACGAAGTTTCCGAGCCTCTCCTTTGCTTTTGAAATGAACAGACCGTGGCGGATGAGGTCGCGGCGGCGCATGTTCTCACCGTAGAATTCCCAGCTTCTTTCGTCAAGTATTGCTGTGCGGAACGATTCCTTTGTCCATCCGTTGCCGGCGGTGCTGAGGCCGGCCCTGTCGCGAACCTGCTTGAGAAGGCTGACACACTCAT
>JABUTS010000181.1 GCA_021443565.1 Bacteroidales bacterium | reverse complement strand
GTGCTGAGCATGTTGTTGTATGCGCCGTTCACTGCGTCGAAGAAGCCGCTGCTTGTCGCAAACTGCTGATTGGCGGTGAACTTATCCTTAGGAGTATAGTCCAGCCATTCAGAGCAGGATGACAGAGAAAGTGTTGCAAGAACAGCCAAGCTGATATATGTCAATATCTTATTTTTCATATTCCAAGGCTTTTAGAAGGTAAGTGAAAGTGCGAATGTCACGCTCTTTGCGTAAGGATAGCTGATACCGCGTTCCTCCTTGATCGTTGACAGACGGAAAATGTTGTTCATGTAGGCGTTAAGACGAAGTCCTTCAAGACCTAACTTCCTGGCAAGTTCAGGCTCGAACTCATATCCTATCTGGAACGACTCGAGGGAGAGGGTATTCTCAGTCTGCACGAAGCGTGAAGACATAGGAGTGCTCGACGAACTTGCTATGTTCTTGAACTGTGAGATGTCCCCAACCTTCTGCCAGCGGTCGTAGAGAGCTCTCTTGTCCTGGTTATAAAGGAGATTGCTGCTTGAGATGTTCTCTACCTTCGAGAATACTGCGTTGTTGAAAGTGTCTGCTCCGAGACGGTATCTGAAGGTGGTTCCGAAGGTAAAGCCCTTGAAACTGAAGTTGGTGCCAATCACGCCTTCCGCGTCAGGACGCTCGTTGCCGACCACCACCTCGTCCTCGTAGCTGAAATCGTAGCTGTAGGTTCCGTCCTTCTTTATGAACAGTTCGCGACCGGTGGCAGGGTCGATGCCGGCGGAGCGTACTGCCCAGATGTCATCCGGATCGGCTCCGTCGAAGTAACGCTTGAGTGTACGGCTTTGGCTGTATTTGTTGAAGCTCTCGAGGGTGTTGCCGAGGTTCCTGAGTTCAGAGCCGTCAAGACGGAGAGATGCTCTGACGGACCAGGTTATGCGACGTGTGAAGTCGCGGAAAATATAATACTGTGCAGTGCCCGTGAAGCCCTTGGAAATCTGGGTTCCGCAGTTGGTGTAGTATGAAGTCACGCCGGATGAGCTCGGAAGTCCGATTGCAAGAAGAAGCGGATCGGTGTCCTTCCGGTAGGCATCGAGGGTAAGGTTCAGCCTGTTGTTGAACATGGTGAGGTCCATGCCTATGTTTCGGTCGAGGGTGGTCTGCCACATGAGGTTGACGTTGCCGAGTTGCTCAAGTGTGGTGCTGAGACCGAAATAGTTGTAAGATGCGAAGCTGTAACGGTAGGTGGTCAGGGACATCGAAGAATCGAAGTTGGTGTTGCCCGGATTTCCTATCGAGCCGCGGATCTTCCAGAAGTTGATTATAGATGCGTTCTGCATGAACTTCTCCTTATGGATGTTCCAGCCGAGGCCTACAGACCATGTGTTTATGTATTTCTTGTTCGAGCCGAATACGGAAGCGCCGTTAAGCCTGTAGCTGGCATCGAGCAGATACCTGTCCTTCAATGCATAGCTACCTATTACATAGGCACTCGCCTCACGTACCACACTTTCGGTATAGGTAGGGCGTGCACCCTCGCCATAGCCGTTTGAGAAAGACGGATAGGTGAAGTCGCCCGATGGGAAGCCGTATACGGTGTAGCCGTTCGAAAGGGTCTTTGATTCCGAAATCTTGCCGCCCAGTGCGAGGTTCACATTATGAATCCTGTCGAATACCTTGCCGTACGAGGCGGTGAAGTCGCCCTCATACTTCATGCTTCCTCTGTCGGTGCTTGTGAAAGAGCCGCGGCGGAGCCTGTTTGTATTCTCGAAGCGGGTATCGTCTGGAGAGATGAAATTCTCGTTCTTGTGAGTGTTGTAGGTAAGGCCTGCACGGGCACGGAGACGAAGGCCCTCGAGAGGGTTGTATTCCACGTTGAAATAATCGGAAATGAGAAGGTCCTTCGAGTCGTTGCGGCTGTTCAGGCTGTCGTTCCACATAGGATTGCCCATTGCGTATTCGAGCGAGGTGCCTTCGAAGAGGAGGCGCTGTATCGACCCGTCTTCCGCATATTTCTTGCAGTATGGATTGGCCATTGCATACTCCGAGAATGGGACTATAGGGTCAGAATACAAGGTGGAAAGAGCAGAGAATTTGTTCGAGAAGTTGAGATTGCCTATGCGGTAGGTAAGGTCTATGCGGCCTCCCAGACCATTGCGGTTGGAATTCTTCATCACGCCGTTCACGTCGTTGACGTTGAGACCGATGCCGAACATGAAGCCGTCTGCACCGCCGTCCACATAGAGGTCGTGCCTGTTATTCACACCTATGCGGAGAGGCTCGGAGAGCCAGTAGGTGTCAGTTCCGCTCTGGATAGAGGCAAGACGCTTGTTGTAGAGATTGTCAAGTTCTATGATGTCGGCAGCGCTTCCGCTTGAGTCATAGTGGCCCGCGAGACGCTCGAACTCAAGTTTCTCGTTGGCATTCATAAGATTATAGCTTGAGAGGTCTGGAGCGGTGACGTCGAGGGATCCGCTGTAGCTGAGACGGAGTTTTCCGGCCACTGGCTTCACGGTCTCCACGACAACTACACCGTTTGCAGCCTTGGAACCATACATCGCTGTAGATGCCGCATCCTTCAGGATGGTGATGGATTCGATGCGGCTCACGTCCAGGTTGTAAATCGCTGAAAGAGTTGACTCGAAGCCGTCAAGTATGAACAGAGGCTGATTCGGATCTTCCGAAAGCTCGTCACGAAGGCCGAGCATGGAGGACTTGCCTCGTATCTCAATGTTAGGCATCTGGTTAGGGTTTGAACCGAAGGTGTCGTTATCCAGCATCACGAAGGAAGGATCGAGACTCCTAAGGCTCGCGAGAGGGTTCTGCACGCCTATCGCCCTGAT
>JABUTS010000064.1 GCA_021443565.1 Bacteroidales bacterium | reverse complement strand
TCTCGAGGCCTGCATGGCCGTTTTTGCCAAGCCGTCATTCAGTTAGTTCCCAAATACGGACAAATACGGGAACTAACCTTTGGGCGTTCAGCGGCCACACCCTTTCCAGTGGCCTGCAAGGCCGTTTTTGCAAAGCCGTCATTCAGTTAGTTCCCAAATACGGACAAATACGGGAACTAACCTTCGAGCATCCTTCAGTCACACCCTTTCCAGTATCATGGAAGGCCATTTTTCTAAAGTCAATGGATCTGTCTGCGAAGGTTGCAGTGGTCACCGCTGCCGGCAATATGACCGTCCGGCAGATGGGCGGTGCGGGGAGCGGGTAGAGAGCCTGCAGGAGACGTCGTTCGGTTTCAGGCGGCCACCGCAGCCGGCAAAAGGGAGTATGGGCGAGAGCCAAGGAGGAATTTGATGCGAGGGCCAGGAACGATGTTTATGCGAGAGCCAAGGAGGAAGTTGGTGTGAGAGTCAGAGGGAAGTGGAGCAGGGAGCCATGATGGGAGCATAAACGAGAGCCAGAAAGAGGGTGACAAAGTGGGCAACGGCCGGGCGGTTCCCCCGAAGGGGAAGAATGTTGAAAAGTTTGTGGAAAATTTTGTAAAAAAGTGGAAGAAAGTGGAAAATATATCTTACTTTTGCAGCGTAGCGTGAAAGAAAGGAAATGGTCAAATTCATTGGCGAATATTTCGGCAAAGTCGACGACAAGGGCAGGGTGGTTTTCCCATCCGGCCTCAAGTCATTGATGCCCGAAGGTTCCGACATGAGGTTCGTCATCAGGAAGGATATGTTTGCGGACTGTCTCGAGATGTATACCTATGAGGAATGGGAGCGCCAGTCAGAGGATGTGAAGTCCAAGCTGAGTCCGTTCAACAGGAGTCACGCTGCCTTCTGGAGAGAGTATATGAGGGACCGCGCGCTGGTCGAGCCAGACGGGAAGCTGGGCCGCATCTCAATCCCGAAGAAACTGCTTGAATCAATCGGTGTCGGCAAGGAAATCGTATTCTTCGGCAATGACTACAAGATAGAGATATGGGCCAAGGACAAGTTCGAGGCCTCGGCTCTGTCTAACGAAGATTATCTTTCCATCGCTGCCAGCCTTGCAAGATAAGGAGGCGGCCATGTCTGAATATCATACCCCGGTTCTGCTTGACGAGAGCGTATCCGCTCTCATTGCAGACAATCCCAAAGGAACATACGTAGATGCAACGTTCGGAGGCGGAGGCCACTCAAGGGAAATTCTTTCACGCCTTACTCCCGAAGGGAGGCTCATTGCGTTTGACCGCGACAGTGACGCCTTGGCCAATGCCCCGGACGATAAGCGTTTAACCCTCATACACAACAACTTCCGTTTCGTCCACAACTTTGTGCTTGAGCAGTTTCACGAAGCCCGCAAAGCAGACGCAACCGCAACGGTCGAAGACTGCGCTGGCCGAAGTTCACAAGCAGACGACAACGTCGAAGCCCGCAAAGCCGGAAAACAAGACCACTATGGTTTCGGGGTGGAGGCCGGAGCCGATGATGAGTTCATGGCGGCAGCCAAAATCGAGGGCGGTGAGGGCTTCGACGTCGAAGCCGGGCTCGAGGCTGGGGTTGACGGCATTCTTGCGGACCTTGGAGTTTCATCCCACCAGTTCGATACTGCTGAGCGTGGGTTCAGTTTCCGCTACGACGCGCCCCTGGACATGAGAATGAATGTCAAAGCCCGCCTTACAGCAGCGGAAGTGGTAAACAGTTACGACGAGAAGGAACTTGAAAGGGTGCTGCGGATCTACGGCGAGGTGGATGGTGCAGGAAGGATGGCAAGGCTTATCTGCAAGGCAAGAACTGCCAAGGCAATTGAAACTACAGGAGAACTTGACGCCGCCATAGCCCCCTGCCTTCCGAAGTTCGGAGAGCACAAGATACTCGCCAAGGTCTACCAGGCATTCCGAATCGAAGTGAACCAGGAGATGAAATCTCTCGAAAAATTCCTCGACGGAGCCGCAAGAAGTCTCAAGCCGGGAGGCAGGCTCGCAGTGATAACTTACCACTCACTGGAAGACAGGATGGTCAAGAACTTCATAAAGTGCGGGAACGTTGACGGCCGCATGGAGAAGGATCTGTACGGGAACATGAGCACACCGCTCGAAGCGTTGAACCGCAAGCCCATCCTTCCTTCAGAAGATGAGATTGCGTCAAACACCCGTGCAAGGAGCGCCAAGTTGCGCGTCGCAGTGAAGAAGGACTGCAGCGGTCGGAGCAGGTCAGGGTCTGGAGGGGAGAAAGCCGACAGGTGGGGAAAAGGGCAGGAGGAGGAATAGGAGATGGGAGAGGAAAAGAAGCGTAAGCCGGGCTTATGGCGAAAGGCTGTGAGGGTTATCGGGCGGGGAGAGTTTATCTCAGAGGAGTATCTCCCGCACATGGCATGGACCATCATGCTGATAATTGCCGGTGTGGTGCTCGCCTATTTCGTTGAGAATCGTCAGCTGAAGATGAGGGAGGGGCGCAAAGATGTTGAAACATGGCGTATTTACTGCCGCCAGACCGAATATGAACTGGAGAAGACAAAGAGAATCACCAACCTCGAGAAGGAGTTGAGAAAAAACGGAAGCAAGGTCGGCATCCCGAAGAAAAGGGCGGTCGAACTTGACCGGCACGGCAACTGGAAGGAGCAGCAACTGGAAGGAGCAGCAACTGGAAGGACTGGCGACTGAAAGGACCGGCAACTGAAAGGGCTGGCAGCTGAAAGGGCTGGGCGGCAATGCCCGGCTTTCCGACTCCAAAGGTCTATTATATTAGACTTTCAAAACCGGGAGGCGAACGCAGGGCAGACGAGAGTCAACAGGCAAAAGCGGACAGAACGAACGCAGGGCAGACGAGAGACAACGGGCAAAAGCGGACAG
>JABUTS010000198.1 GCA_021443565.1 Bacteroidales bacterium | reverse complement strand
TGGTTATACATCTTGTAGCAGGCATTTGCGACGCGGTTGCACATCCAGAAGGCTGAGGTGGGAGAGTAGGTCAGAAGGTCTCCGTTGCCTTCCCTGAAGCATTCGGGAACCTCGGAAGTGCAGGTGTATATTGGTGTGAGATAAGAAGTCGCGGAGTCGTCTGTGCCGAACCACAGGAGGCCGCCCACTGCGTCGGGAAGTTCCTTTCTTGACTGGCCCACGAGCCAGAAGCCGGTCTGCTGGGTTGCAATGGCCCTTTCGTTGCAGTAGCTGTTTCCTCCTGAAGTGAAAGACATTGGCCTCCATCTGTAAGGGAGGGCATTGCCGCCGGCGCCGATATCCTGCGTCATGTCCATGGGCGTGCCTTCGAAATGATCTCTCATGGCATCGGCGACATCCTTCACGCCCAGCTTGCGGGAAGGTTTCACGAACAGAGGGAACCTCTTGCTTCGGTCGTGGCCGAGGGCATACTCGATATAATCGTATGCGTCCCTCGTCACCTCGTCACCAGTCTCGTCGACATAGGTGAACTTCCCGTCACAAAGTATGTTGAATGCCGACCATGCTCGGGCTTCGCAGGCCCTCATGCCCGAAAAATCCAGTGGCGCGTATGTGTCGCAGAAGCTGAAGTCGGCGTCCTTGCCGCTGAACCAGCCCATCTCTCTCGCAAAGTCCACCACATCTTTAGAGTACAAGCAGTTCTCGGGATCATTGAGAGGGAAGGTGCTTATCCTGGCCTGGTTGGCATGTGCGCAGATGAAGCCGTCCGGCACCCTGCGTGCCACCCAAACCACGCCCTTGCGTGCGTTGCCGCCCCTTCCGTCATCCTTGAATCCCTTGCCTATGACTTCCAGTATCCAGACCTCATCCTTGTCGGCGATGGAGAAGGATTCGCCTTCGGAATAGTAGCCGTGGGTGCAGGCAAGTCCAGTCATGACCTCTATAGCCTCCCGAGCCGTGGATGCTCTCTGGAGCGCGATGTAAATCATTGATCCATAGTCCATTCTTCCGGTACTGTCCCAGAGTTCGGGACGTCCGCCGTAGGTCGTCTCGGTTATTATGAGCTGCTTCTCGTTCATGTTTCCCACCGTCTGCCAGGTGTGTGTGGGCTGGGGGATGTCCGTCAGATAGCGGCCGCTGTCCCAGTCAAATACCTTCAACATGGAGCCTTCCTCCCAGTTTCCCGCCGGCCTGTAGCGGAGGTTGCCGTAAAGTTCGTGTGAGTCTGCGGTGTATGACACCATGTTGGATCCGTCCGAGCTTGCGCCTCTGGTGACGAGTATGTTCGAGCAGGCGTCCGCCGCCGTAGATATGCCCAAAGCGCTGAGGCAGAGAATGCCGAAGAGAAGTCGTGCTGTCCGTTTCATTCTTGTATTATGAAATAAATATGTAAATTTGCGAGGTTATGCGCATGAAAACGCGTACAATGCAAATTTAAGAAAATGAAAAGGACTATCCTCGCAATTGCAGCAATTCTTGCGTTCTGTCCTGTCGGCCTGACCCAGGAAGAGCCAAAGGAGCCTGATGCATACGAACTTGCCGAAAAGGAGACAGAAAGACTTCAGAGGCTCCTGAAACTTGATGACGGCCAGGCTTTTTATGTGGATTCCATACTTCAGTCCAATTATATCGGGCTGATGGAGTCGATGAAAAAGTTGCAGAAGTCCAGGGTTTCGAACAGCGACATCTACATGAACGAGAGGGATGCATGGATGCAGAAGACCTATGATGCCTACAAACTGGTTTTCACCGATGAGCAGTGGGCGGCATATCTGAAGTCCGGTGGAGCGAGGGAGCAGAAAGCCCGTGACAAGCGGAAGGCGGCCATGCAGGCTGCCCTGAGCAAGACAAAGAAAAAGTAAGGATATGAAAGAGAGAATTGAAGCCATCCTCAAGGAAATTGAGGAGCTCAAGTGCAAAAAGGAGCAGGAAATAGAGGAGGCCAGGGTGCGCCTGCTCGGGAAAAAGGGTGAAATCACCCGCCTTTTCGAGGATTTCAGGACTGTGGCGCCCGAGCAGAAGCGTGAATTTGGCCAGAAGCTCAACGCCTTGAAGAATGCGGCAGCCGCAAAGATCGAGGAACTCAGGAATGCCGTCGGAGAGCAGGGTGCAGCCGCAGCCGCCTTCGATGTGACCAAGCCTGGCGACAGTCTTCCGCTTGGCTCGCGCCATCCGGTGTCCATAGCCCGCGAGGAAATCGTGGAGATATTCCGCAAGTTCGGCTACGATGTGGCTGAGGGGCCGGAAGTCGAGGACGACTGGCATGTTTTCGAGGCTCTCAATTTCCCTCCGGAGCATCCTGCACGCGAGATGCAGGACACCTTCTTCGTGACTGACAACGAGCAGAAGAATCCCATACTCCTGCGTACCCACACCTCCTGCGTGCAGGTGCGTTGCATGGAGACGATGAAGCTGCCTATACGCGTGGTCTGCCCCGGCAGGGTATTCCGCAACGAGGCCATCTCTGCACGCGCGCACTGCATCTTCCATCAGGTGGAAGGTCTCTACATAGACGAGAACGTGACCTTCGCAGACATGAAGCAGGCAATTCTCCTTTTCGCGAGGGAGATGTTCGGCCCGGAGACCAGCATACGCATGCGCCCGTCCTATTTCCCGTTCACCGAGCCTTCTGCCGAGGTGGACGTGAGCTGCAACATCTGCCACGGGAAGGGCTGCAACATCTGCAAGGGCACCGGCTGGCTTGAGATTCTCGGCTGCGGCATGGTGGACCCGAATGTCCTGGAGGCTTCTGGAATCGACAGCAGGAAATACAGCGGCTTCGCGTTCGGAATGGGCGTTGAGCGCATCGCGATGCTCAAGTGGCAGGTCAAGGACCTCAGAAACTACTTTGAGAACGATCTCCGCTTCCTGAAGGAATTCGAAACCTCTATCTGATTTTTCTGCAATTTTTCCCTAAAAAGTTTGCAGAAATTAAATAAGTGCCTATCTTTGCAATCCCGTTTGAGAAAAGCATTCGGGTTTGGCAATGCGGAAATAGCTCAGTTGGTAGAGCACGACCTTGCCAAGGTCGGGGTCGCGAGTTCG
>JABUTS010000026.1 GCA_021443565.1 Bacteroidales bacterium | reverse complement strand
TGTGTTGTCATATTCTTCTCGATGTCGCGCTGCCAGCAGTATGCGGGTCTAATCTGTTCGCGTCCTGAGTTGTTCATGGACACCTTTGCTCCATCACATACCTCATCTGTCATGAAGGGAGCGAGGGCGAAGGGATCATACATTGCGTTGAACTCACTGAGGAGAACGGATGAGAAATGATCGGCAGTGCTTGCGATGAACTTGGACTGATCTGACTCATCCAGGAAACCCTTGCAGGATGAAGCAAGAGCAACAACTGCCGCTATGGCAAGAATATTCTTGAAAATATTGTTTTTCATGGCAGTAATCATTAGAGTGAGAAGTTAACTGAAATTGTGTAGTACGGGAGCGCAGGCATACCAACGTTACGTACCTGGTCAGGGTCCATACCGCGGAGATTCTTGTCAAAGCAGAATACTGCGAGGTTCTGTGCCTGTGCGCGGACTGTCATGTTCTTGATTCCCCAGAAATCGGGAACCTTGTATGAAAGAGTAACTGACTTGAGACGGATATGGTCACCCTTTGCTGTACGTATATCGCTGACGTCATACATGCTCTCAAGAGTGGTATAACCTGTAGTTACGGAAGAACTCTCGATACCTACCTCGCTGATTGAAGTTGTCGTGGCATTGAGTGCGGGGATATTGGTCTTGGCTTCGTCTCCGGGCTGCATCCATCTGTTGTTGAAAACTGCTGAGAGGTTCTCATAGCTTCTCGGCATCGAAACGCCGTCACTATAGAGCTGGAGGAGACGGACGCTGTAGTCTGCCTTGAAGGTTGCGTTGATGTTGAGAGTGAACCTCTTGTATCTGAGGTCTGTTGAAAGACCTCCATAAACGAGAGGAAGGCGGTTGCCGGAGTAAACGAGACCATTCAGAAGCTTGCTGTACTCTGTGGTATAATCTCCTGTGAGGCCGTCGAATGTAGGAAGACCCTTGTCGTTGAGTCCGGTGAACTTGTATGAATAGAATGCATCGACAGGGGCGCCTGAAGCAATCATTGTACCGTTGATGTACTTGTCGATTGTAATCACGCTGTCGTCAGCACCCTTGATGACCTGCTCGTTGATGAAGGAGATGTTGCCGTTGATTGCCCATGTGAAATCCCTGGTCTTGATAGGAACGGCACGGAAGCTGAACTCATAGCAGAAATCATCCTTTTCACCTCCATTGTAGAGTTCCGTTGCGGAACCGTTGACAAGGGAGACAGGACGGGTGAGGAGGAGGTCTGTTGCATTGGTGTATGCAAAGTCGAACTCACCGGAGAGCCTGTTGTTGAAGAGTGATGTTGTGACACCGAAATCATAGGTCATTGACTTCTCCCAACGGAGATTCGAGTTGCCGAGGCTGTAGAGGTCGGACATGAAATAAGGGAGATAGTCTGAATCCTGATAGAGGTTCGTAAGGATCATGTAAGGACTTGCGCTCGGACGGGTACCGCGGTAACCGAAGGATGAACGAACAGCCAGTTCATTGACCCATGCTGCATTCATAAGGAAGTCCTCATCGTGGATGTTCCAACGACCGGATACAGACCATGAAGGACGGAACTTGTTCTTCTCATACTGTCCGAATGCATTTGAACCATCGTTACGTGCGTTGAAGTTGACAATGTACTTGTCGGCGTACGAGTAGGTTGCGATGGCAAGCCAGGACATTGTGTTGGTGGTCTTGTCGGTGATTGTAGGGTAGACGTCGTAACCGGGAGCTTTGCCTGCAAGTGCCTTGTAACCTGCGGGATTGAGAATCCATGACGAGTCTGTGTTGTTGTAGCTCGGTGTGTAGGAGCTCAGCTTGTTGAATGCGTGGCCCTGCTCTGCGTAGTAACCGCCGGCCTGCCAGCTGCTGGCTCCATAGTATTTGACGCTTGTTGCTTCCTGGGTAAGGTTGATATTCAGGAGATGCTTGCCCCAGGTCTTGGTGTAGTTGAGCTGGTTACGGATAAGTTCGCTGATGGACTCGTTGTAGCTTCCGGTGTACATACCGCCAGAAGGAACAACACTATATGCATTGATATAGTTGGTCGAGCGCTGGTCAATGTCTTCGATATCATCGCCACGGAGAACTGTCATAGTCCACGAAGTCGGTGAGTAAGTCTTGATCTCGTTGGTGGTGGTGTTACGATAAGACAGACGGGTTGTCCAGCGGAGGTTCTTTGTGATGTCCCACTGGAGGGTGGTCTGGAAAGCGTAGCCCTTGTTGGAAACTTTGTAGGAGTTGCTGTTCCTTTCGTTCAGAGAACTGTATTTTCCGTAAATGTCATCGGCATATCGTCCGGCAATGAAAGTACTGTAGGAGCTTCCACTCATCGTGTTGTAGCAGCTTTCCGAAGGTTTATCCTGGAATCCTATCTTTTTCTCGTAATAGACGAGGTTGCCGTATGCATCATAGGGAGAAACTGCGCGGTTAGAGTAGTAAGCCTCGTTGAAGGCAGTGGTTCCGTTGCTGAAAAGATTGTACTTTGCATCCTGGACATATCCTTCTACATTGAAAGAGAGGAGGATGTTGGGACGGACATCGACATCGATGTTTGCACGGGAAGTGATACGGCTGAGGTCGGTGCCAATTTCTGAACCGGGCTGATTGTCGTAAGCAAGAGAAGCGTAATACCTCGCGGTCTTGCTACCTCCGGAGATGCTTACGGAATGGCTTTGCTGGATGGCGGGCTTGTAATATTCGCTGATCCAGTCGTAATTGAGAACCTCCATTGCAGAGACCTTGTCCTTGAATGCCTGGAAATCACCGTCCTTCCAATACTGCTGAAGTGCTCCTTCGTATCCTACAGGCTGCATTGAACCATTGGTCCAGAAACTGAGGCTACGGTCATAGATCTCACGAGAGACGGCGACACGCTCGAGGGAGTTCATTGTGTTGAAGTCAGCGTATGTAGGTGCAGTCACCACTGTGGCTGTACCCTGATAGCTGAGGACAGGCTTTGCGCCTTCCTTACCACGTTTTGTGGAAATCACGATAACACCATTTGCGGCCTTCGAGCCATAGATGGCCGTGGCGGATGCGTCCTTCAGGACGTTGATGCTCTCGATATCATTAGGGTTCA
>JABUTS010000052.1 GCA_021443565.1 Bacteroidales bacterium | reverse complement strand
GCGGTGCTTCTGGGACTTGCCGGATGCACCCAGCCGGATGTTCCAGAGAATCCTGTATTTCCCCAGAAGCAGGAACTTGACTTCAATGCGCTCGAACAGGGCAGTCTGAAATTCAGCGCAACGCATAATTGGAAACTGACGTCAGACAAAATCTGGTGCACTTTCGAGACTCCGGCGGGCAACATACAGAACATCTCCGGAACTGCCGGGGAGAATTCGGTTGTGTTTCACATAGGCGAGGAAGGACTCGAGTTCGAGTCATCTTCAGTCTGCAGCATTACAATGTCAATGCTGGGCAGGACTATGGTGATAGCCGAAATCAAGCGCGCTCCAAAGAGCTACGAGTTCGCGATTCTCGACGAGAACGGAGAGGAACTGAACAGGATAGAGGCCGGTTATTCGACTTTCAGGAGTTTCAAGGTCAAGGCCAACTTCACTTTCGCGGCGGTAAGCTGGGACAGCGAGGTGTTCACCGTGGACGGAGGTTCCATTACAGGCGGTGCCGGAGAAGAAGTTGAAGGCAGGATAAAGATAAACCCTGACGGAAACAGGGAGAAATACAGCTTCGGTGCTGAAAAGAACCTGACCATGGTCTTCTCGGACGAGTTCGGAAAGGCGAAATACACATACCCTGTCGTATATTCCGGAATGGAACCTGAGGAAATGAGCATCAGCACTCCCACCAGCCTTGCACACGGATGGTTCTTCAGCCCTGACGGCAAGTATCTCGCCCAGGGCCCTATATATCCCGCAACCGATTCTACCAGAATCATTTCAGGCTGCTATGAGTTCGAGACCGTCTGCCTCAACGATGATTTCGTCACGCTCGCCTACTCGGGAAAGGAGGCAGCTCCGGCTTGGGTACATATAACCCGCAGCGGAAGCAAGGTGAAAGTCACAATAGACGAAAACGAAGGCGACAAGGTCCGCACATTTGAGGTCTGGGCCTTCCCAAGCGCACTCTACAAGCGTCTGGGAGGCACTGCCGAAGCCCTTTTCAAGGTGCTGAATCCGGCGGAGGACGCCACCGAGGAAGAAGCGGAGCTTTCATACAAACTGCGCAACAGCTGCCTCGCATTCATGGCTGAGCAGGCTTACATAGACCACTCGGCAGAAGACGGCCAGCTCACCCCGATCTGCCTGAGAAGCGACCTCGGACGCATCCCGGGAACCTGGGAATACGACAGGGAACTTGCCTTCCTGAAGGTTACGAGGATATTCGACAAGGAACTCATAGACAAATTCGGAGTCAAGTCTGCATACGAGGTCAACTTCACCTCTGCCTTCTTCATCATGCCTAAGATAGAGGGCTGGAACGAGGACAGCTTCAGCAGCGGAACTGCCACGGCACGCTTCTACTTCAAGGATCGCGAGCTTGATTTCGAAAAGAAGGAATTCGAGTATCAGACAGTTACCGAAATATATGGCATCAGCAACGAGGCGTCCATGCTTCTTTCGGGCCCTGCGGCGGAGGACGAGAGTGTTCCTGGCAGCGAGATTTCGCGCTGGGAAGGCGAGAAGGTCTATGCAGTGTTCAGCCTCGGAGGAGTGCCGGAGAAACTCGTTGTCATCAACCCACCTGTAGCGGAGGAATAGGAAAATGAGAGGTATATTCAGATATGCGCGCCTTGCTGCGCTGCTGCTTTCCCTGCTGTACATCCTGCCTTCGTGCGTGGAGGAACAGGGCTCGGAGCAGGGTACCTACGGCAGCGTCCAGTTCAGGGTGGTGAACAGTCTGGCGCTCGACACCAAGGCTGAGGTCTCCAGCCTGGATAGGCTGTCGGACGCCCACAAGATCAAGGTGGTGATGATGAGAAACGGCTACACCATCACCCAGACCATACCGCTTTCATGCAAGGACGAGGACAGCGGAGACTACGGGGTCCAGAGCGACAGGCTTTCCCTGCTCTGCGGTGACTATACGATAGAGGGCTTCTATCTTTACGATGCCCTCGACAATCTGCTCATCTCCGTAATCGATGTGGATGACAAGGACTTCAGCGTGGTTGAGAACGGTCTCACCCTCAAGGAACTGGGGGTTTCGGCCACAGGCTGGGGCAGGGTTTCCTTCAACCTCGTGAAGGACTTCGTGCAGACCAGGGCCGCATCCGGGGCAAGCTATCCTTTCTCGAAGATCAGACTTGTGGACATCTGCGTGCGCAACAGTTTCTCAGGCAAGGAGTACACACTGAACAAGGTCAAGGTCAGCATAAAGGACAGATACGACGAGGATGGGCGCATGACCACATACGCAGTGTGCGACACCATAGCAAAGCTTCCCCGCGGCAACTACAACATCTGGTCGTATTCGACCTATTCCGATGCAGCGGGACGCTCGCGCATAGAGACGCGCACTCTCGGAACCGGAGCAGCCTCCTTCACGGTGGAGCCTTTTGAGCTCGCGAAGGACGTGGAGATTCCTGTGAAGCTGGCTGAAAACGCCGAATATATAAAGGACTACATAGCCCTGAAGGAGATATGGGAGGCCATGGACGGCCCATCGTGGTCTGTCAAATGGAACTTCAACCGCGACATAGACCTCTGGGGAGACCAGGCTGGAGTAACTCTCGGCTCTGACGGACGAGTCATCACCCTCAACCTTTCTGACTTCGGCATCAAGGGCGTGGTGCCTGACGCGATAGGCCAGCTTACAGCCTGCCAGGTCCTCTATCTCGGCAACCATAACGAGGCCATAGGAGGCTACCCGGACACCACTCCGATATCTCAGATGAGCGCGGAGCAGAAGCGGGCGTTCAGAATGGACTACCACCACAGGGTATTGGAAAGAGACGTGCGCGAAGACATGTCTGAGCCTCTGGTCAAGGGCATAAACGCTGACAGTCTGCAGAGACCCGTGCTGAAGAATAATGACAGGATAAACCTCAAGGACATCAACTTCGGAATACTCACCAACGGCGTCACAGGCATATCGAGGGCGCTCGCAAGGCTTGGCAACCTCCAGCAGCTATACATCGCGAACTCCCCCATACGTACCGAGGATTTCTTCGTGGACGTAAAGCCGGACTCCCCTTTCTACGGTGAAAGGCTCAGCTGGGCAGACATGGAGGCCCTCACGGACATAGAGATATACAACTGCCGCAACCTCACTGGTCTGCCGCTTGAAATGCTCACCCAACTTCCTGACATCCA
>JABUTS010000169.1 GCA_021443565.1 Bacteroidales bacterium | reverse complement strand
ACAAGCACCTGATCGCCCTCGAGCCACAATATAGGGAAATAGGACTGCGCAGTATTCTCGTCACCATAGATGGTCTTGGTCGGCAGGTCGGATATTAGACTTGAGCCGAACTGAACCTCCTTTGAAGCAGAAGTGCCGGCAGTGTTGTCTCCAGTGATATCGTCCTGACAGCCCCAAACGGTCAGGGCAAGCATTGAAAGCAAAAGTATGTAATTCTTTTTCATGACAATTCTTCTTTTACAGTCCAACACTTAGTTAATATCTTCATCCCAGACATTCACAGAGAAGTCATGGTCAAAAGTATTGTTGATATTATGGGGAGCGATGCAACCCGAAGTGCTTGCCGGGTTGACGATGTCTGCGGAGCCGGCACAGATGCCGTCCTCCACCTGAATGAGACAGGTCTTTGTAACAGGAGCCTCGTACATATATTTGTTTTTAATTTTCATTGTCTTTCAGTATTATTGGGTATCTGTCATTTGCTGAATGTGCCGCTTGTAATCAAGGTGTTCATGGCGTTGAGACGCGAAGTATAGCAATATACGAAATTATCTATCACGTCCTCGTAGTAATCAAGTTCCTCGTCGCCGCTCCAGTCTGAGAAATTGGTCTTATGTTTCTGGATGGCAGCCTTTTTGGTAGGCCACATCGCGCTGTCGTAGGTGAACGAGACGGCCTGTGTCTCTCCGTATTCGCGGATTTTGGCGACCACGCCCTGAAGGTAAGGGTACATGACTGCCCAGCGTTCCTGAACCTTGGCCTGGAAGATAGGGTCATCCACAAGCTGTGGGAAGAAAGCACTCGGCATGGAAGAAGTTGCGCTCCAGCATACCCATTTGTTGAACGGTTTCACACGGTCTCCTGAACTGCCCTGGCTCTGGGCGGCGGTAGGATTCTGGAAGGTCGCACGGTCGAAGTCCCATACCGGACCTGCGGAAAGTTTGCCGTTGCCGTCCATGAAGAAGTAAACAGAACGAGGGTCAAGAACCTCGTGATTCATCGTAAGCTCCCATATCAGCCACTGGTCAATCACAGAGTTTATATCGAGGTTATTGTAAGCCGCAGAATACTGTTTGTTGTAGATATTGTCCTCAATGCCCTGAACCTTTGACTTCACGGCATTGAAGATAGTGCCTGTGTTGCCGTCAACAAGGTCCTTGAACATGAAAGGAATCTGATAATGTGTGGTCTTGAACTTATGATCCTCATCATAATTGTTGTCAAGTTCAAGCAGATAGCCGCAGTTCTCGAATGTCGCTGCCGGCTTGGTCGGATCTGCCTGGTATGCCGCCAGAACATCTTCGTAGCAGTCCTGAATATCAAGGCGGCTGCCGCCTATCTTGATCTGCTCACAGAGATAATAGTTGCCGACGTGGTGGCCGTCAACTATGAGTTCCACGTTCTGGCCGTGAACGTTCCAAGGAATACCCTCATCAATCGCACCTGTCTTCCAGGCGTCCTCAATGGCATGGGCGATGTCGAATGCGACGGCATTGCGTATCATCGAGTGGTCGAGCCAGTTCGCAAGCAGAACCCAACGCTTGTGCTTAGGCATACCGAGAACTTTCTTTTTCTCCACGAACTTGAGAGCGAAAGGCTTCTTTGGGTAGAGTGCGGAAGTGTTTCCTCTGAGACGCGAGCCGCAGTATGTTGTATCCATATCCACGGTTCCGTCAGGGTTATATATCATCATCATGTCGTCCTCAACCCAATCCTCGTCCTTACTGCGCATACGGAAGTTCACGAACGTGGTTCCCTTGGTACCCGTAGACGACTGGTTCAGCACCACCACCGGCAGGCCTGTATTGGTGATAGTCACGGTGTAGTCGCGGGACTCCCCATTAGCAGTCAGGGTGTAGGTGACAGGATTGGTGAAATCCACCGCCGTGACTCCGCTGGTCTGCGTGACTCCGTTAACGCTGACCGTAGTGCCGGAAGTTACGGTAAAGTCAGGCACGAGGGTGAAGTTATACAAATAAGGTATGGTAAGTTTAACCTCGCTGCCGGAAACGTCCGCTGAATGGGAAGTTACGCTGTTGAACTGAGGATTGTTGCTGCTGTTCCATACCAGCTGGTTGTTCAGCAACTTGCCGCTATTCTTCGAGACTGCGAAACTGAATGAATTGAACTTAGGTATTGAAACGACGCTGTATGCGTACTTCGAAGGATTTGCGGCATATGAGCTGAGAGTAAGAGGTATGTTATATACCTGCTCCTGCTCGAAATCCACCTTGCAGTCGGCGGTCAGCCGCGCCTTGTGGCCTTCTGAAATCACCGTGACGGAAATCTTGTCGCCGGCCTTCACTGTAGGGAGGACGGTGAGGAAACCGGTGTGGGTGGTGTTCAGAGTAGGAATGTCGGTCCACGGCATGAGCACGGAGTTGCCGGTGTCAGTGAGATTGCTCCAGCTGCCGTCCTCTGCGCTGAAGTTGAAAGTCCCGCAGATAGCCCTGTCTTGACCTGCAGCATCCTTGACGGAAATCTCCACGCTCAAGAGTTTCTCGCCCGCAAGAGCGGTCCCGGTGGCATCCACACTCACCCGGAGCATTGAGAACAGATGCTTGAAGGTGAATTCCCTGCTGCCTGCAACGACAGGAGCACCGTATTTATAGTCCGACACCAGACGTCCAGACTGGGAATCGAAAGGCTGGACATCGAGTACAGTTCCAGTAAGGGCGTTTATTGACTTACCGTCATTGTCCTTGCTGTATGGGTAGTAAGCGCGATGAGGAGCGTCCCCACCAGTCATCGTGCCCGAAAACTCAGTTCTGGCGCTGTTGCCCGACCTCGGATTCGAGAAAAGTGCATTGGCAGTGGTGCTTTCACCGAACACACCAATCTGGTCGCCTTCCTGCCACAACAACCCGAGATAACCCCTGCCTGTATTCGACATATCAATACAGGTCTTGGTCTCAAGCTCCTCATCGGCTCCGGAAAGCACTGCCGTGATAGTGGTTTCGTATGCAATCGGGGCTTCCAGCTCGGCAGTCTCGCAGGACCACAGAGTCGCGGCAATCAAGGCCGCCGCCCCGGCTGATTTCAGTTTACAAGTCATATAGTTGTGTGTAATGTTTACTTGGCCTTAGTATAGCGGAACTTCACAACCACAGGGAAATGGTCGGCAATACCGGTATGCTTGGTGTAGCTGATGGTAGAGCCCGGCACGACATTACCGACGGCATCCTCGGCCTG
>JABUTS010000020.1 GCA_021443565.1 Bacteroidales bacterium | reverse complement strand
CCCTGAAATAGGTTGACAAAACCGGAGGTTATAACTAAACTTGGTTGACGCTATGATATAGATTTGTATGGCATCACACGAAAACTGATGTTTTCAAATTTGCAACAAAGCTAGCCACTAGATATTGAGGTTGAACCATAGGTAAAGTTAATGGTTCCCCAAAAACGTCGGGATAAACCTTGAGGGCTCAAAGTCGGGTTAAGATTATACCTTGCAAAAAATATTATCTTCAGCTATTGTCTCTTCTTAGGATTTCTGTTCAGCTTGTACGAAATGCGAAGCATGGCGTAGGATGGCAGCGAGTTGTTCCAGGTTTCCACGATGCCTTGCGCATTGATAGTCTTGTGTACATTGCTCAGACTGCCAAAGATGTCGAATGCATCCAGCACGAAACCGAGTCGTCCATGCAGGATGGAACGCGAAAGGCGCGCATTCATGACGAAACGAACATCATTGAGGCTCCAGTCGGTGTAACCCAACCGTTGGAACACTGTAAGGTCGGTGCAGAAGCTGAATCCCCAGGGCAAGGGCATCTGAGCCGTGGCGCTGTATGTCAGGTCGAAGCTGTTGATGATCTTGAAATTCGTGCGGTCGGAGTTGGCATGGAGATAGCGGACGCCTACGTTCGCACCGACAAGGTAGTCATGGAAGCGCATGTTCAGCTTCAGGTCCTCGCGCACAGACAGGTTGCGAACCGTGGATAGTTCGTTCACATAGTCAACGCTGTTCACGTAGTCCAGTCCTGTCTTTGTGGAGATGATGTGTTGCTTCTTCTGGTCAATGGGTCGCGTGTAGTCAAACGTTCCTCCCGCACTCCAGTTTCCGTCGACGTTGGTCGGGGTGAATGTGCGCACACCCGTCGCCTCGTCATATTCCATGGCTTGGGCGATGGCGTTCTGTGTGGCACGGTAATGCAGTTCGGCCTGTCCGGAGATTTCCTTTCTCCAGTTTCCGAAAGAGCGGGACAGGAAAGCCTTGTGGTTGGTGCTCGCCTTCAGATTCGGATTGCCGTGGAACACCCTCATCGGATTTGCATCATCAGTATATGGTTGTTGCCAGAGAATACTCGGGTCAGAGTACCCTAAGCTATATCCTACCCGAAAATTGTCGAAGCCGTATGTCACTTCGGGCATGAAATGCACGACATTGCGCGTTGGGGTGACATCCAGCGTTCCTCTTTTGTAACTCAGGTGGTCGTTGCGCCATTGCACCTCGGGCTTGACGGAGATACTTTGGCTTGGCAACTTCCCGCCGAGCCATATACGCACTTCCGTTCCCAAGGTTGTCGTGACACGATTGCTCCGCTCATCATAACTGTTTTCGGCATCGATGGTTTGCGAGAGCGCCTGCATCGTCGAAGGAAGCGAACCAAACTCTGGGGCATCTGCTCCCAGCATATCCAAACGGTACATGGAACGCTCCGCGCTGCGGAAACTCTCCTCCACCTTGATGTACGGCCTCACAACGCCCCAACTTGGCCTGTAACTGTAGTCCATGCTGACGTTTGCATCCAGATTGAGGACAGGTGACCGGTCATATTGCTTCCGGGTCTCGTCGGCTGCCGCCCCTTTGTATCGGAGGAGATAGTCGGAGTGGTTCGTGGACTTGTTGCTCTCTGCCTTTACGTATGCCGTCACATTGAAGTAGTCGGGCGTATGGGGCACTTTGAAGAAGCCTGTGAAGTCGGCTTCGCCCTGCCACACATCCCTGCGACCCAACCCGCGGTTGCGGGTGTCGTTTATGCGTATGTTCTCCAGTCGGTCACTGCCCAGCCGCATGAAGACTGTGTCGAGCGAAGCCCCGCGATAGGCGTCCATGGGGTCGGCGGAAAATTCCGCGGAACGCATGTCGCTCTCATTGCGTCCGTGGTCGTAGGAGGCGGACGCCGTGACTGTCATCTGGCTGTTCTTGTTTTTGCGCTCACACTGATGCCTGGTGGAGACTGTGGTGTTGAGGGCATTGGATGCCGTATGCTGACGCGAGAACTTGTTGCCGTCGGTGAGGAATGTTTCCGCCGAAGTCGTACTTTCAAAATCCACGTCCCTATGAAAGAACTTGGCGTTGCCGGTATACTTCCATGCTCCCTTTTTGTCTTTGACCAGAGCCTCGAATCCTGCTGTCTGCATATCCGTCTGCCCGGAGGCTACGTTCTGTGCGTTCCATTGGTCTGACGTGCCCGGTTCGCGGGTGTCGTTCGTGTTGTTGGCGTTGGCATACAGGGCGAGACGGGAGTTGTCCGTAAATCGCAACCCGAAGATGCGGTCGAGATAACGATGCTTCAGCCCGTATCCCACCTCGGCATTGGCCACCCATCCTACGGAGTATTCACGCTTCAGGTTCACGTCAACCACCAGGGGCAGGTCGTCCTTGCTTCTTTCCTGCGTGATGTAGCTGTAAGCGTGCTCTTTGTGGTAGACCTTGACCTTATCCACCATGTAGGCGGGCAGATTCTCGAGCGCCACGCGGGGGTCGCCACGAAAAAAGTCCTCCCCATTGACAAGCAGGCTGCTTACCAGCTTGCCATTGACCGTGATCTGTCCGCCCCGCAGTTCGAACCCCGGCAGTTGTTTCATCAGGCCGTCGAGCATGGACCCTTCCACCAACTGAAAGGCATCGGCGTCATACACCATCGTATCCCCCTTGACCACCATTCTGATCTTGGTGGCTGTCACGGTGACTTCATCAAGTAGTTTGTCCATCGACCTACCCTTCTTCCTGAGCAAGACATCATTGAGCTGGATGTTCGTTTCCCTCGCTCCGACCTTCTGACTGAATGTGAAGCACTGAGGCTCATATCCTTCCTTGGTGAAGCGCATGATGTATCGCATTTTTCGGGGCAATGGCTGGGACGCTCCATGGATGTTGCATTCCACGCCATTCACCCTGCCTTTTTTCTGCGTGGTATGGAAGAAGGCAAGACGGCTGCTGTCCGGACGCATGATTTCAACATCGACGTCCGACAGCATCTCGTAGGTGAAACTGTCCATCACCCGTCCGTACACCCAGATGCTGTCACGATAGTTTTGGGCATTGAGATGCGTGGGTAGCACAGATGCTGTTAGAGATATTAGAATTAAATCCTTTTTAGGACTAACTACAGTTAGAGTAAGTAATGATGTAGTATTACACAATCCTCTTAAATTTAGACAAATACTTAAAAAAGAATTAGGAATATGAAATTTGAAGAATTAGGAATTAAAGATA
>JABUTS010000202.1 GCA_021443565.1 Bacteroidales bacterium | reverse complement strand
ATACGGGTCGCCTTGTCCATAGTGTAGAAAAAACAGTCCGTATAGCCGTAAAGGAAGTCCTTTTCGTCCTGATACTTCTGACCCTGCAGCTCACGTCCCCATGCATAGAGACGGGCTTCGGTAACTGCATCCTCTGCAACTGCAGCGCGCGTCATTGGGAAGAGGTTGCAGGTGAACTCCACGTAATTTCCGGCATTTTCGTCCGGAAGGGGATTCGGGTCTACGGGCTGGTCCTCCTTGCCGGAGTCGGAGCAGGACGTCATCAATATGGAGATGCACAGGAGTGCAGAATATAACTTTCTCATATTCATATCCCTTTATTGCAAAATAAGGTTGTCATCTTTCTCCACCCACGGGGTGACCACAGGCTTGTACGCTGCGCGCAAACCTATGGAGCCATCTGCATTGTAGATGGAATGGAAGGTAACGTCAAGCGTGTAGTTGTTGCCGGATGTCAGGTTGACGTTGTCAAGGGCAACATATACCTCACCGAACTCGGAGTCGGAGCCTGCCAGATAAGTCCCGGAAGCCTTGCTGCGTATCCTGGCAAGGATTTTAATGCCCGCTCCGTCATTGCATCCCGGTCCGGACCAGCCTCTCAACGCCTGTGGGATGAGGTAGACTCCCCTGTCCTGCAGGTTTGCAAGGGTCCCGTCAAGAGTCACCGGCTGGCTGAGCGCAAGTGCGATTTCTCTTGAGTCAGTGGCATCCCATGCGGGGCGCGCCGCGTTGAAATCATATTCCGCCGCAGTGGCAAGTCCCTGGAGAATGACAGACTTCACGGTGACATCCAGGTCATTGGTGTTTGCCAGGGTGGCACGCAGACTCAGCATTGGGAGCAGATGTCCGAATTCCAATTCGATCTTTGTGGAATCGTTGAGGTACTGGCGCGGGTCCAGACGCAGGGCGCTTGCAAAAAGCAGGTCGTTGGTCTCATTACTTTTCACCATACCGTCCTGACCTGCAGGAAGTTCCACCTTCAGGGTCGGGAGGTTGTTCTTTGAGCCTATTTTCGCCATGTTAGCGCCTGTACCGCTGATTCCGTAGAAGGAAATAGGGTATTTTATGAGAGTAGCCCACTTCAGCATGGCCTTGGTCTTGGTATCTGCATAATCCCACATGTTCTGGTCGTCGACGTTGCGGACGACCTCGACGCCCTGTGCGAGTTTTGAACCGGTGTCCCCGAAAACGCTGTTGCCCAAAGCGCAGTTGAATCCGTACGCCTGGAACCTGTCCAGTGTGAGGCTCTCTCCCGAAGCGACGCCACCTTGCGCACCGGTCAGCGTAGCATTGAATTCGACATAGACAGTGCTGTTGTTGTCGTCAAGCACCATCCAGTTGTCGTCCGCGTCATCATCACCGGAGCAGGCACACACCACGGATGCCAGCAACATCGCTCCGAGCAACATTCTGTATAACTCAAGTTTATACATAAATCTCATGTTGTTATTTATTACTTATTTCTCTCTTACTGGTCTGATTGGCAGCGCATAAGACTGCTGCAATTTCAGTCCGTTCATCACGCGCGGATAGTATTCGACGCTGCCGTCGGCCGATGCCTGGTATGAATCAAGCCCCCTGAAGTTGACGGCGTATGCACCCTTCTCATCATCCTTGTCCTGGTTGATGGCCGGAGACGAGGTCCAGTACATGCCTTGCGAACCGTTTAGGAAGAATAGGTCATTTATGTCGTTGACGGCTGCAGCACCCGGTTCGGACGCGCTCCAGTAACTTCTGAAGCCCAGGGCCGGGAAGGTGATTATCTTCTGGCTTGAGGAGGTCCTTCCGGTCGCTCCCTGGTACGAGCTGAAGGTGTTGCTGTCGTCGAAGTTGCCCATGTCCCTTGCCGTAGGAACGCAATATCCCGCAGGGCATGGGTCATAGATACTCTTCACCACGGCGCAGTCCTTGTCGTCATACTTCGTCTGGCCGGCATTCCAGAGATTGCCCACGCCGTCGTGATTCACCCACGAAATCGGGTCGCGCAGCAATATGTTAGGATGCAGGGTGGCATAATTCAGAGGCACACCATGGCTCTTCATCTCCTTGCACCACTCCGTATTACCGTTGAACATGGACGAATTCACGAACGAATTTCCCAGCACAAATCCCAGGGACGCGAACCTTCCGCTTGCAGAAGCGAGGAGAAGTTGGCTCCAGTTTCCAACGGTAATGGTAGCGGCATTTTCTAATAGTTTGACGTTACACAAAACATATTTGATACCGTCCAACATTCCGCCATGCAAAAAACGGAAATGAAGTACGAATTCCTTCGTATCGGCGTCCACTATGGCAACGCCTTTCCCCATCCAGCGGTAAGACTCGTCCGTAGTCACTGCATACCAGTTCTTGGGGAAAAGCTCGCGTGCTTCTTCACTCAGAGCTACGCCCTCACCGTGATGCATTACCATATCGGTAACGAACTGCTGTTCGGCAAATTCTTCTTCATAAAAGAGTTCTTGAATCGGTGGCTGGATTGCGGAATACTTTTCCTTAGGATCTATAATTTCAATGATAGGGTTTTTAAAGAATTTTAAGAACTGGACAATCGCACGTCCTGTCAGGAAACCGTCCAGGCCTATGACCGCACCCTGAGCCGTCAGAGCCCACCATTTGGCCCCGTAGTCCGCGTGCATCTCGGCATGCAGGCCCATGGACGCGCCATCAACCTGGTAGTATGCCTTGGGGTGGGACAGGACTGCCTCATCCACGCCGACTGCCTTGTTTGTGCTTGCCGCTCCCGGGAACGGGTCCTTGCGGCCCCAGTTATAATAGGTAGAGTTGCCGTCCGTGTTAAGGCTGATGTCTTTTGAAGGGGTTGAATTCTGGCGTATGCGGAAGCTTGCCTTGCTGGTGAGGTGGCCCGGCATGGAGATGCGCACAGCATATTCGCGGCCTACAGCTCCGCTGGCCTTGGAGGTTGAGCACCAGCCGAGGGTAAGAGGCATGAAGTTGATGCTTTCGCCGTATTTGTTCTGGTCCTCTACGGGTTCGGCCAGCGAGGCCTTCTCGTCGGTCACCCAGATGTGCCAGTTCCAAGCCACGTTGCTGCCGTCCATGGCCGCGATGACCGCGTTGCCCTGGTCGATATGCTCTGCAGGTATTTCGAATTCAATGGCGTTGCCCTCGTCAACGAGTTTGATGCTTTTCGGGTCTATGAGGTTCTCCGCATCCTCCCAAACGAGAGAGGCACCGGAGATGTTGATGCC
>JABUTS010000115.1 GCA_021443565.1 Bacteroidales bacterium | reverse complement strand
GTGCGGCGACCTATACCAGAAAGCAGACTGACGAACTCACCGAATGGGTCAAGAGACCTCAGGTGGGAGCCAAGGGACTTGTATACATAAAGCTTAACGAGGACGGCACAATCAAGTCTTCTGTGGACAAGTTCTATACACAGGAACAGCTTCAGGCCGTTGCAGACGCTGCAGAGGCGTCAAAGGGCGACATGCTCCTCGTGCTCTGCGGCCCCAAGCGCAAGACCCAGACCCAGCTCGGAGTGCTCCGCATAGAGATGGGCAACCGTCTCGGCCTTCGCGACCCGTTCAACTTCGCACCTCTCTGGGTTGTGGATTTCCCTCTCTTCGAGTGGGATGACGAGACCCAGCGCTTCTATGCCATGCATCATCCTTTCACCGCTCCAAAGCCGGAGCACCTCGACCTGTACTACTCGGACAGGAAGGAAGACCTCGAGAAGGTATGTGCAAACGCATATGACTTCGTGCTCAACGGCACCGAGCTCGGTGGCGGATCCATCCGTATCCACGAGGCGGCAATGCAGGAGAGGATGTTCGAGATTCTCGGCATCAGCAGGGAAGACGCGGAATACAAGTTCGGCTTCATCATCAACGCCTTCAAGTTCGGCGCACCTCCTCATGGAGGACTCGCATTCGGCTTCGACCGCGTATGCGCCCTCTTCGGCGGCCAGGAAACCATACGCGACTACATAGCCTTCCCTAAGAACAATCAGGGTCGTGACGTGATGATAGACTCGCCTTCGGCAATAGACCAGGTTCAGATGGACGAACTCTTCCTGCAATCAACAGCAGCCAAGCAGTAGGAAATCAGGAAATATCCGAAACCCAGGCCGTCAGACAGCTCTTTTGTCGACGGCCTTTGCTTTTACTCCCAGGTCTTCCAGCTCGTCGAACAGTTCCGAGGAGATGGTGACCATGTACTTCTTGGAAACCAGCTCGATGTTCCAGTTCTTCTCCGGAACGTGGAGGAACATGTTGACCGGCATCTTGCCCGCGTGCTTCCTGAGAATTGCCTCCAGCCTGGAGTTGAACTCCTTTGAAACCATGTCGGTCGTCAGGTGAATGGCTATGCCTCTGGTGAAGTTTTCTGCGGCGTTGCCCATAAGCATCATGTTCTGGACCTTGAAGCGGTAAGGAATATCCTTCGCCTTGCCGTCTTCGTTGCGAGGCTTCCAGGCAAGGTCTATGTTTCCTTCTATCATAAGGAATACGTGCGGCTTGAGATATTGCATGAAGTTCTCGTGGTCGGTGCCGAAAAGCGCCAGTTCATAGCTGCCATCGAAATCCTCCAGCATGGTCTTGGAGTAATCCTTGCCCTGCTTGTTCTGCTGGGTGACGGTGGAGGTTATCATGCCTCCTATCCTGATGTTTCTGGCGGAAGTTTTTTTCTGTGCGCAATCCGCAATCGCTGCCGGAAGGTCGGTGAGGGTCGTATTCACGACATGCTTCATCTCAAAGCTATAGCGGTCGAGAGGGTGGGCTGAAAGGTACATGCCCACGAGTTCTTTCTCCTTGTGGAGCAGATCCAGCTCGTTGACCACAAGTCCTTCGCAAGACGGAATCTGCGGTCTTTCCGGCTTCATTTCCTCCATCTCACCAAAGAGGCTGGACATCTGGTCCTCGTTACCACGGCGGTAGTATTCGCCGTAACGTATGAGGGTGTCGACGAAGTTTTCACCAGAAGCATTCTCCACGAACCAGACATGTCTCGGAAGCCCGAAACAGTCGAGTGCACCGGCGTAGGCGAGGGATTCGAGAGCCTTTTTGTTGACAGAGCCCGACATCCTTTCCACGAAGTCGTAGATGTCCGCGAAAACACCGCCAGTGCTTCTCTCTTCTATGATTGCCCTTGTGATGTTGTCACCGAAGCCCTTTATGCCGGAGAGACCGAAGATGATGTTGCCGTCGTGGTTCACGAAGAACTTGGCCTGGCTCTCATTGACGTCAGGATTGAGAATCTTGATCTTGTGCGCCCGGCAGTCTCCCATTATCTTCTTGATTTCGTCCATGCTGATGTCCACGCTCAGGTTGGCGGCGAAGAACTCAGCGGGGTAGTGGGCCTTGAGGTAGCCTGTCTGGTAGCTTACCCAGGCATAGCAGGTTGCGTGCGACTTGTTGAACGCGTACTCGGCAAACTTTTCCCAGTCTTTCCATATCTTGTCGAGGGTCTTCTCCGGGTAGCCGTTGCCCATGCCCTGGGTCATGAACTTTTCCTTGAGCTCCTGCATCACGGCTATCTGCTTTTTGCCCATAGCCTTGCGCAGCTTGTCCGCCTCGCCCTTGGTGAAGTTGGAAAGTTTGCGGCTGAGCAGCATGACCTGCTCCTGGTATACCGTGATGCCGTAGGTTTCCGCGAGATATTCCTCCATGTCCGGAAGGTCATACTCGATAACCTCGTTTCCGAGCTTGCGGGCAACGAAGGACGGGATGTAGTCCATCGGGCCCGGGCGGTAGAGCGCGTTCATCGCGATAAGGTCCTCGAAACGCTCGGGGTGAAGCTTCTGTAGCCACTCCCTCATGCCGGTGGATTCGAACTGGAACACGCAGGTGGTGTCGCCTCGTCCGTAAAGTTCGTAGGTTTCCCTGTCGTTGATAGGTATGGCTTCTATGTCTATGTCTATGCCGTGGCGCGCCTTGATGTAATCCAGGCACTTGTGGATGATCTGAAGGGTGATGAGCCCGAGAAAGTCCATTTTCAGCATGCCCACGTCCTCGATATAGTGGCCGTCGAACTGGGAGGTCCACAGGTCTCTGCCCGTCGCCTTGTCGGCTGAAAGGCAGATAGGTATATATTCGGTGAGATCACCCCGGCCTATGATGGTTGCGCATGCGTGCATGCCCACCTGACGTATGCTTCCCTCAAGCTGCAGGGCATACTTGAGAACCTCCTTGTTGAGTTCGCTTCCGTTCTCAAGCTCTTCCCTGAATTCCGGAACCAGACGGAAACAATTCTTCAGGTTGATTTTGGCGTTGACCTCTTCCAGACCCTTCTGGAACCATTTCTTCACCACCAATTTCTGTCCCCGATTTTCTGGATCATCCACCACGACCTCC
The DNA here is from genome assembly GCA_021443565.1 of Bacteroidales bacterium. GTDB lineage: Bacteria > Bacteroidota > Bacteroidia > Bacteroidales > UBA932 > Cryptobacteroides. Next base: position 171 of record JABUTS010000115.1, on the reverse strand, counting down.
TTCTCGAAGGCCTTGAAACCCGGCTTCAGTTCGTCGAGTTTCGGATTGAACGGATATTCCTTTTCCACCCTTTCGCTCAGGCGGTCAGGAACCATTTTGGTGAGCCTGTTTGACTCGTCAAGACTCAAACCGCTGATGCGTGCCACATCCTTGATGGCACTTTTTGCCGCC
>JABUTS010000200.1 GCA_021443565.1 Bacteroidales bacterium | reverse complement strand
ATGAAAGCCCCCGCCTTGCGGTGATTCTTGTAAATCAGACGGTTGCACTGTGCCTTGGAAACTTCTCCCAGTTTGCTCAGCCTTTCGCAGGCCTCGTCAAGGTCGGTTTCCTCCGGAACTTCCACGAGATACCACAGGTGCAGTCCGGCTTCCCTTGTCCTTGCCTCTGTGCGGCTGTCCACAGGGAATACCCTGCTGATTCTGCAAGCTCCCAGCATTTCCAATACCTCGTCGGTGGACGGGATGCCGCTTCTGGTTGCGGGAACAGAACCAAGCTTGTCGAGGATGCCGCTCATTTCGGGCGCGAACTTGATGAGAAGTTCGCCCGGACGGAAGTCCCCGGCCGGCCTGACTGCCGGTCCAGTTTCCGCAGGCACCTCCTCCTTCGCGCACGAGAATGCGAGAGCGCAGGCTGCGGCAACTGCCATTATCTTGAATTTCATATACTTAATCCTCATAAACGTCGTTGTAGGTGTATTTCTCACGCATCTTCGGGAAGGCCTCGAAGTAATACTCGTAGTTGGCCGGTTCGTTGCTGAAGCGCACCAGCTCTCCGCGGGAGTTGCGCCCGCCTTCCTGCTGGTTGAAAATCAGTGTCATAGGGTCCATGTCAATCAGTCTCGGGTGGTAGAGCAGCCAGTCCGGGAGCTTGCCTGTGAAGAAGTTGAGGTTCAGCCTTATGCTGCGGGCATTCGGAAGGATGCGCGGAATCCTGTTGGCTGCGAGGAACTGAATGGTGTCGCCTCCCCATCTCTTCACGTCCTCGTCATTCCATGCCCTCACTCCGTCCTGTCCCGGCTTGAAGTCCGGAATGCTGCCCTCTATGCAGTTGAAGCTGAGGCTGAGTTCCTCGAGATTCTCCCATAGAAGGAGTCTCCTGAGGTCGCGGTCGTCCTTTTCAGTGTTGATGTGAAGGCCTATGCCGCCCCTGTACGCATACTCCGAAGCCCTTCTCAGGTCGACGAGAGATGAAATCCTCCTGTTGGTGGCGAGGTTGAGTGACTTCAGGGCGGGGAAGTTCTGCGGGGTGAGAATGTCCGGCACGCTGCTGAAGCAGTTGCTGTTGATGTTGAGGGTGACGAGGTGGCTGCCGAGTTTCACAAGCTCTGCGGGCAGGTCCACCAGTCCGTATGCTCCTATTTCGAGATATTTCAGGTACTGGAGGTCGCAGATTGCGGTGCCTAGGGATATGCTCTTGCGGTCGTAGTTGATATTGCTGTAGAAGTCAAGGGTCTGGAGATATTTCAGATGCCTGATTTCATCGGGTATGCCCTCCTCCGTAGTGAACATGTAGAAGCGCACGGCGCGTATCCTGCCTATGGCCTCGCGGCACGGAAGTTCCTTGTCGGTAGCACTCCAGAGCGCCACGTTCTGCCAGTTGGTCATCTTTTCCGAAGGGTCATCCTTGGTCATGGCTCCGAGCATGTCGTTGATGAGCACCACTGCCAGAGAGTCTCCCGCGCGGTTGTCCTCGATCAGAGGCGCGGCGTCCTGGGTGACGGTAAGCACTGCCGGCTGCTCGAGTTCTATTCCCGCCTCGCGAGGCACGAAACTTATCCTTGCGGTCCTGCTCTCCGGGTTCTGGTTCATCTGCCAGCTTACCTTGATCGTCGTGCTGCGCGGACGGCTGCCTGCGCTGAATGACGACTCGAAAGGAGACACGCTGACGAAGGAACCGTCCTCCACCTTCGCGTCGAAAGGAATGTTGGACGTAACCTTGGCTGTGAAAGACCTCTCGCTTGCGGTGCGGAAGTACTCTATCTTCACCTCGGGCTTTTCAACGGAAATGATGTTGCCGAATCCCAGCTGGCGAACGGTGAACTTTTTCTGAAGCTGGCCGTCCACCGAAAAGCTGACTTCGGAACTCCTCTCGCCCTTGATCAGGGTGGTGTCCACAAGTATGCTGACAGCGGTCTCGCCTATGCCGTTGGCCGGACTGACCATAACCCAAGGCTCCGAGGCCACTGCAGTCCACTCCCTGTCGGACATGACCTTGATGTCGCCCGATCCTCCCTCACTGCCGAGCACCATGTCTTCGGCATCTATATGAAAACCACCGGGGTTGAGGTTGTTCTCCCCGCATGAGACGGCCAGTGCGAGCACGCAGGCCGCCGGTATCAAACGTATTGTTTTCATCTTACTGCAGCATTGCCGGACATCCGCGGATGTCCTGGGTTTTGTCATAGACGAACAGCATGTAACCATACTGGTAGTATGCGCAGGCCGACGCCGATATGTTCAAGGTTATGTTAGGGTTGTCCTTCAGTTCAAGTATGAGTATCTGGTTGGTGATGGTGTCACCGACCTTGCCTATGTCGTTGGATGCGAGATAGAGGGCCTGGAGGCTCGGGCAGTTGGCGTAGAGGCCTGTAGGCCAGCTCTTGAGAGTGCGGTTGCCTTCTTCATCCCTCTGGTGGCGAAGCGCAAACACCGTCACGCCCTTACCGTCCAGCACTTCTGTCGGGAAGTAGTCGAAGCAGTTGTAGCTCAGGTCAACTCCGTAGAGGTAAGGCAGATTCCTTGCGTAGAAGTCCGATGAAGGAAGTTCCTTGAGCTTGTTGTAGCTCAGGTCAAGACTCATCAGCATATAGGTTTTAGGGCCGGTGAAGGCTCCCTTCTTGATTTCGCGTATTCCATTGCCTGCGAATATCAGGTACTGGCATGGGGAGCCAGCCTTGAATATCTGCGATGGAAATTCGCTGAAATTGTTGTAACTCAGATTGATGGTGGTGGCATTGTAGCCCCTGTGGCTGCTGCCGTTGGCGAAGCCCGTAATCTTGTTGTGGCTGAAGTCGACCTCGGAAAACTCGTAGAGAGATCTTGCGTTGAAGATGTCCGGAGCTTCGGTCAGCTCGTTGTATGAAGCGGTGAAACTCTCCATCTGCTCGTATCCGCAGAAATAACCGTCCGGAGCCGGCTCTATCTTTCTTATCTTGTTGTGGTCCAATATCACCTGGGCAAGATTGATCTTGCCGCCGAAAGGATGGACTGTCTCCACCTGGCTGTAGGCGCATTCTATATAGCCGAGTTTCTCCATCTTGCTAAGCAGTACATATTCTGGAAATTCCTTCAGGCTGTTGTTGCCCAGATAGAGAATCTGAATCCTGTTCCCTGAGGATCCGTTGATTATGGCTTCCCAGTCAGCCTTCAGCCTGTCGGCAGGGATGTTCTGGTTGTTCGCTATGTTGAGGGCCTGGATGTCAGGAAGTTGGGTGAGCATTTCAAGCGGCAGACCAGTGAGGTTGCGGCAGTT
>JABUTS010000017.1 GCA_021443565.1 Bacteroidales bacterium | reverse complement strand
CGGTTCTGCTTGATGTTGTTCTCCTTGTAGAGCTCGTTGCCGAGGGTCACGATGTTCTTGCGGGTGACATTTGCGTTTGCGTCGAACTTGGAGCCTGTGGCAGCGTTCTTCGCGTCGATGTAGTCCCTGATGAAGTCGCGCTTCTTCCTGAGGTCAATGTCGGCGTCGAACTTCTCTATGTAGGCGAGAGCCACCCTCTTGTTGATGGACATGAGCGACTCTTCCACCTGGCGGCGGATTTCGGCGCTGGTGATGCGCTCATAAATGTAAAGATTGTTGATTATCGACACCACGATGGCGTCGTCACAGTACTCGTTGGCGGTCCTGTAGGCTTCGTGTATGCCCCTGGCAAGTTTGGCCTTGTCGTACTCTTCGTACGAGCCGTTGGTTTTACGTACTTCCATTATATGTATTTTCTTATTATTATTGCAGTATTATCGCGTAACAAACCCGTCCAGGGGAGTGGTCATTCACCCAGTTTCAAACAAATCGCTAGCAAAGGTAGCAAGGGAGGAACGAGAAATGGAGTCCGGCTTCAAGTAGTTTTCAACACTTTTTCAACAATGCCGGCAGGATGCCCTGGAAGCGTGTTTTTGCCATGTCAAATTGATTTTGTATCTTTGCAGTCCTTTTTTACACGGATAGAAAATTTTGTAAATCATATAATTATGGAAGAAAAGAATATAAAGAGCATAATCGAGTATTTCGAGAAGCTGGAAGAAATGGTAATGCCGTCAAGGCAGATGACCCCTGAGGAGTCTCTGTTGTATTATTACATGAAGGAAGACAGGAGCGTTTCCGTCGTTCAGGAAATCTCCCTTGCCGAGCCTATAGACATAGACGTCATGCAGCATGCGCTGACTCTCACCATCAAGAGATTCCCGTATTTCAAGGTCAAGGCCGTATTCATCAACGACCGTCCTTATTATGTCCATAACGACAAGCCTCTCCTCCTCTACAAGAAGTACGAGAACGGTGCGTCCTTCCGCCATGACGAAAACAACGGCTATCTCTTCCGCTTCGAGGTGGACGGCAACAAGCTTTTTATGTACAATGCCCACTCCCTCACCGACGGCAGGGGCAAGCTTCCTCTCGTACAGACCCTTCTCACCCTCTACTACGGCCTCATGGGCATAGAGAACAGTTCGAACTACGATTCACGCTATCTCACCATGCCTGATGATATCGAGCAGGAGTGGGCGAATCCGTTCGAGCAGCTTGACAAGGAGGTTCCCAACATCCAGTTCAACACGAACATGACTTCATGTTTTATGCCCCCTGTCACCCCGGACGCCAGGAAGAGGACTTTCGCATACTGCATGGAAATCCCGGTAAACGACCTCATGGGATATTGCAAGAGGGTAGGCGGCACTCCGAACACCTTCCTCGCATCCGCTCTTGCAGAGGCTATCCACAAGGTTCATCCGAACTGCTACGACAGCGGTTCGGAGATCAAGATCGGAGTGATCATGGACACCAAGCCTTTCATCAATTCTTCCCTCTCGTCAATCTGCGCCTTCACCATGGCAGTGCTCCCGTTCTCTGAACAAAGGAAGAAACTCAGCGAGAACGAATTTCATTCATCCCTGAAACGCGAACTCCGCGAGCAGGCTACTCCTGAGTCCATGGCTGTAAGCGCGAAGTTCCTTGAATACACCGGCGGCCTGCTCCAGACCCTTCCTGCTCCTGCAAGAAGGATGATGGCGGAATTCAATGTGAAGACCTTCTTCAAGGGTGCTGTGACTGCAGCCGTTTCATACGCTGGCCAGAGCAAGCTCGGAGACATATCCTCTCACGTGGAGCATGTCAGGGCAGTCGTGGAGAGCTCGTTCTTCGATATTCTCATGGAAGTGAACTGCACCGAGGACCTCTTCTGCGTGGCAATCGCACAGTCTTTCGATACCCTTGAGTATGTATATGCATTCAAGGAGTACCTTACCGAGGTGGGCATCAGGTACTTCGACCGCTCCCTCCTCGTAGTACCTCAGATTCCATTCTCAGTTCATGAAGAATAGGCCGATGAAATCCCGCTTTTTGCTGCTTCCGGTTCTTGTTACCACCCTGTTTACCTCCTGCAACCCTCCGGATACGAGGATTGCGATAAACATGGAGTGCGTATATCAGGTATCCACGCTCCAGGCTCTCGTTGCCGGATACTATTACGGCGTCAGCACAGTCGGAGACGTCCTTGCCCACGGCAATATAGGGCTTGGCACCTTCGATGGCGCTGACGGAGAGATGATAGTCCTTGACGGATTGTGTTACAAGGCATCCTATGACGGCACTGTGGAACTTCAGGGCCGCGACACTCCAGTACCTTTTGCCTCCACCACATGGTTTGAACCTGACATCACCGCCAACTTCACCACCACTCTCGATATGGAGGCCTTGAAGGCGGAACTTGACAAAATCGTTCAGAAGAACGGGGCGAACACCTTCTATGTGATGAGGATGGAGGGCTCGTTCCCCGATATGAAGGTTCGCGCCATCAGCAAGCAGGAAGAGCCGTATCTTCCACTGGATAAAGTTACGGAAACCTGCCAATACGTATACGATTACAAGAATCTTGAAGGTACTCTCATCGCTCTTTACTGCCCTCCTTACGTTACGGGTGTGAATGCAGTGGGCTGGCATCTCCACTTCCTGTCATCCGACAAGAGCAAGGGCGGCCATGTGCTCGGACTTACCATGTCTCATGGCAGCATGGCAATGGATCGCACGGATTTCTTCCAGATGGAACTGCCAAATACGGATAAGTTCAATTCCCTTAACCTGCTCGGACAGGAGGACGCCATAGACAAAGTCGAAAAAGGCAAATAAAAAACGAGGCTGGCCGTCAGGTCAGCCTTTATTGCCCTTGCCTGTCGGCAGTCACCATCCTAAGCCCGTATCCACCCTCGGATACGTTAGAGGGAGGGGCCCGCAAGCGTAGCGCAGCGGGAGGGATGGAGCGAAGCGGAAGGCTTTAGGATAGTGACTGTCGGCAGCGTAGTGGGGATTATCTGTTTGCGAGTCTGAAGATGCTTGCGACGTCTGCCTTGCCGAGTTTCTTGAAGCAGCCGAGGCGGAAGGTGTCACCACGTGTGCACTTGCCGGCCATGATGTCTATCTCTTCGTCGGTGAAGGTCCTTCCGATAAGTTCTGACGCGCAGGTAGGCATCTTCCAGCGCCTGTAGGCGGCTTCCATCGCCTCGATTCCGCGCAGGGCAGTCTGCTCCATGTCTCCCTCGTGTGTGCATCCCATAACGTTCACAGCGAAAGACACGAAACGTGAAAGGTCTTCATGCATCACATATCTTGCCCATGCCGGCCATATCGCTGCAAGGCCCGCTCCGTGTGCGACGTCGAACAG
>JABUTS010000131.1 GCA_021443565.1 Bacteroidales bacterium | reverse complement strand
AGTTAACTCAATCTTCTTCTGAATTCAGCCAGTGTGACGGCAGTTGCCACGGCGGCATTGAGACTTTCCGAGCCCGGGTCGTCGGGAGGGAATGGAGGGATATGCAACCTGTCGGTCACAATGCGGCCTAGAGCATCGGAAATGCCCTCTGACTCATTGCCGGTGACAACCATCACAGGGGAGTCGGCGCCGTTGGAAAGTTCCCTTGAATATATGTTGTCACCATTCAGGAAAGTACCATAAACCTTTCCTCCGAGTGACCTTATGGAACTTGCTGCTTCCAAGAGGTTTACATAGTGAAAATCCACTCTGAAAACCGCACCCATGGTGGCCTGAAGGACCTTGGGATTATAAAGGTCCACGGTTCCGTGAGCAGCAAGGACGGACTTTACTCCGAACCACTCTGAAATCCTGATTATGGTTCCCAGGTTACCCGGGTCACGGATTACATCCAGGCCCAGATAGAGACCGTTCTCCCTGACAATTCCGGCACTGGCAGCGTCATCAAGCCTGAGCCCCTTCTTCATTCTCACTACAGCAAGGGCGGGAGAAGGCGAGGAAAGCGCAGAGATGCGTGACATGGCTTCAAGACCTATTTCTTCTGTCCTGTAGACGTCGACAACATCAAAGGAGGAGGCAAGAGCCTCTGCCACAAGCTTTTCACCTTCGACGGCAAACAAACCGGCCTCATCCCTGAACTTCTTGACAGACAGCGACTTCACCCTTTTGATTTCATTCTTTGAAAGTTCCATATCTCTTGCAATTCTTTGCTTTCCGCAAAAATACTCATTCATACTCAAATCGTTGCATGCGAGAGGGGAAAATGTTATTTTTGCATGATTATAAACAATGGTCATGTCACGTTCAACAAGGCTTATTCCCGTCCTGCTGCTTGCAGCGGCTGCACTATGCGGCTGCAGCACTACGCGCATGCTCTCCGACGGGGAATACAGACTGGCAAGAAACGTGATTGAATTTACCGACAAGGAAAGCGGCCTGAACCCCAAGGATGTCCAGAACTACATAAAACAGCAGCCCAACAGCTACTTCATATTCAACTGGAACCCTTTCCTCAGCGTCTGGAACTGGCAGAACGGCAAGGGGCGCCTGTGGGACAAGACCATGCGCAAACTCGGCGTCGCGCCCGTCGTGTATGATCCAGAACTCATAGACAAGTCCATAGACAACATAGACAACCACCTCACATACCTCGGATACTACGGCAGCAGCATAGACAGCAGGGTCGACGTCAAGAAAAGAAACGTCACCGTCCGCTACATCATCACCCCGGGCAAGACCTACCCGTTGAGTTCAGTGGAGAAAATTATTCCCGAAGGGGATTTCGCTGCGGCCTATGCCCGGGATTCGGCAGCTTTCTCGATCAAGGAGGGACAGATACTCTCGGAAGCGGGTCTCGAGGCTGAAACCGTTCGCTCTGCATCTGTAATGAGAAACATGGGCTTCTATGATTTCTCCAAGAACAATTTTGTTTTTGAAGCTGATACTCTTGGAAACAGGGATAGCGCAAGGCTGAAGATGACCATACTCGGCCATTCCAGGAACGAGGTGGCGTCCACCGAGGACAGGCTTGCAGTCTACCACTTCGGAAAGGTGGATATGATATATCCCGGCTCCCTGAACATAAGGGAAAACGTACTCAGGAGGCTGAATACCATATTCCCGGGCGATGTCTACAGCGAAAACACGGTCAATACCACATACGGCCGCTTGTCATCACTCAACGTATTCAGCAGCGTGAACGTGGAAACCGAAGTCGGTGGCAAGGATTCGGTAAACTGCACGATCAACCTCACTCCCGCGAAGGTCCAGGGCTTCAAGCTCAGCGGCGAATTTTCTGTCAACTCCACGGGCCTCTTCGGCATTTCGCCTCAGATCAGCTATTTCAACAGAAATATCTTCAGGGGAGGCGAGTGGCTGAACCTCTCCTTCATGGGCAATTTCCAGTTCAAGGCCAAGGAAGACGTCAGCTCAAGCGAGTACGCGACATCCATGGGACTCAGTTTCCCGCGCTTCCTGCTCCTTCCCGACAGGCTGTTCAAGGGCATGCTTCCGCGCACGGAAATCAACGTGTCGCACAACTCCCAGCTCCGCCCCGAATACGACAGAACCATCATTTCGGGCTCATACGGCTATACGGGCACCTCACTCAACAACCTGTTCCGCTACCAGATATATCCTTTCAAGCTCAGCATAGTCAAGCTTTTCGACCTTGATGAGGACTTCTACGCCGCCCTCAGCAACGACCCGTTCATGAAAAACGCCTACGAGGACCATTTCGACATGGGAATAGGCGGAACTTTCTACTGGACCAGCCGGAGTGCGGGCATGAACCGGAGATATGCCCAGCTCTCAACGGACCTTTCCGGCAACCTGCTCAGTCTCTTCGACCCTCTGATGAAAAGGACGGACGGGATTCCCACAATATGGAACACGAAATATGCCCAGTATGTGAGGGCTGAAGTCACGCTTGGAAGCACATGGACCTTCGGTCCGGGAGACGAGCAGTCGTTTGCGACTCGCATTGTCGCGGGCACCGGCTATGCATACAACCACTCCACATCCCTGCCTTTCGAGAAGCAGTTCTATGCAGGCGGAGCCAACAGCTTAAGAGGCTGGCAATCAAGGACTGTAGGTCCCGGATGTGAAGTAAAGGATGAAACCTTCGTCATTCCTAACCAGACAGGTGACATGAAGCTGGAAGGCAATCTGGAATATCGTTTCCCTTTGTTCTGGATGCTTGAGGGCGCACTTTTCACGGATATAGGCAACGTATGGACCTTGAAGGAGACTTCCACAGATTCTGAACATCCTACAGCCTTCTCGTTCAGGAATCTCGGCCGGAGTTTCGCCGCCGACTGGGGACTGGGCCTCAGACTTGACCTCAATTTCCTGCTACTGCGTCTCGACATGGGCATGAAAGTCCACGACCCTTCTGCCGAAAACAAGTGGGCAGGTCCGTCAAGATGGTTCAAACGCAAGGGCTACGCCATCCACTTCGGTGTGGGTTACCCATTCTAAATCTCTGTCAGTCAGCACCTTCCATCGGATGCTGCAGTTCGGCAGAGAATCATTTCCCATAATACTTGGGCCACAGCACGCCCAGTCTGGCAAGAGCCTTTTCCTCGGCTGGATTGTCGGCCGGCTGGTAGAAGTTTTTTCCGCGAAGTTCCTCCGGCATGAATTCAAGATCCACGAAATGGCCCGGGTAATCGTGGGCATATTTGTAACCGTCCGAGTAGCCGAGATCCTCCATCAGTTTGGTCGGAGCATTCCGGAGGTAGAGTGGAACTGATGCTGTCTGGGTAGTCTTTGCGACACCAAGCGCCTCGTTTATAGCCATATAGGCAGAGTTGCTCTTTGGCGAATTAGCAAGGTATATAGTGCATTCAGCTAAT
>JABUTS010000005.1 GCA_021443565.1 Bacteroidales bacterium | reverse complement strand
GGCCGTTCGTCCTTGAGCCTTTCCTTTTTTGAGAAGGCCCTCCATGCCGGCATAAATGCCGCAATTATGGGAAGCATGCTCACGACTGCAGGGTCAGATGTAAACGAGGAAATGAAAATTATCGCCGGGAACCATTAAAACCCCATCGTACGGCTGTAATTCTCCAGGGTAATCAGGTTGACTTTAGGGTACAGAGTCCTGATATATGGACTGTGAACGATGCATTCGCAGAACGGGAGAATTTATTTTATGACTACATCCACGAAAACCGGAAGGTGATCGGAGGCGTCCCTCAAGTCCCGGCGATTTATTCCTGAAGGTACTCCGGCGGACAGCACCTCATAACTGCCAACGTCCTTCAGCCCGAAAAAGAAGTCAATGCACTTGTTGGGGCCGGTTGAAGGTATGGTATTCTGGTTTGGCGTCAACTGCTTCCAGTTTTCAAGATATGCCTTGATTACGGCGCTCGAAGGCTCGGAGTTCATGTCTCCGCAAAGAAACACAGGCTTGTTTCCCTTCCCATATCTGGCCTTGAGCTCGTTCGTTATGATTTCCACGCCGGCAAGTCTGTCCTCCTCCGAGCTGACCTCAAGATGAGTTCCTGCAAGGACAAAATCCTCAAACTCGACAACTGCGCACGAGCGGTCCTCTGAACCGGTATGTTTAGGAAGGGCTATGACGAACTTGTCCACAAGTTTCAAGTCCTTTGACCAGGCTGCAGCATTTCCATATTGTCCGCCATTCCAGTCCATCGCCTTGGCATACATGTAATCCCACCCGAGGAAGGCCGCAAGATTTGCCACCTGGTCGGTATTGTGCCTGTTGTTGTAATAGTCCACCTCGTTGAGAATCATCGCATCAGTCTTGAATTCGGCCATCATGTCGGCAATGAGTTTCTCGCTGCTGTTCGCGTATTTGCCGAACGCGCCGACATTGTAGGAAACCAGCCTGAATGAATTCGGATTCTTCTCTGACTGATGGGAGTTGACGCAAGCGGTAGTGTCCGTTGCATTTACCGCCCTCGGCGAGCAGGCTGCGAGGATAAGGGCGAAGGAGGCTAAGAATGCGGATTTAATGTGCATGATCGAAGAATGGAAGGACTATTTGGAAAGATACTCGAGCATCTCGCGGCGTATGCGGCGGAAATCCTTGGCGGAGAGGTTGAAGGTCTTGAAGTCGGGGTTGACCTGGGCCACCCAGCTATCGGCCTTGGCCGGGTCTCGCCTTTCAGCCATCTTGAGCAGGGCGTAGTCGTTGATGCCCTCTCTCTCGGCGCAGGCCCTTGTGGAGATGTAAAGGGTGTGGTAGCCAGGGTATATGAGATATGAGTCGCCTCCGCAGAGACCGCCCACGGCCGCATCCCTGTAGATATCCTTGTAAAAGTCGTCCGGCCAGTACATCAGGCCCCAATGGAGGAAGCCGTCAGTGCGGGTGCGGTAGTTCTCCCAATGGAGGTATCGGGTCTTGAGCAGAGGCTGGCAGAGGAAACGGTTGGCATATTCGCCCTGAGGCAGGACGCAGGTGTATATCCAGTCTTTCTTACCCTCCCTGTGCCTCTGCTCGTAATATGCCGACTCGTTGTCATAGACATCAAGCTTGGGGCACATTATGTCGCACAGGTCGCCTATTATGCGGGTGGAACCGTTGTCAACGGCATCCATCAGCTTTATCTCCGGAGCGTATTTCTTTGCTATCGAAGCATATCTCCTCCATGACTCGGCATTGGATGCAGCGGGCTCGTCACCTATGTGCAGGGCGAATATATCTATCCATCCCTTCTCCTTCAGATGGGCCTGCAGGGCTGTGAAATAGTCCTCCAGATAGCTTTCTACATAGCCTCCGTACTGGTCCCAGTGCTCATATATCAGTCTCCTGTCCAGCCATGTCCATCCGCCCTTTCCGTCGGCGATGTAGTTGTATATCGGCACATAGGTGCTTCCCCAGTCCTCTATTACCTGGCACAGGTGGCTGCCTTCGATGAAGCGCAGGCCACCCTTCTTCATGAAGAACTCGACTTCCTCGTCAAACTTCTCGAAACTGAAGGTGAAGGTGCCGTCGTCGGTGATGCCGCTCGGCCAAAGCTGTGCTGTGAGCAGATAGGTGTTCTGGCCTATCCTGCGGCAGGTCTCGGCGAGGATGTTGCGCATCTCGAAATAAACGGGGTCCCCATATTCGGGCTTCACGCCGTTGTTCATCTGCGCGAAGAACCAGTCGAAAATCCAGTTTGTCACCTTGAGGTCGGACTCTTCAACCACCACCGGATAAACCTCGCAGGAAACCTCAAGTTCCTGCTTCAAGGCAGCGGAAGCAGAATTGCCGCTGAAGGAAAGTTTTGCGGTGTAAAGTCCCGGAACAGCGCTTTCTGGAGCCTCGACATCCATCCAGAACAGTTTGTGGGCGCCCTTCTGAAGCGAGAAAGGCTTGTCCGATGGTATGATGGGGTCAGCAAAGGTGTTTTCGTTAAGGTAGCCGATTGAGACGGGATTGACCGATGAAGGGACATATTCGACCCAGCCTGTTATTGGCGGGGGAAGGGTATTTCCCTTGCCGTCGGAGAAGGTCCCCACGGTGACGGTCATTCCCGAAAGCTCCTCAAGGGCTTCAAGCCCAACCTGTATGGACGAAATCTCACCGCGCGCCATCGCAAGTGTGTCACAGTCGTATTTCTGGAATATGCCCTTCTCTGAAACCTTGGTCATCGCATCAATCTGGTATATGCCGAGAGCCTTGCTTACGTTCATGGTCGAACGGGTGGCAACGGAAATGGTCTCCGCCTGTCCCGCCTTACCGTCCGCATCCACCGGCGTGATGCTTATCGTGTATTCCCTGCCCGGCGTAAGGCCTCCAAAAGTATATGAGGTACCCTTGAAATCGTCTTCGCGGACAGTCGGGGAGGATTTGCCCTTTTCGGTGCATGAAAGGTTCACGGCAGCGGCTCCGAACAGTTCCTTCCACGAAACCGTCGCTTCCGTCTGCGTCACTGATACCGGGGAGGCAAGCAGGTCGCCCACCTCATCGATAGACGGAACCGACGGGTCTTCAGGCTGGGGCTGAAGAGGCTCTTCACAGGAAAGGGACAGAAGCGAAAAGGCTGTTATGCTGTAAATGAGGCTTAAATTCATTTTCATCGTCTTGAGTATTTGTCTGTTCTGGCATCCTTGATGACACCGCTGAAATTCAATCCAAAAGCAAAGTCATATATGTTCCCCTCGGAATCCCTGTATGGCTCCATGTCGAACGGCACGTCCTCGTACTGCTCCTCCACGGTCTTCATTGAAGCCGGCATCTGCATAGGCAGAAGGGCGGAAGGTTCGCTGTTTCCACATATAAGTTCCATCACCGCCTGATACTGGACTCCGAAGGACAGGAGCAGGGCATCGCTCAGAGGCTCAAGCTCGCTCACAACCGCCGGCTTGGTCAGAGCCAGAACAGTCACGACAGGCTTTCCGCCCATCTCCCCG
>JABUTS010000108.1 GCA_021443565.1 Bacteroidales bacterium | reverse complement strand
AGCCATTCAAGAACGTATTCTTGTAATTTCTCCGAGAAACCATATTCATTTTTCCAGTAGGCATCCATGGTATCTATTATTCCGATATCTGGCATCGTATCTGCCAGAGAGTCAGCCCAATCATACATTTCGCTTTCGTTGGGATGCCCGATATCTTCTTCAAACGATCTCCATAGACTACTAATGACCCTCTCTTCCCACTTCTTTTGAGCTTCTTCCGAATACCAAGGTTCGGTATCATCTAAAGGAAGAATATTGTATATCGCCTCGAAACGCGCCAGAAAGTCCTCATGGTTTACTTCCAGGAACTTTCTGAATTCAGCGTATGAAGTATGTATGCCGTGCGCAATATCAAAGCCGTTGCCTAACATATACAGAGTCACCATTAAACGCATCCCTCAATACATGAAGTTCATTCCAAATGTTATTTCAATGCCACGGACAGCTCCCCGCCCAGATTGCTGGTTATAAACCGCTCGTCCATCATTAGTTGCTCTTTGCTGATCTGAAGCCTAAATGGAAAGAGCACTGGGAAAGTTCTGAGTTCTGATAAGGTGTAGTAGCTATTGCCGTCGAGGTGCATTGCAACAGACAATACGAAGTCGACGACTTCGGCATTTGCAACGTCCATCGGTAGAAGCTTATATCTAAACCGCGACGGCGCCTCAAGTAGCCCCAGTTCCTTCAATGTCAGAGTTACGCGCCTTGCTGTGGTGTCTAATGCGCCACGTTCGCCCCAGGCATCAAACAGTTTGCTCTTCAGGCTGGCATTTGCAATCTCGTCCTGAAACTCAAAGGTCTTACCCATGATGCGGCAAATATCAACTACTACAGGGTAGCTCAGGTATATCATGCAAAGGTGGATCGCCGGGGCATAATCCGGGTGTTTATCCATGAGTGACTTTGCCAAGGCTAAGAACTGTTTGTTTTCCTGTGTCTCGCGCCACCATACATTCATCAGTATTTCACGGGTCTTGCGGAGTCTTGTTGGGCTATCGATTTCAAAGGCAAGAAACTCATTCAGTTGCTCTTTACAAGAAGTTTCATCCAGACCCTGTACTGATAATTGATATGCTTTGTTTAACCAGCTCAGTTTCAAGCTACATGCGTAGCCCACCATTTTAGCCATGATGTTTTCCCGCCTTAATCTTTATAAATGGAACAACTACCTCATCGATTGAAATGCCGCCATGGGTCATGACCTGCTCACCCTTGGCGTCAAAGGAATCGCCGACCTCGCAGATGAGGCAATCGAAGTCTTTCTTTAAATAGTATTTAGGATACTCTATCAAGCCGTACTTATCAAGGAGTGCGGCTTTGTTTGCAAAGTCCTGGAGGACCAGCATGCGACGGCTCTTTGTTTCGACCTCGAGGCCGGTACCCACGAGCTTTCCGAGTCCTGTGCATGGGGTATTCCCGTGGTCAGCGGTGATGTACACATCAAAGCCCTCAGCTACAAATCGTTTAACCATACGGGCCAGCTTACCTTCATCGGCCATGACGCCAATGTCGTTATACATCCCGAGACGGCCCTGCTGCTGGGCGTGCACCATATCATCGACGTCATTGATGATTACTGCTCCGCACCGGACAAAGGAACCGAATGTTGCCTCATAGCCGCGCTCGTAGCCAATTTGGCTGTCAGAAAAGCCCATATCCTTGGCGCAGGCAATGAACTCAGCTTTTTCCTTGCTCTGCTTCCAGGGCTCCATGAGCTGGCTGGGATACTTATCGGCCAGCAGGCATTGACGGGATACAGATGTCGTACTGGGGATCATCGCCATGATATTGGTCTTCTCATACGGGATTCCGGCAAAGGAGCGGGAGATAATCTGCCAGTCAAATTGAGACATGCCGTCCATCACGATGACTACAAACTTTTCGCTGTGACTGTGCATGTACTCCATCGCCCGGCTGACCAGCACCGGTGTAGAATTGCTCAGCTCGGTAGAAAGCTTTCCAAAATTTCCAAGGACCCAGTCACGGAATGCTCTGTTAGTCTCTGCGGTGACTACCCTCAGATGGTGCTGCGTAGACAGGACGTCGATTTTTGCCTTTTCCTCGGATATAGCAAACCAGTCCTTGTAGGTTTTTGCGTCGGCGGCAAGCTGCAGGATATGTTCCTTCAGCCGATGCACATAGCGCAATACATTATCTCGTCCATAGACCTTTGCCTTTATAAACTCCTCGGTCTTATGCCGCTCACGGAGGTCGTCAAAGTTTTCCTTGTAGGCCTGGGTCAAAAGCTCCATATCCAGCTCTGGGTGCTCCCGTAGGTAGTCCTCATTCAGCTTTGGGAATAGCTTCCCCATAGATATGGCGTAACCTCGCAGGCGCCTGTGAACATCATAAGGGATATAGCTTCCGGAATCTGCCATCACGACGATCTTGCCGCCGGAGGCTTTTAGTTTGTCTTCGTACTCGATGCGGAAGCTCAGGTCGTCTTTATAGCGCACCACCTCGAAGCCCTGTGCTGCAAAGGCTGCACTGTAGCCTGTGGCCGCATCAAGCCCCTCGTCATCTAACAGCAATATTTTGTTGTCATATGCTGCGGATGTTTTCTCCAGCACATAGTCTCCGAACATGGGTTATGCCTCCAATCTGACCATCAGCATCAAGCGGAAATCCGGATAGACATTCGCGCCTTTCTTGTAGGCAGCTTCAATGGCTGCCTTTTCTTTTTGCAGCTTGACAAGTCGTCCGCGGCGGATGTTCTCGATGCCGATGTGCTCTGCGGCCTCGGTGCGAAGCTGCAGGGCGTATATGTATTTGTTATAGCTTTCCTGATTGCGCAGCAGATGCTTGTCCTTCAGCTCCATAAAGGTATCGAAGGCATACTCCTTGCACAGCTGCTCCAGCGCTTCATACGCCTGTGCGTCGATATTGGCGGTGCTGCCGATGGTCAACCGGCTGCCGCTATCGAGGAACACATCCATAATGCGCGGGCCTGCCATAGGCCGGAGCACCATCTGCTCGTTTACGAAAATCGGGAGAATGCGTTTGTCGTTCTCGTCATCGGAAATCGACAGCTCCCAGAGCATGAAGTATCCGGCTTCATTCGGGAAGTTTGCGATACCGACACTGAGCATCGGCGACACGCGGTCCTGCACAAGCTCGGCTTTCAGGTGCCGGGTGATCTCCTCGTCGCCAATGCTGATGCGGTCGATCAGGCGCGGGTCATGACCCTGCCAGCATTCATAATAGGTCATCATGGTCCGCAGGGCCACATCGACGTCGAAGTTTGACTCGGTGCCGACCAACTCCTGAAGGTCCTTTTCTTCCCGGATAACGTCTTTGTATTTTTTGCTGTTTGCCAGCTGCTGCTTCATTTCCGATTCCACCGGGTACAGGCTTTCTTCCACCTTGCGCGGATTGCTGATGGCCCGCATAAACACTTCGGTAAAGTCGCACTCGGCGACCTCGCTGTCGAGGACGTCGGAATACTTGTCCACGCCCATCTCTTTGAAGATGACAGAGAGCTTCTCCTCTAACACCTCACGCACACGGCATTCCACTGTGTCGGTGACGATGAAGTTGAAGATATGGACATCACGCTGCTGACCGATACGGTCTGCACGACCGCAGCGCTGCTCAATCTTCATGGGATTCCAGGGCAGGTCATAGTT
>JABUTS010000056.1 GCA_021443565.1 Bacteroidales bacterium | reverse complement strand
CCGGGAGACTGAGGATACCCTACAGCGATCTCGTTTGCCTCTCAGAGGGCCTCGTACGCACCGATATCAGGCTCTCAGAATCCAGTCTGGATACTCAGAAAAAATGATTTATTTATTTGTGTACCAAATAAATAAATGCTTATTTCCGTTGGTAATCTCGAATATTTGGCGTAAATTCGTAGTATGAGAAAGGACAACGGAAGAAGCGAGGTTCTGCTGGCTGCACTCAACCATGTGCAGGAGGAGTGCGCCACTCTGAGGGCCGAGAACGCCGCCCTGAGAGCGGAGAAGGCTGGCAGGGAGACTGAGACATCCGGCCTCAGGGAACAGCTCAGGGCCCTGGCCGTGGAGCTCGCCGAGTCCGGGAAGAGCCATGAGCAGGAGATCCGGGAGTACCGCCTGAGGGCCGAGGAGGCCGAGAAGAAAGCAGAGGAGTACCGCCTGAGGGCCGAGGACAGCAAGCGGGAGTCTGAGACATGGAGGACGAAGGCTGAGGAGGAGCAGAGGAGAGCATCCCTGCTCGAGGACAGGCTCTCGGAGGTCAGGAGCATGCTGCCGCTCGACAGGGAGACCTGCCTGGAGACGATCCTGGACCAGAGCAGGACCATCGACTCCCTCCTCAGCCGGGTCGCGAACTCTGAGGCCAGCGCGGGCCATGCCAGGTCCAGGCGCTTCGCCCGCTCCAGCGAGCAGGGCAGGCTGCTGAACAACAGGGAGACGGAGAGTGACAAGCGCGCGGACGAGAAGGACCTCTTCGACGGTACCCAGGAGTCCCTGGCCGACACCCAGGGGGACCAGGCCGGAGCCCAGGAGGACCAGGCGCCGGAGAGTGAGCCCGCAAAGCCAAAGAGGGCGGGCAGGAAGACCAGGCCCATGGAGACAGAGGAGAACGGATGCCTTGAGACTGTCGTGCACAAGCTGGGTGATTACTTCACCCTGCCTGAGGGGGCAAGGTTCAAGAAGAGGAACGGGGAGACGGAGATACACTATTATGAGTACCTCGAGTACTTCCCGGCCCGCGTCATAAGGCACATCTACGAGACGGCCAGCTACGAGGACAGCACGGGCACCATCAGCAACACGCTGCCCCCGGAGAGGCGCATGAACCCCGTACAGGGCTGCCCCTACGATGCCGGCCTGACGTCCTACATGCTCGGGGAGAAATACGCCTACTTCAGCCCGAAGAACCGCGTCAGGCTCAAGTTCCATGACATGGGCCTGGACGTCCCGAAATCCACCCTCGGGAGGTACTTCTCCAATGTCGAGGGCGTCCTCGTGGACAGCCTCAGGGAGGCCTACAAGCGCCTGGTGCTTGACTGCGACTACCTGATCATCGACGAGACCTGCGAGCTGGTCAGGGTCACGGATCCCGGGACGAATGAGGTGAGGTACAAGAAGTGCTACCTGTGGGGGCTTCTCAATCCGGCGAACAACATGGTCCTCTATGTCTATGAGCACGGGAGCCGTTCCAGGGATGTGCTGATGGAGCTCCTGGACTCCTTCAAGGGCACGTTCACCAGCGACGCGTATGGCGCGTACAAGATCTTCGATGGCAACGGGATACCAGAGGTGGACCACACCCTGTGCTGGGTCCATGCCCGCAGGTGCCTTGTTGACGGAATGGCCGTCGCGCGCAGGGAGTGCCTTGAGCTCATAGGCGACATAGCCACCCTGTTCGCCTTTGAGGGGATCTTCAAGAATCTCTCCGCGAGGGAGCGGGCCATCAAGAGGAAGGAGCACTCCCTGCCGGTGGTCAACCGCATCTTCAATAAGGTGAGGGAATACGCAGGGCAGTGCAAGCTGATGTCCTACGACCTGATGAGGAAGGCCGTCAACTACATGCTCAACGGCGAGAAGCAGCTGAGGAAGTTCATCACGAACGGGAAAGCCGAGATATCGTCGAATGCCATAGAGAGAGCGTTCAAGCCCATAAAGCTCGACCTCAAGGCATGCCAGAACATAGGCAGCGAGAGCGAGGCGGGCAGGGCGGCGTTCATGCACTCGCTGGTCCAGAGCTGCAGGCAGAACAAGAAGCCTCCCCTCAAATACCTGACCGCTCTAATTGAGAGCATCAAGAAACCACTTGATGAGTCGGCCATACGGGCACTGATGCCCGACCAATGGCAGCCCAATTGTTAAAAATCAAGCAGACCTTATTTTTTTGAAATTTTTAAGCCCTGAAAAATCAGGGCTTAAGGAACGTGCGCGGATTGTGGGACGTTTACCGCTGCGGCTTGGGGTTTTGATTGCCGCGCATGACATAAACTGGCCGGGGAACTGGCCGAAAGAGTTCTTTGACACGCTGATTTTTGTCACGTATGGGCACAGCGCATGCCGTCCGCCATAAAAATGGTTCTTGCGGACAGGGATAGTCAGGGTTATGAGGCTAAGGTGTCAGGGCAGGAGTCCTGAGGTGGCGGAGAACGCTCCGGCTTGATCACCTCGGTCACCCGCATGAAGCCTCCGCACCGCGGACAGCGTCCGATTACCCATCCCTTCTCCTCGCATATCCTCTGATAGCTTATCTTCTTCCTGTGAGAGGGCAGAGACCAGCCGCCAGCCCGAACTATGATCTGCGAGAGTTTCCACCGGTTTGACGGTGCCATCACCCCATACTGGCGGATACGCACGAATCCACTGGGTAGGATGTGAAGCGAGAAGAGGTGCAGGAACTCCACGGCTTTCACGCGCATAAGCTTGTGCCTGCCTCCACTGCGGTAGTCCTTGTATTCGTATGTCACCATCCCGTCGGGGGAGACATACTTGATGCGCGAGTTGCTGATGGCCGCACGGTAGGCGTAGCGTCCGACATACTCGAGAACCTGGTCCACTCCTTTGGCAGGTGGGCGGCTGTAGACCACCCAGTCATTTTTCATGCACGCCTTTCTCACGTCCTGCGGGATGGGGTCAAGCTCCTCCTTCTTCAGCGTCCTTGTAAGGGAGGCGAGCATCTTGGCCCGGAACACCCTGCTCAGGGCATGCACGGGGAAGAGAAAGTCCCGGGCGCCCTTGCAGCCATTGAGGCGGTGCCAGACACCGTCGGCGTCAATGCCGCCGCCTGTGACGATGCAGTGGATATGGGGATGGTAGAAAAGGTTCGAGCCCCACGTGTGGAGGAGGCATGTCATGCCTCCCTGTAGTCCCTGGGTCTCGAAGAACTTGTCCAGTGTATCCCGGACGGAGCGGAACATGCAGCCAAAGAACAGCTCCATGTTGGCCATGGCGATGGGATGCAGCGCATCCGGGATGGTGAACACCACGTGGAAGTACTTCACCCCCGGTATCACCTCATCCTTCCGCATCCTGATCCATACCTCGCGGTCCTTGTGCTGGCACTTGGGACAGTGGCGGTCACGGCAGCTGTTGTAGCTCACATGGATCTCGCCGCAGTCCACGCACTGCTCCACATGGCCACCGAGCCGTTTTGTGCGGCAGGCGGCCATTGCGCCAAAGGACTTCCTCACCTGAGTCACGCACTGATGGCCGGCGAAGAACTCCTCCCCGTAGTCGCGGATGATCTGCCCCACATCGAAGGCGGTGCGGCTCATGAGAAGATGGTGTCTATGAGGTAAACGCCCTTTCCCTTCTCCACCTTCGCCACGTGAAGGTAGATCATGGTGGTGGAGACGGACTTGTGACCGCTCTGAAACTGCTGGAATGCATGAAAGATACCGGAAAATCCATTCAGGAACTT
>JABUTS010000087.1 GCA_021443565.1 Bacteroidales bacterium | reverse complement strand
ATCACCCTGTCGGCAACTTCGCAGTTGGAACCCATGGCCCTCGGCGACCTTATAAGGGACAGGGTGCTTCCGGACCTGCTCAGAATCCCGGGAATGGCCCGCGTGACCACGATAGGCGAGAAGGAAAGGGAAGTCCAGATCAATCTCGACATGGAAAAGATGCGCTCCCTCGGCCTTGCCCCGGTGCAGGTGCTCGGTGTGCTCCGCGCTGCCAACCTCGACTTCCCGACAGGCAGCCTCAGGAACGGCTCAACCCACACGGCCATACGCCTTTCCGGCAAGCTGACCGACCTGGACATGATACGCAATCTCGTGCTCATGACCCTTCCCACGGGCACCCAGATACGACTCTGCGACATCGCCGAAGTCCTCGAACAGCCCAAGGACATCACGAAGATTGCCCGCGTTGACGGACGCGACGCAGTCCTGCTCAATATCTACAAACAATCCGATGCAAACGCCATAGACCTCAGCGACGCTGTCCACGAAACGGTGGCGCAGCTCGAGAACGAATACAGCGCCGACGGACTGAAAATCGACTTTGTCAGCGACACCTCGGAGTTCACCCGCGCCTCAATCAAATCAGTGCTCATAGACCTCCTTCTTGCCGTCATACTCGTCGCCCTCGTCATACTCCTCTTCCTCGGCAACGTGCGTAACGCGCTGATAGTCATGTTTGTAGTGCCTCTATCCCTTATAGGATCCTTCATAGGCATGCAGATATTCGACTTCACGCTCAACC
This sequence comes from Bacteroidales bacterium, assembly GCA_021443565.1. Lineage (GTDB taxonomy): Bacteria > Bacteroidota > Bacteroidia > Bacteroidales > UBA932 > Cryptobacteroides. The sequence goes on along the minus strand of JABUTS010000087.1, from coordinate 2,968 downwards.
TCATGTCCCTGCTCGGATTGTCCGTTGTGATAGGTGTGCTTGTGGATGATGCGATTGTTGTGATAGAGAACGTCTACAGGCACCTTGAGATGGGGAAAACCGCCCGTCAGGCAACCTTGGACGCGATGAAGGAGATAGGTCTTACCGTGGTCACGGTGACCATAGTGCTCGTGATAGTATTCCTCCCGATTGCACTCACGAACTCCCTCGTCTCAGACATTCTCAGGCAGTTCTGCGGAGTGATAGTCTTCTCCATACTTTTCAGCCTCCTTGCCGCCCTTACCCTCGTGCCGCTTCTTACCTCCCGCTTCAGCAGGATAGAGTCGCTTGGGAGCGGTTCAGCGGCAGGTGCCTTCCTCGCATGGTTCGAGAGGGTGATAGTATCTTTCAGAGACTGGATTTCAGGCCTGCTCAGCTGGTCTCTCGGCCACAAGAGGTGGCTGGGGCTGATTGTGATTGCCGTCACTGTCCTGATCTTTGCCCTTTTCCCTATGGGTTTCATAGGCTTCGAGTTCATGCCGGACGTTGACCAGAGCGAGTTCAACGTCGTGATGGAAATGCCAAAGGACATCTCGATTGAGAAGGCGTCGGAACTTGTGGCAAAGGCGGAAAACTGGCTCATGGATAAACCTGAGGTCACCAATCTCATCACCAAGATAGGCTTCACCAGCGGGGGCAACGGTCAGGACGCTCCTTACCTCGCGGAAATTGTCGCCAAGCTCGTGCCGCCTGCTGAGCGCTCTCTCAGCACGAGCGACTATGCTTCTGTCTGGCAGAAACCTCTTACCGACCATCTTGTAAACGCGAAAATCCGCATCTATGCAGCCTCGCTCCATGGCTCGGGCAACAGCGCCGACATCGAATACATCATCAGCGGAGCCGACGCCGACTCGGTAGCAGCCTTTGCCGACCATGCACTCAAGACCATGTGCGCCATCCCGGGAACGCTGCAGCAGCAGCTCTCTTCGGGAACGGGTATGCCCGAAATCGAGGTTAAGGTTGACCGCGACAAGATGAGCGCCCTCGGCCTTTCGCTTGATAACGTGGGACTTACCCTCCAGCTTGCCTTCCAGGGCAACAATTCGATGAAGTATGTCGAGGGCAACCATGAGTACGATATCAACATACGCGCCGACAGGGACTTCCGCAGGAGCATAGACGACGTCTCGTCCATTTCCTTCATGAACACCCAGGGAAACATCATTACCCTCGACCAGTTCGCCACGGTTCAACTCGGCACGGGTCCGAACAGGCTCGAACGCTACAACCGCAACCCTTCGGTCACCCTCAGTTCCAACGTTACTGGAGTATCTCCGGGTCAGGTTTCATCCGAATTCCTCTCGAAGGTCAGCGAAAGGGCTGCCGAATCAGGCTGCACTATCCAGACCACGGGTGACATGAAATCCATGATGGACTCCATGAGCGTGATGGGGGCCGCCCTGCTGCTTTCGCTCATACTCATGTACCTCGCCATGGTGGTGCTCTACAACAACTGGATCGACCCTCTCGTGGTGATGTTCTCGATTCCTTTCTCCATACTCGGAGCCATACTTGCGCTTGCGCTTTCGGGCACTTCGATGAACATTTATGCCATGCTCGGCCTTGTGATGCTGGTCGGACTCGTTGCCAAGAACGCCATACTTCTCGTCGACTTTGCCAATGAAAGGCGCGCGGCCGGCGACGATATGGACACTGCGCTGCTCGGCTCCGTGAAGATGAGAACCCGCCCTATACTGATGACGTCCCTTTCGACCATAATAGGTATGATACCTGTCGCAATCGCCTCAGGCTCAGGAGCGGAACTCCGCAACGGACTGGGATGGGTGATAATAGGAGGCATGGCGCTCTCGACCTTCCTCACCCTCCTCGTCGTGCCAGTGGTCTACAAGATAATGCACCGGAAAGGCGCTTAGAACATTACTTCGAAACCGACGTTGACAGCGAAATTGCGCATGTCCTCGCGACGGTGGGTCAGCCTCCAGAAGGTGTCCACCCTAATGAAACGCAGGATGTTGGCAATGCCGACGCCGGTTTCGACGTATGGTACCCCGCCGAGCGAACTCATGCCCTCGGGCATGATGAAAAGAGGTTTTGTGCCGTTTTTCTCGGAGAGGCTGCCGTAAGTTGCCTTGAAGGTAAATACCTCGCGCATCTTGGTCTTGTTGAGGAGGGGAATCTTGCCGAGGAAGAAGCCGCCGAAGTTGTGCTCGAAGAAGAAACTTGCCCAGGTGTCTGAAGCGAATTCGTAGTGGTTCATGCAGGAGAAGGCTGAGCGTTCGTAGATGTACGAACTATTGCCTTCGTGCAGCTTGAGCAGGGGATATGGCACCTGGCCTATGATGGTGCCGGTGTTGAACATCATCCTCGAATATCCGAGCGGGGGAGTCATCTTCTTCCAGGTGACGCTGAGCTCGGGTCTGAGATACTGGTATGACCACTTGCCCGGAGTCTTGAACGAGCCGCCGAGGTCGAGTATGACCACGGGATATTTGGTGTAAAGGTGCTGGTTTGAGAACACTCCGCGCGCCACGTCCTCCTTCCAGCAGAAGCGGGTTCCGACATGAATCTGGTTGTCGTTTATCGCCGGCACGGCCTCACCCTCCGACGTCATCATTGGAAGGTTCACGTTCGCGAAAATCTTCCTCGACGTTATCGAATAGGCCTGTAGCACGTTAGGTGACCATTCGTTGAGATAGGACGCGCTGAATTTCCGCACGAGGCTACGCCTGTCTCCCGACCCGTTGTTTTTCGCGAGCATGGATTTCATCATGCTTCCTTCGGTGAGGATATCGTCCGACGACGCACCCAGCAGGGCATTGTCCTGCTTGAAATTGAACTCCAGCCTGCGCTCAGGCTCGTTGCTTATCGCGTAGTTGACCTTCGCATGGCCCTTGAACTCCTTGTCCTTCGTGCCGTAGGCGACATAGGTCGTGAACCTTATCTTCCTGCTGAAATTCTTCCTGGTCGT
>JABUTS010000034.1 GCA_021443565.1 Bacteroidales bacterium | reverse complement strand
AAAAATTATTGTTGAAAAAGAGCGAGATCTATCGCGAAAAGGCGTTTCCCACGGGATTAAATGCAGGCTATTTCTTCTTCGGTCTGAGCGGCGGTTCCCTCCTCGGGCCGTTATACTTATTTCTGTGGCTGCTGCCTAAAAAGAAAAAGTCCTTCTGTTCCTTCTTGCGCTGGGGGTCGCGCTCCACAAAGACCGGCTTCATGGTGCGAGGGTCAAGACCGGTATAGAACATGACTGACGACGTGGTCATGGGCGTAGGAGTGAAGTCCTGGACCTGATCCATCCATATCCCCTTCAAGGTAGGATGTTGGGACAGACGCTTCATATCCTCGCGGGTGCATCCCGGATGGGACGAGATGAAATAAGGCACCAACCCTGTCTTCGTGCCGGCTTCGGCATTTATCCTGTCAAACTCCCTGCGTAGGGTCTCGAACAGCCTGAAGGAAGGCTTGGCCATATACTGAAGCACGTTATCCTGCGTATGCTCGGGCGCGACCTTCAGTCTTCCGGAGGTATGCTTCAGCACAAGTTCGCGGAAATATGGTCTGCTGCTGTCGTCGACATAGCCCTTTTCGTCGAGAAAGAGGTCGTAGCGTATGCCACTACCTATGTACGAGTGGCGTATGCCCTTGACTGCATCGACGCGGCTGTAGAGCTCGAGCAGCCTGCCGTGCGAGCGGTCGAGGTTCGGGCACGGAGCCGGGAAGAGACATGACTTGCGCCTGCATTTCGCGCAAAGCTCGGGCTTTTTCCCATGCATTCCGTACATGTTGGCAGTGGGTGCTCCGAGGTCGGAGATATTGCCTGCGAAGTCCGGGATGGAGAGCAGTCCACGCACCTCCTTGAGTATTGATTCCTCGCTTCTTTCCTGTATGAACTTGCCCTGATGCGCAGCGATGGTGCAGAAATTACAGCCTCCGAAACATCCCCTGTGGGTGGTTATGGAGAACTTTATCATATCATAGGCAGGTATTCTTCTGCCCTTGTAGCGAGGATGAGGCAGTTTGGTGAAAGGCAGGTCCCAGAACGAATCCATCTCCTTCTCATCTGCCGGAGGGAGGGTGGGATTTACCTGTACATAACCCTTACCGCAAGGCTCGACTATAATCGATGGCTCCAGCATGTTCGCATGGGCCTCTATTTCATGGAAATTTTCCGCAAAGGCCTTTTTGCTGTCCAGACACTCCTCGAAGGAATGCAGCACCAGCGTACCCTCCACCGGCTTTGGCGTACCGCTGCGAAAGAAGGCTATCTGCCTGATTGACTCAATCTGACGGCGGCTCCATCCGTTTTCTATCGCACGCGTAAGTTCCAGCATGGTCCTTTCTCCCATACCATAGCACAACCAGTCCGCACCGCTCTCCGCAAGTATGGAAGGCATCAGCCTGTCCTGCCAGTAATCATAGTGCGTCAGCCTCCTGAGCGAAGCCTCCACGCCACCGACAACTATGGGCACCGATGGATATAGTTGCTTCAGTATCTTCGTATAGACTGTCACGGCGTAATCGGGGCGCTGACCCGACTTACCTTCTGGGGTATATGCATCGTCATGGCGCAGACGCTTCGAAGCCGTATAGTGGTTGACCATGGAGTCCATGGCGCCGGAATTCACGGCAAAGTATAGTCTGGGAGCGCCCAGCTTGCGGAAGTCCCGGAGGTCGTCCCTCCAGTTCGGTTGCGGCACAACTGCCACCCTGTAGCCGTGTTTCTGAAGCCAGCGCGCGATGCATGCCGTGCCGAAAGAAGGATGGTCCACGAAAGCGTCGCCCGTAAAAAAGATGACGTCAACATAGTCCCAGCCGAGCGCTTCCAACTCCTTGACCGAGGTCGGGAACATGTATGTGTTTGCAGATGCGTCCATACCAATGCGAAGTTACCACTTTTTTCGTACATTTAGGCCATGGAAATCGATGACGAGAAATATATGCGGGAGGCGCTGCGGGAGGCGCAGACTGCCTTCGACAAGGACGAAGTGCCTGTCGGTGCTGTGATAGTGTCGGGAGGAAGGGTCATTGCGCTGGGACATAACATGACGGAAATGCTCCATGACGCCACGGCCCACGCCGAGATGATTGCGACCACAGCCGCCACAGAGGCCATGGGAGGCAAGTACCTCAGCCGCTGCACGATATATGTCACTGTGGAGCCATGTCCGATGTGTGCCGCAGCACTGTGCTGGTCCCAGATAGGCCGAATAGTCTACGGTGCACCCGACCCTAAAAGGGGCTATCATCTCTACTCCCCCTCCCTGCTCCATCCCAAGACGGAGATCCGCGCCGGAGTCCTCGAAGACGAGTGCTCTGCCCTTGTAAAGGCGTTTTTCGCAGCAAAAAGATAGGCCCCCGCTCCCGTAGGGGGACGGCAGGAAATCCTTACTCGCAGCCCGAAGGCATGGGCTTGGGATTGTATGACGGGCCCTGGACATATAGCGAGCCGTCAGGCATGAACATCAGTTTGTCTATATTGATCATCCTCACGCTACCCTTCTCGACAAGGTCCACATGGGAGTGATACACGCAGTACAGTTCCTTGCCGTCAGGCGACTCGACGACGCAGTTATGTCCCGGTCCGGAAACCCGGCCGCTGGCGTTGGCGGCAGTCAGCACGGGGTTTTTGTCAGACTTGGCGAAAGGACCCGCAGGAGAGTCAGAGGTGGCGAAACCTACGGCATACACGGTCTTGGTGTAGTTGTTTGCCGAGAACATCAGATAGTACTTGCCGTCGTGCTTGAGCACGGTCGCGCCCTCGTTCCAGTAAGTGGCGGCAGTCGGGTCATGCTCCCAACTCTGCTCCGGTTTGGTGAGCATGAGAGCGGTATTCTCGATAGGACCTGAAAGGTCAGGCTTGATGGCAGTCACCCAGATTTCGCTCCTGTTTTTCAGGGAACCTGTCGTATCGTCAGCGGGATTCTCGGATGCAGCAAGGGAATAGTACATGTATATGCTGCCGTCGTCGTCGAAGAGGAAATGCGAGTCGATGCAGCCCTTATCCTTTTCATGAGTGTAAAACGGGGTCTTCGCCACGTCCACGAAAGGGCCCTTGGGTGAATCAGAGACTGCAAGGCCTATCCTTTTCGGGCCATTGGAGACCTCGCAGGAGGAATAGTGGAGATAGTATTTGCCCTTGTATTTGAAGGCCTCCGGTGCCCAGAAGGCAGATTTCCCCCACGAATAACTTGGAATCGCCTTGCCGCAGTAGGTCCAGTGCACGAGATCCTTTGAAGAGAAGGTGTGGCACCCCTTGCCCGTCACATACATATAATATGTGCCGTCGTCATCCTTCAGGACGAAAGGGTCGGCGAGAGAGGTGATGTTCTGACCGTCGAATGTCCCCGGCTTGAGGACAGGGTTGGTATACTTCTTAACCGTCGGATTGACGACCGCCGGCTTGTCCTCATCCTGGTTCTGATTGTTATCCCCGTCGGTTTGCGCCTCGGAACAAGACATCACCGGCGTCACGCACATCATCATCGCAATCATCATCGCGACATTTCTAACTTTCTTCATAGTCGTTCAGTGTAAAATCATCATTGTCATCTCACATGCTTCCCTCCCCGAACACAAAAATACAATTTTATCATGAAAGTGGGAAGCACGAAAAAAGGCTTCCAGATGGAAGGAGGCTTCTGCCGACCGTCGCGAAGGCGACGCGGGGATTGGGGCAGAGCCCCAACAATAAAAAGGCTCATCAGAGCACGAAAAAAGGCTTCCGTCTGGAAGCCTTTTTTCGTGCTCTCTTAGGGACTCGAACCCTAGACCCACTGATTAAGAGTCAGTTGCTCTACCAACTGAGCT
>JABUTS010000097.1 GCA_021443565.1 Bacteroidales bacterium | reverse complement strand
GTTTCACCCACATAGATGTCTATCAAGCCGTTGATGGATTTTTTCTGGGCCTCCAGATGGGTTACCTCTGCGCCTGACTCATCAATATAGGTGTCCATCTCGGAGCACCAGCCGTGCGGTAGGTTGAGAATAAAGTCGTAAGCCATTTTACGGGAAAGTTGGATTTGCTATTCTACATAGAGAAGGAGTCCCTTGAGGTACTCGCCTTCTGGATGGTATATGTTGACGGAGTGGTCGCAGGGCTGGTTGAGCCTGTCAAGAATTCGCACGCTCCTGCCTGCAGACGCTGCAGCCGAGAATACGGCAAGCGCGAAGGCCTCCTTGTCCACCACCTGTGAGCAACTGTATGTAAACACCAGCCCACCTGGTGCGACCTTGGAGATTGCTGCGGCATTCAGCCTCTGATATGCCCTGAGGGCGTTCCTGAGGGCTCCGCGATGCTTGGCGAACGCCGGCGGGTCCACGATGATGAGGTCGTACCTGTCGGCCGGAGCATCCTTCAGGAAGTCTATTGCGTCCGTGCAGCGGGAAGTATGAAGCGAGGGGTCGAAGCCATTGAGGACTACGTTCCTGTCCACCATCTCCATAGCCTTCTTCGAAGAATCCACCGAATCCACATGAAGGGCACCAGCCGCCAGAGCATAGATTGAGAAGCCACCCGTGTAGCAGAAAAGGTTGAGCACCGTGCGTCCCTTGGCGTGGCGCCCTACCAGAGCCCGGTTCTCCCTCTGGTCAAGGAAGAAGCCCGTCTTCTGGCCTTCCGTCCAGTTGACCATGAACCTGTGCCCGTTTTCCAGCACCGTCTGCTCATCGTCGTTGAAGCCGGGTGCCTTGTACATGTAGCCGTCCACGAGGTCCAGCCCCGCCTTGAACGGAGCCGTGCCGGAACTCTTGTCATAGACAGCCTTGAGCTGGTCGCCATAAATCTTTTGCAGGGCGTCGGCAATCTGCTTCTTGGCCCTGAACATCCCCACGGAATGAGCCTGCATCACGCACACCCCATCATAGTAGTCGATGATGAGGCCTGGGAGATTGTCGCCCTCACCGTGAACGAGACGGTAGCAGGTGGTCTGGCTGGAGCCATGCAGGCCGCAAGCCTTGCGCACCTCAAGTGCCCTGGACAGCATGATTGTCCAGAAATCCGGTGAAAGCACGTCAGAGTCGAAGCTGAGTATCCTCACAGCTATGGAGCCTATCTGGTAGTGGCCGCATGCGAGGAAAGTGCCGTCAGCCGAGTGGACGGCTACGATGTCGCCTTCCTCCGGACTGCCGACGATCTGAGCTATTGCTCCCGAGAACACCCATGGATGGAAACGGCGGAGGGACTCGTCTCGTCCCTTCCTGAGAAATATCTTGACCATGTCGGATTATTTACTGGTTGTCAGCCGGCGCAGGAACACCGGTTGTCGGAGTGCCGGCGGCGAGAAGGGCGGCCTGCTGCTCTTCCATGGCCTTCTGGGCCTTGAGAGCCTCGCGCTTGCGCTTGCGCTGCTGCTTGCGTCTTTCATTACGCTTGCGAGCCCTCTCCTTGCGGTGAAGTTCCTTCTCCTGCTGAAGCCTGAGCTGGGCCTCGTGAGCCTCCGCCTTTCTGGCCATGGCCCTCTTATGGGCCTCGAGCTGGTCAGGAGGGAGCATCTCGTCAGGAGCAAGAGGATTCTTGTGGGACTTGTTCAGCTTGAGATACATTTCCCTGCATATCCACGCATCGGTGGCCGCATAGCGCTGCTGGGCCTCTGAAAGCACGTCAGCCTCCCAGTTCGAAAGCTGCTGAGTCTTGGAGATTCTTATACCCAGGATGATTGCGCCCATCTTCTTCACGCTCTTGTCCCTTATTCCGTATTCCCAGACTATTTTCTGGAGATCCACGAAGGCGTTTGGCTTGAAGTTCCAGTGATGTTGCAGCCCGTGCACGTCATCATTGACGGCAGCACCGACCTTGATTATCTTTTCACTGCCCAGAATGAAGGACAGTTTCTTGGGAATACCCAGTTTCTGAACCCTGAAAAGAAAGGCTTTGGTACTGCCGGAAAGCTGGAGCAGCGCCACTCCATTGCGTCTCTGTTCCGGAGAGAAAGTAGGGCGCGTCTCCGTATCGAAGCCTATTACCTTCTGGTTACGGAGATACTTGACAGCCTCGTCAAACTCGGGACCTTCGCTGGAAATCACGTGGATTTCCCCGTCAAAGGCGCTCAACGGCAGCTTCTCTATTTCTTCCTGGGTGATGCTCACTGAAAACATGCCAGCAAAGGTATGAAAAAACGAGCATATTTGGAACAGGGAATAATCCGGGCTGAAAGTCTATCTGTATTTCCTGAGAGTAATGACCGTGATTTCCGGTCTCATGAAGATTCTGCCCGGAAAACCTGTCTCGCCCAAGCCTACGTTCACATAGAGGTACTGGTCTTCGAGCGAAGCCTCGGAGGTTTTCCAGTCCTTCACGTTGGCATAATTCCCCTTTGCTGGAAGTTTGCCCTGCCATGCCCCGTAAAGGCCCTTGAATTCACCGAAAAGCAGGCGGCTTGGACTCCAGCCGAGCAGCGACATCTGAGCCGCGTGTGTATGGCCGGAAAGTGTCAGGTCTATGTCGGTCTTGCCTGTCACTTCAGATTTCCAATGGGTGGGATCATGGCTGAGAAGTACCTTGTAATGGCCTTCAGCTCCATCCGAAGCCTTGTTCAGATTGCCGTAAGAGGGGAAATGGCGGGAAGTTGAAGTGTTCTCCACCCCTATGACCGAGACGGTATCCTTTCCCCTGACAATGTCTGAATGGCTATTCATCAGCAGTTTCCACCCCAATTTATCTTCTCTCTCCACCAGGTCGGACACCGCTGCGAGGCGGTCACTTTCAGCCGGCCAGTTGTAATAGAAGCAATAGTCGTGGTTCCCCAGGACGGAGTAGACACCATCCTTAGCCCTGATTGATGACAGGGTCTGTTCGAAGCCGTTTATTTCAGAAGGGGTAAAGGATACCAGGTCTCCGGTGACTGCAACCATGTCCGGATCGGTCGCGTTAACCTTTGACACGACCTTCTCAAGGGCCCGCGACCGTCTGCCGAAGGAATCGAGGTGGATGTCACTGAGCTGGACTATGCGGTAGCCGTCGAAGGATTCGGGCAGATTGTCACTGAAGATCTCGACCTCGCGGAGCCTGAAGAAATTTCTTTCGAAAAACACGCCGTATGCCATCAGCAGCACCATGGCAAGCAGGGCCCACAGCCCTTTCAGGAACCATGCCCTGAAGTTTGCACCGAACATGAATGCGATGATGGATATGACAAGGTCTGCGCCTATTATGAATATGCCAAGTATGGCCGTGATGAGTGCGAATGCTATGTATTGCATGTTGTTTCAAGTATTTGACGGCCCGCTGGATTAGCAAAATTCAAGCCAAAAAAAGAGGCCGTCCCTGCGGACAGCCTCTGTATCAGTTGAGTTGCAAACTTACTTTGTGATGACGCGAGCCATTTCACAAACCTTGTTTGAGTAACCCCACTCGTTGTCGTACCATGCGCAAACCTTTACGAAAGTAGGGTCGAGCTGGATACCTGCCTTCTCGTCGAAGATAGAGGTACGAGCGTCATTGCGGAAGTCGGTGGAAACGACAGCCTCGTTGGTGTAACCGAGAACGCCCTTGAGTTCGCCCTCAGAAGCCTCCTTCATTGCTGCGCAGATCTCAGCATAAGAAGCTGGCTTTGCAAGCTCGCAGGTGAGGTCAACGAATGAAACGTCAGAAGTAGGGACGCGGAGTGACATGCCGGTGAGCTTGCCGTTAAGCTCAGGGAGAACCTTACCTACAGCCTTTGCAGCGCCGGTAGATGAAGGGATGATGTTCTCGAGGATGCCGCGGCCGCCTCTCCAGTCCTTCTTTGAAGGGCCGTCAACGGTCTTCTGGGTAGCGG
>JABUTS010000076.1 GCA_021443565.1 Bacteroidales bacterium | reverse complement strand
CTCGGTTCCGGGCTTTATGAAGAACTGCATCTCCATCTGCTCGAACTCTCTCATGCGGAAAATGAACTGACGGGCTACAATTTCATTTCTGAATGCCTTTCCTATCTGGGCGATGCCGAAAGGAATTTTCATGCGTCCCGTCTTCTGTACGTTGAGATAGTTCACGAATATGCCCTGAGCCGTTTCCGGACGGAGATATATGGTGTTGGCTCCTTCAGAGGTACTGCCCATGGAGGTGCTGAACATAAGATTGAACTGACGCACGTCAGTCCAGTTGCAGGTTCCGCTGATTGGGCAGACTATGCCGCAGTCAATGATGATCTGGCGGTATTCCGCAAGGTCATTTGCCTTCTGGGCGGCAACATAGCGGTCATGCACGTTATCATACTTGGCCTTCTCGCGAAGTACGTTGGGATTTGTGGCACGGAACTGATTTTCATCGAAGTTCTCACCGAACTTCTTGCGCCCTTTTGCCACCTCCTTGTTCATCTTCTCCTCAATCTTTCCGAGGAAATCCTCTATGAGCACGTCAGCACGATATCTCTTCTTGGAGTCCTTGTTGTCGATGAGAGGGTCGTTGAATGCACCTACATGGCCTGATGCCTCCCAGATGCGGGGATGCATGAAGATGCATGAATCTATTCCGACTATATTCTCGTTAAGCCTGGTCATGGCTTCCCACCAATATCTCTTGATATTATTCTTGAGCTCCACGCCCATCTGACCGTAATCGTAAACAGCTCCGAGTCCGTCGTAGATTTCACTTGATGGAAAAATGAAACCATACTCCTTGCAATGAGCCACGAGTACCTTGAAAAGTTCGTCCTGTGTCATATCTGAATCTTTGTTATTGTTTTCAAAATCAAGCAAATTTAGAAAAATATATCCTATTTCTAAAATAACGGATGAAGAGCAGCCATATCCGGCGATATTATCTGTTTCAGAGGGCCGGTCACAAAAGGCCTTTCCTTAATCAGCCTGTGAGGAATGGTAAGCCGGGCACTGTCCATGGTCATGGTCCCGAACAGCAATATGTCTATATCCACGGGCCTGTCATGATATCTGCGCCTGCCATCGCCGTCAAACAGTTCCTCCTCCTTTCTTCCAAGTTGCCTTTCTATATCCTTGCATACATCCAAAAGCGCGTACGCAGCATCTTCTGAAACTTCGACAGCGCTATGATAGCACACAACGGCATTGATGAACCTGTATTCCGACTCGAATCCCCAAGGCTCAGTCTCCACAAGTTCGGAGAGACTGTGATGAACACCCAGTTTCTCATCAAGAAGTTCCACGGCTTTGAGGACATTCGCCCTCCTGTCGCCGAGATTCGACCCCAGGGAAAGATATATTTCCGTCATCTTCTTCGTGGAAAAACTAATCTTCGATTCCCAGTTCGAGTTTGGCCTCTTCACTCATGCGGCTCTTATCCCACGCCGGCTCGAACACAAGATCTATTGTCGCTGAAACCACTCCTGGGACATCTTCCACCGCGTCCTTGACATCCTGTATGACAACATCCGCCATGGGGCAGTTAGGGGCTGTGAAAGTCATCTGTATGAACACGTTATGATCATCATCAACCCTTAATTCATATATAAGTCCGAGGTCGTAGATGTTAACCGGTATCTCTGGGTCATATACCTGTCTGAGGGCCATGACTATATCTCTTTCAAGACTCATCTTATCTTTCCTCCCGAATATTTTCTGAAGCAGTCTCACGGATTTTCGCAATCATTGATACAAGGCCGTTGGCTCTGGTTGGTGAAAGATTCTCCCTCAGTCCGATTTTTTCCACAACGGAAAAATCAGAAGAGAGAATTTCCTCCGGAGTCCTTCCGGAATAAATCCGGACAAGCAGGGATATTATGCCCTTTGTGATGATGGCATCGCTGTCTGCATTGAACAAAATTTTGCCATCATGGACTTTATTATTAAGCCAAACTCTTGATTGACAACCTTTTATAAGTTTATCATCTGTCTTATCTGACTCTGGATAGCCTTCCAGCGACTTGCCGAGTTCTATTAAATACTCATATTTGTCAAGCCAGGAATCGAACATCGAGAATTCCTCGATTATTTCCCGCTCTATACCTTCCAGTGTTTCTCCCATCTTACCTAAGCATTGAAACAGCCCTTTTCAGGGACTCAATGAAATATTTGATTTCTTCCTCTGTGTTGTACGGGGCAAGAGAAGCGCGAAGCATACCCGTGACTCCGAATCTTTTCATAAGAGGCTCGGCACACATCTGGCCCGACCTCACGGCAATACCCATCTTGTCCAGTATCAAGGCAAGATCTTCGTGGTGCACTCCGTCTATGCAGAAAGAGAAAAGAGGTATTTTTTCGCCGGCATCTGGTGTTCCGAAAATCCTTATTCCCTCTACTCTTCCAAGTTCCCATGACATCATTTCGGATAATTCTCCATCTTCAATGGCATTTATCAGGGCCGCTGTTTCAAGGGCTGGCTTGAATGTGGCCTGACCTGTGAAATGCTGGGTTCCCGCCTCGAATTTCATTGGAAGCGGTGCATAAGTCGTCTCTTCGAAACTTACGTTTCCTACCATCTCTCCTCCTCCCATAAAAGGAGGCATGGCTTCGAGCCACTTTTTCTTTCCATACAGCACTCCCGTTCCTGTCGCAGCATATATCTTATGTCCCGAAAAAGCATAGAAGTCACAATCCATAGTCTGGACATCCACCTTCCTGTGGACTATTCCCTGAGCTCCGTCTACAAGAACAGGAACATCGTGAGAATGTGCTATCCTTATTACTTCCTCTACCGGATTTACTATTCCAAGAACATTTGAAATATGACTCACGGCAACGATTCTTGTCCTGGGAGTTATCAAATCCTCGAGACTTTCTACCATTAGACGGCCGTTATCGGCAACAGGAATAACCTTGATCCGGGCATTCTTTCTTTTGCACGCCAACTGCCATGAGACTATATTGGAATGATGCTCTGCCTCGCTGACTATGACTTCATCTCCATCCCCTATGAATGCTTCTGAAAAACTGGAGGCTACAAGGTTTATGGAAGCAGTGGTTCCCGAAGAAAAAACTACTTCTTCTCGGAATGCTGCATTTATATAGTTTTTAACTGCATCCCTCGCATCTTCATAAGCATCAGTTGCATCAGCGGCAAGCTTATGAACTGCCCTGTGAATATTGGCTGTAGAGTTGACTGTAAGCCTGTTCCAGAGTTCTATTACTGAAGAGGGCCTCTGGGATGTTGCGGCATTGTCAAAGTATACGAGTTTCTTTCCGTACACTTCCTTGTCCAGTGACGGAAACATGGCTCTTATTTCATTCTGCCTGCTCATCTGCTTTTCGAAAAATCACGGCAAATTTAAGAAACATATTCCTCATATTCCGAAGCTGTTCCGAATTGTTTGAAAATTTTGGGACTATGAGAAAATAAGTTGGACAAAATATATTATTGTTGAGTAGATTTGCAAAGTAAGGAAAATAGACTTCACAACCATGATAGATTACATAAAAGGAAAACTCGTCGAACTGACTCCGACAGATGCTGTGATAGAATGTGGTGGCATAGGCTATCACACACTCATTTCCCTCCAGACCTACAGCGCACTGGAAAACAAGGACGAGGTAAAAGTATATATCCACCACATACTGCGAGAAGATGAAGAAATGTATTATGGTTTTGCCGACAAGGACGAGAGGGGTATATTCAGACTGCTGATAGGCGTATCCGGAGTTGGTGCAGGAACAGCCAGAATGATGCTGTCATCTCTCAGCACCGAAGAGGTTAGGGACGCCATTCTTTCAGAAGACATAGTCCGTATCAAGTCAATAAAGGGTATAGGCCTGAAGACTGCACAGAGAGTCATCATAGATCTCAAGGATAAGATTGTCAAAGGTGAGGCGTCAGACTCCGGTTGCATTCCTGGTTTCACAG
>JABUTS010000038.1 GCA_021443565.1 Bacteroidales bacterium | reverse complement strand
CGCCTATATAGAGGTATTCATCATCCCACAGCATCTTGGCCCTTGTGCGGAAGCGGGGAGTTGGGAAGCCCTCGCCGCTGATGTCAGCGAAGTCTTCCGTCCATGGTGCGGCAATCCAGTCTGCCTCGTCGAGCAGTCCGTCGACTTTTATCGGGCCTTCAGCCTTCTCTGCCACATAGCCGTAAGGTTCGGTGAGGAAGCGTGAGTAGGTCTCGAAAATGTTGCCGTCGACTGGCTTTTCGGTACATGGTGCGCAGCCTGCGAATGCGAGCGCGGATGCGGCAAGGGTGCTGAGGGAAAGTTTTATGTTCATAATCATGTGGTTATACCCACAAATTTAATGATCAGCATGCTAATAACAAAGCTGATGGATTGTGACATTGGGGGAAACCGCGGAAATTTTACAAGAATTATACTGGATTGATGTAAAAAGTGTATATTTACGGCCAATTTGAATTTAACGGGTACGGAATGAAGGAAGAAAAATATCTTGAGAAGGCTCTGGCGCTGTTCAAAAGCGAAGGGGTTTCCATGTCGATGGATACCATAGCGGAAAGAATGGGAGTCGCAAAGAAAACGCTTTACAACAATTTCGAGAGCAAGGACGCCCTTGTCGGAAGGTGCATGGAATCAGTCCTGAACAATCTTCGGGAGAGACTCGCCTGCCTTGAGGAGCCGTCGGTACCCGCGAAAGAATCCTTCAGTGCGGGCATCATGGCTTTGCGCGGCTTCTTTCTCGAAATATGTCCTGTTTTCCTCAAGGAAATGCTGGACTACTATCCGAACCTTGCGAGCAGCGACCATGACGCGGGTTCGGCTATTTTTGTGGAGAAACTCACATGCCATATAGAGCGCGGTCAGCAGGACGGAAGCTACCGCCCTGAGATTGACGCAAGACTGATGTCAGGCTACATAGCCTACTCGATTTTCAGTTATTTCCGCAAGAACGTGATGAGGGGAGGGGACTGCACTGCCGACCATTACTTCTCCCAGGTCATAGATTTCAATCTGGCCGCCCTGCTGAACAGAAAGCAGGCATGAACCATATTCCCATCCTTCATGCCCCGAAACCAGGCCGAAGAAATCACAAAACAGAAATCAATACTCCAGACTATATGAAACGTAAACTGCTGTTTTTGACCGTGCTTATGGCGGCTATGCCGCTGCTGCACGCCCAGGAGGCCATGACGCTGCGACAGTGCATCGATTATGCCCTCGAAAACAACCAGACCCTTGCAAAGAGCGTTCTTGACCAGAAGATTGCCGCCCAGTCGAAGAAGGAGATCATAGGTGCTCTCATGCCTCAGCTGAGTGCTTCCGGAGCCATGACCTACAACTTCGACAAGAACACGGTCGTGATGCCCAACTTCATGAACTCCATGCTTCCGGAGGCGATGCGCGACCCGAATGCAGCGAAGTACATGACCATACCCATGGGCCTAAACAACGTCTCAAACCTCGGCGCCAGCCTCGTCCAGCAGGTCATCAACTTCTCGATATTCAACACTGTGAACATCACCGAGGCGGCCAGTGAAATGGCTGACATAGGCATTGAAATCAGCACCGACGACGTCATAGCCCAGACAGCGACCTTCTACTACAACGCGCAGGTCCTCGAATACGGGCTCGAGCAGTTCGACCGCAGCATCGCATTGATGGACAGAACCATAGAAATCATGAGCGCAAGCTGCAGCACCGGCGTCATACGGCAGGTGGACCTCGACCGCATCAAGGTGGCACGCACCAATCTGAGCTCCCAGAAGACAGGCTTCGCCCAGGCAGCCGAGGCTCAGAAGAACCTTCTCAAGCTTAACATGGGCTATGATATGGACACCGAGATTAATCTTCCGCCTCTTGACGTGGACGCGATAGAAAGCCTCACCACTTCATGTACCCCGTCCCTTTTCCACCCGGAGTCTTTACCTGCGCTCAGGCTCATGGACCAGAGACTCAA
The DNA here is from genome assembly GCA_021443565.1 of Bacteroidales bacterium. Classification (GTDB taxonomy): domain Bacteria; phylum Bacteroidota; class Bacteroidia; order Bacteroidales; family UBA932; genus Cryptobacteroides. The sequence goes on along the minus strand of JABUTS010000038.1, from coordinate 1,973 downwards.
AATGGGAAAACTTCAGATCAAGGGTGCCAAATCCGAACTCATACCTACGCTTACCCTCGTGGGCAACTACAACTACTACTGGATGGCCGACGACTTCTACACCGGCCCGACCTTCCACAAATACCCCATGTCTATGGTCTCCCTCAATCTCAAGGTTCCCATCTTCTCCGGCTTCTCGAAGAATGCCAAGATCAAGAAGGCAAAGCTCGAATATGACAAGACGGCCCGCGACCGCGACCAGCTTGACCAAAGCCTCCGCATGGCCCACAGCAACACGGTCATGCAGCTTGACAGCAACCGCGAAACCCTTGAAGCTCAGAAGGATAACATGAAGCTGGCAGAAGATGTGTACGCAATCACCGAAGGCAATTTCAGGCTCGGGCTCAGCTCGCTCTCGGACGTGCTGAACTCCTCGTCGGAACTGATAAAGGCCCAGATAAGTTACGTCGAGGCTCTGCACAAATACCTCCAGTCATATATGGATTTGAAAAAAAGCGAAGGAACAATAAGGGAAATAATAAGATAGATTATGAAAAAGTTTGCAGGATATTTGATAGCGGCGCTGCTTGTCGCCGGAATGGTTTTCATTCTTTTCAACAACAGGAGGAAGATTGCCGAAAAGACTGCCCAGATTTCGATGGACAGCATCGTGTCCGTGGAAACCCTCACGCTCGAACAGGAAGACTACACGCTGGAATTCTCCACCAACGGCACCACAATGCCTGTCAGGGAACTCAAGATGGTCTCGGACGTGAGCGGCAGGGTTGTGAAAATATTCGTCGACAACGGCACCCGCGTCAAGGCGGGAACTCCTCTGCTCGAGATAGACAAGGAATTGCTACAGTCCGACTATGAGGCGTCGAAGGCGGCATACGAATCCCTTCAGAAAAATGTCGAGCGCTTCAGCAGTTCCAACGAACTGGGAGGAGTGTCTGACCAGCAGCTTGAAAGCCTTGAGGCCCAGCTTGTTGCCGCGAAGAGCCGCTATGAGGTGAGCCGTCGCAGACTTGCAGATGCGACAGTCAAGGCGCCTATCGCCGGCATAGTGAACATGCGCTATGTTGAGACAGGCTCGCTCATCGCTCCGGCAGCGCCTCTCTTCGACATAGTGGACAACAGCCGTCTCAAACTCATGTGCAATCTCCCTGAGAACAGGATAGTCTATGTCAGGACAGGCCAGAAAGTCACTCTCGTGAGTAACGGAAACGGTGAAGCCCTTGAAGGAAGAGTCAATTTCATAGGTCTGAAGTCAGACAGGGGCATGAACTATCCTGTGGAGGTGATGATTGAAAACTCCGGTGATCTTAGGGCCGGAATGTTCCTCAAGGCCGTGTTCTCAGCGGAGGAAGGCGGCAAGGGCATACTTGTTCCACGCAGCGCGATTGTGGGCGGCCTGCACTCTTCCATGGTCTATGTTTACAGCAACGGCAAGGCTGCGGAGCGCGAAGTCAGCCTCGGCGAGATGGTCGGAGACAAGGTTGAGGTGCTTTCGGGACTCGGACCGGGAGAGACAATCATAGTTTCCGGTATCATGAACATAACCGACGGAACAGAGGTTAAACCCGTAAATCAGGCAATATGAAACTCTCTGAACTCTCCATAAGGCGGCCGATCTATGTGACCGTGCTGTTTCTGGTGATTGCTCTGCTCGGCCTGCTCGGCTACAACAGCCTCCAGTCCGAACTCATGCCTAAATTCACCCCGCCTTCGCTCAGCGTCCAGGTCATCTATCCGGGAGCCTCTCCCACAGAGGTCGAGAATTCTCTCTCTCGCAAACTCGAGGACGCGCTATCCAGCCTCCAGGGAGTGGAATCCATACGCTCGTATTCTTTCGAAGGTATGTCCATGGTCTTCATGACCTTTACCTATGGTGCTGATATAGACAAGCTTATGACGGATGCCCAGAACAAGATAGATTCGAAGAAGGCAGAACTCCCGTCCGGCATACTTTCGCCTATAGTCAACAAAATCAC
>JABUTS010000001.1 GCA_021443565.1 Bacteroidales bacterium | reverse complement strand
ACGATGGTGCCGTCGAAATCTACAGCTATTGTCATTGTCGTTTACTGTTGCTTTGCGGGCAGTATGAATACGGCGCGGCTCAGGGAGGGGTCGTTGTAGTACATGTTCTCCACGCCGCCCTTGTGCTCTATCTGCAGCAAGTAGGGATTAATGCCGAACTCGTTGATGAGGCAGTTGTAGACGTTGTATGCGCGCTCCTTGCTCAGACGTGCATTAGTCTCAGGGGTACCGGTGTCCTTGTCGGCGAAGCCAGCGATGACGTACTTGATCTGGTCGCCACCCTGCTTGATGCCGTCGGCCAGCATCTTCAGGCGCAGGCGGTTCTCGTTGGTCAGCTCCGAGCGTCCCTTGGCGAAGGTGACGAAGTTCGAGGCGTAGCCGATCGAAGACACGACGGTCTGTATCTTGCTGGTGGTTTTCATCTTGTTCATCTTCTCCTTGAGCTCGTTGTATGCGTTGGTGGCACTCTCGGCCGTGGCGAGAGCCGCCTCCTTCTCGTTGTAAGCTGATGTGAGGGCTGCGTTGAGGCGAGCGTTCTCGCGGGTGATGGCCTCGGTGGCCTTGTCGAACGAATACTCGCGGTGGAAGTGACTGGTGCGGTTGCCGCCGAAGTGGTATGCCAGACCTGCCTGCAGGCTCAGGGCCGCCTCACCCCAGCGACCGCCTTTCTCTCCGTCGAAGTGGTCGTTGGTGATGGTCACGCCGAGGTCCACGAGGATGTCGAAACGCTTTGAGATGGCGAATGTGTTGAGGAAACCGCCGTGGCCGAGGACGCTGTTGGTCTTCGGTTGATCGTAAACCCACGCGAAACCGGCGCCCACATAAGCGGTCAGGCTATAGATGCGATTGGGGTTGTAGCCGAAGATGAAGTTGCTCAGTGCGAACATGAAGTCGGCGTTCACGCTGCCGTAGTTGAACTTCTGGCGCTGAACGGTGTTGTCACCCTCGACGGGTTCGCCTGTGCCGTAGACGGGGGCCCAGTTCTTGGTGGCTCCGTAGAAGCTCAGACCCTGATAGCCCACGCGCGCACCTATGTAGGGTGTGAACCAGAGACCGGCATGGACGCTGAGGGCGGGCGAGATGCGCTTGCCTATCGTACACTGACGGTCGTAGTCGCCGAAATAAATCTGGCCGCCGCCCATGACATCGATGAACCAGTTTTTCCTGGCAGTCTCTTTCATCATGGACACGTAGATGTCAGCTGATTTGATCTTGGTAGTTGTGTTCTCCGTCTGCGCACTGGCTGTCGTTGCAGCCATTGCGAACAGCGCCACTAACATTAGTGTTTTTGTTTTCATAAATATGTTTTGGTGTTTAATTTAGTGATTGATTTATGTTATGGTATTTGTTTGGTTCGTTGTCTGTCGTTATCGCCTGAGCCTGAAGAGCCTCTTGATCTTATGCCACGTGGAGCGGTGCTTCTTCTTCTTGCCGTATCCATATCCGTATCCGTATCCATATCCATATCCGTATCCATATCCGTATCCATATCCGTATCCATATCCATATCCATGGCCGCTCTTGGTTACGTGGTTGAGGATGAGCGCCATGTTGCTGAGTTTGTTGCTGTGATAGAGTTCGTCGAGTTCGGGCACCTGACGGCGGTCGAGGCGTCCGGCGCGTGCCACGAAGATGGTAAGGTCGGAGATGCGGTTGCTGATGGTGGCATCAGCCACAACGCCTATGGGCACGTTGTCGACAATCACATACTCGTAGCGCTTGCGCAACTCCGCGATCATCATGTCAAGGCGCTCGTCAATGAGCAACTCGGCGGCGTTGGGGGCCATGGCTCCCATCGAGATGAAGTCGAGGTTCTCGTTGCTTGTCTTGTTGATGATGTCGTCGATGCCTACCGACTCGTCGGCGAGGTAGTTGGTCACACCGCACTTCGTGCGCGGGAACTGGGCGCTGAGCGTTCCCCTGCGCACGTCCAGGTCAACCAGTATCACATGCTTGTTGGCAAACACCAGTGTCATCGCCAGGTTGTGCGAGATGAATGTCTTGCCGGCACCGGGGTTGAACGAGGTGAACGTGATGACCTGCGCCGCCTTGCCCTTGCGCGACATGAACGCCAGGTTGCTGCGCACGATGCGGAACGCCTCCGTAATGGCATCGTTTTCCTTCTCGTTGACCAGAAGGTCGCTCTGCACATGGCGCTTCTTGACCTTCTTCTCATGGTTTTTGATGGCGGGTATGTCGCCCAGATAGGGTACGTTGGTGATGCCCTTCAGGTCGCGGCGGCTATGCACGCGCGTGTCCATAAATAATAGGAAGAGGAAGAATACCGTGGGGATAGCAAAGCCTACAAGGCCGCCGAGCACGAGCATCTGCGGACGGTTGGGCGAGATGGGACTGCCCGGACCTGCGGCGGAGTCGATGAGCTTGGCGTTGTTATCAACCATCGCCTGTGCCAGCTCGTTCTCCTCGCGACGGTTGAGCAGGAAGAGGTAGAGTTGTTCCTTGATACCCTTCTGGCGGCTGATGCTCACCATTTCGCGCTCCTTGACGGGTATGGAATTGATGCGGTACTGAGCCTGCATCTGGCGGTGAGTAGCCTCGTTTCGCTTCACGTTGATACCCAGCACCATATTGTCGATTGCGCGTATGATGCTCTGGCGCAGGGCGTGGAGCGAGTTGTTGAGTTCCTCGACCACGGGGTTTGCCGCACTGCTGTCGTCGATCAGCTTGTCTCGCTTCAGGCGCAAGGTGTTGTACTGGCTTATTTGATTCTCAATCGAGGCGTCATTGAGGGTGTTTGCGGGGATAAGGTCGGAAGCGTGGACGGGATTGGTTAGATACTCCCTTATGTAGCTTGCCATTGTGAGTTGCTGATCCATCGCCTGTGTCTGCTCGTCATATTTCTGCTCCTTGCCGATGTACTGACCAGCTGCTGTACCGATATCAAGTATCTGGTTGCTCTGCTTGAACGACTGCAACTCGTCCTCGACACCGCCCAGTTCATTCTCAATGATTACAAGGCGCTCGTTGATGAAGTCAGCCGTGTTCACCGAGACGCGGTTCTTGTCCTTGATGGCATCTTCGTTGTACACGGTGATGAGCATGTTGAGCATATCCTCGGCGCGCATGGCATTGTAGTCCTTGATTGACAGTTTCATGATTGTACCGTCACTCTCCTCCTGGCGCACTCCGAAGTTCGCGAGATAGCGACTTGCCACTGCGCTTGCCGGCAGTTTGGTGACCAGAATCTCCTTGCCGTACCAACTGCGGTCGTAGGCATCGGTGAAGAAGAATTGCAGCGTCTCGCTACCTATCTGTATGCAGTGGAGGTTTTCGCCGCGATATGTCTTTTGGGCACCCGGCATTCCCATTATGTCGCTGACCTCGATGCTCGTCTCGTTCAAAATCTTTATTTTTAGTGAGATGGCTCTCTCTGCCATCACGCTGTCAAAACTTACGCGTACAGGTGTCTCGTTGTAAAGCTCGATGTTGCGCAGGTTCTTGTGCATTTCATAGTTGATGTCGGAATGCACGCGCATCACCACATCCCTCATAAGTCGCTGAGACTGGAACTGGAGCAACTCGTTGCTGAGGCTTATCTTGTTAGCCACATTGTCAAAACGTTCCAAGCCGCCAGTCGAAGCCTTGTTCGACGGATCCTTGATGATGATGGTCGCCGAGCGGAAATATACAAGTGGTGATGTGGCACATCTGTACCATGCGATGGTCACACAAATGGCTATGAATATGATGTACCATACCCATTTGGAGAGCAGGTAGAGCACGAGGTCAATTATATTGAGCCCCATGTCCACTGTCTGTTTTGTGCTATTGGTCTCCATTGCGTTTTTTGCTTCTATGGTGCGTATTTGTTTTAAATGTCTCTATCCCGAATGTCCTTGAATTGATGAAGGTGTTTCCTATGGAATAATCATTTCTTGGTTAGCAACAATACAGAGGCTGTGGCTGAGACAAGAGATAGGCCTATGCTCAAGAATTGCAGCACTCTGTTCGTGTAATCACTTCTCTTCTTTTGCGGCTCCACATAGATGATGTCGTTCTGCTGCAGGTAG
>JABUTS010000092.1 GCA_021443565.1 Bacteroidales bacterium | reverse complement strand
ACCTTGGTGCCCTTGCTGTTGAGGTATTCGGTGATGATGCAACTCCTTCTTATGTCCTGCGGGTCGAAGGTGTTGTAGAACGAGTTGAGCACCCTGTCCATGCGGGCCCAGTTTCTCATGTTGCTGGTCCATACCTTGCTGCCGTCAGTCATGCTCTTGTAGTCGTCAGGGAAGGCTCCGTTGAGAATTTCGTTGCCGGGACCTGCGAGAGTTGAGCAGGTGTACACCCAGATGTACTCGTCGTTTGTCCTCTCGTTGTCGGCTGAGAAGAGGGTGGTGTAGTCGTTCCAAAGCTTGTACTTTCCTCCCTTGATGATATTGTCAGCCATGTCCGCACACTTCTGCCACTGCTTTGTGTTGAGGTAGTAGTCCATCAGGTAAGCCTGTGCAGCACCCTTGGTGGCACGGCCGTATTCATAGCCCTTCGTGCCCTTTTCAGGCAGGTCGTTCACTATTGCCAGGAGTTCTTCCTCTACGAACTTTCCTATTTCATCGGCCGGTGTCCTCTCCATGTCGCTCGGGTCGCTCTGACTCTTCTTGAGGGGAACGGCACCCCAGAGGGATGAAGCCTTGAAATATATGCTTGCCCTGATGAACCTGGCTTCTGCCGAGAGCAGTTTCTTCGTGTCATCGTCGATAGGGGCGTTGTCAAGGTTCTCAAGCACTATGTTACAGTCTCTTATGCCGAAATAGAAGCGGTTCCAGAGAGTTGTCCAGTGGGTAGGGTACTCCGACGTGAAGGTGAAGTTAGCCATAGGGACGTACTGCTGGTTCACTGCACCGCCCGTCTCCCAGAACTGGTCGCAGGTCCATTCCTCCTGGAACTGCATGTTGCCTCCGAAGTTGCCGTTGATGGCTGCATAACCATATGCGCTGAAGAGCACGCGCTCAATGCCGACCTTCGTGGTGAGGAGAGTTGAAGGAGCATACTGTGAGAACACCTCCTCCTGGAGTGCGCCTTCGCAGCCCGGGAGAGTCATTGCTGAAAGCACAATTATAGGTAATATTCTGAATTTCATGACTTTGCTCGATTAGAATGTGATATGGACGCCTGCAGTATATGTCCTGTAGGTAGGATAGGAGTTGAAATCTATCCTGAGTGTGCTGCTGTTGTTCGCGTTGAATGCCGGATCCTGTCCCGAATACTTCGTGAAGGTAAGGAGGTTCTGTCCTGTCACATAGAAGCTTAGCTCCTTGACGTGCTTGAAGTTGCCGAGAGGCACGTTGTATGAAAGCTGGAGAGTCTGGAGCCTTACATAGCTTGCATCCTCAACGGTCCTGTCGTTGACAGGGAAGACACCCTGCTGGTTAGGGTTCACGAACGAAGGATACTTGTTGGTCGGATTCTCGGGAGTCCATCTGTTGAGATAGAGTTCGGCAACCCTGTTCCTTCTGTGGGAAACCGGATAGTATGACTCTACCACCGAGTTGTTGAGCATCTGGAAGCCGAGGGATGCGTCGAAGAATACGTTGAGAGTGACTCCCTTCCATGTCCATTCGTTGCCTAATCCCATGGTTACGTCAGGTATCGACTTGCCTATGATCACGCGGTCTTCCGCACTTACGATCTTGTCTCCGTTCTGGTCCACGAACCTGACGTCTCCGGCCTTGATGTTGCCCTTGTAGCCTGCAGCCTTTGCAGCTTCAACCTCGTCAGCCTGCCATATCCCGTCGGTCTCGTATCCGTAGAACGAGTTAATGCACTCGCCCTCGCGAATGATTGCAATCTGCGATGTGGTCTGGCCAGCGCCGGTGTGAATCATGTCAGGAATGCCACCGAGGTTCTCTACGCGGTTCTTGAGGGTGCCGAGGTTGAAACTTGTGGTCCAACCGAAGTCTCTTGTCTCGATGTTGCGGGTGTTGATGGTGAGTTCGAAGCCCCTGTTTGAGATGTCACCAACGTTTTCAAGTTGCTGCGAAAAGCCGGTGGATGCCGCGATAGGCCTATTGAAGAGCATGTCTGAGGTGTATTTGAGGAAGTACTCGGCTGTCACATATATCCTATTCTCGAGGAAGCCCATGTCCAGTCCGACATTGAACTGCGAGGTGGTCTCCCACTTGAGATCGGGGTTAGCCTTCCTCGAAGGCTGGAAGCTGACCACCGGAGCGCCTTCGAGTTCAATGGCGTCCGACTTACTGAAAGTGGTGATGGACATGTAGTTGCCTATATCCTGGTTACCAGTGCGGCCGTAGCTGAGTCTGAGCTTGAGGTCGCTGAAGGTGTTGAGATCCTTTATGAAGTCGTAGTTTATCGCCTTGAGCGCGAAGGCTGCTGAAGGGAAGTAACCGAACTTGTTGTTGTCGCCGAACCTTGAGGAACCGTCGATACGGAGAGTCGCCGTGAAGAGGTATATGTCCTTGAGATTATAGTTCGCGCGTGCGATATATGAAAGCAGCTTGTTGTTTTCCTTGTTGGAGTTGCCGGAGAAGAGGCTCGGGTCGCCGAGGCCCATGTTGTTGGTGGTGAGCATGTCGAACGGGAAACCCTTGCCGGTGAGGCTGAAAGTCGAGCTGGTGAACTTCTGGTAGGTGACGCCGGCCATTACGTTGAGGCTGCTGTTGTTGTTCAGGTCCCTGTTGTAGGTCGTGGTGAGTTCGCCGAGATAGTTGCCTCTCGTGCCGTTGAAGATATTTCCTATGCCGGAGGCTGCGAGACCGTCCTTTGTTATGGTCGATACATAGGTGTCGCGGCGGCTGTTGCGCACATCAAAGCCGAGATTGGCCTTCACTGTCCACCCCGGAAGTATGGTGTACTGTCCGAAGAGGGTGCCGAGCGTGCGGTAGTTGTTGGTCGATGAAGTCTTGCCGTAGAGAAGGGCGAGAGGATTGTCTATGTTGAGCTGTGAACTCTTGCGATAGGTGACTCCGTCATCTTCGAAGATTGAGTATGTCGGGTCAAAACGTCCTGCCGCGTACATCACGCCGCCTTCCTCGTTGGTGCTGTAGCCCAGAGGAACGACCTTGTCCTTGCTGTATGAAGTGGACATGTTCGTACCCATCTGGAATTTCCTGCCGGTGTATTCCACATTCACGCGGCCGTCATACCTCTCGTAAGCCGAGGTCTTCAGTACACCGTCCTGGTCGTATATGTTGCCTGATGCGAAGAACTTAACGCCCTTGTTGCCGCCGGAGAAGGATACACTGTGGCTCTGGAGCCATGCCTTCCTGATGATTTCCTTCTGCCAGTCAGTTCCGCCGTTCATGATGTCACCGACAATCTCGTTGGCGCCAACGCCCGAACCTTCAGTCGCTTGAATCTCGTTGAGTATCCTCTTGTAGTCTTCTGCGTTGAGGACCTCAACCATGGCTTTTGGCGTCTGCAGACCTGCGTATCCGTCGTAAGACACCTTTATTCCTCCCTCGGAGCCCTTCTTGGTGGTTACGATTATGACGCCGTTCGCGCCGCGGGCACCGTAGATAGCCGTCGCCGATGCGTCCTTGAGGACCTCTATGGATTCGATGTCAGACGGGTTGATGTTGCTTATAGGGTTGCGGGCTGCGCTGACGCCCGGCATCTTCTCGCCCTGTCCGGAAACGACATTGTTGGTTTCGATGGGGAGACCGTCTATTACATAAAGAGGTGAAGACGAAGCGTTTACAGAGCCTGCACCGCGAATCTGAACGTCAATTCCGCCGCCCGGCTCCGCAGATGACTGGGTCACGCGCACGCCCGCCGCCCGCCCTTCAAGAAGCGCGGAGAGAGACGGATTCACGCCCTTGCCCATATCCTTTTTCTTGAATGAGGAAACTGAGCCGGTTAGGTCTCTTTTCTTTACTGTGCCGTAGCCTATGACAACGACTTCGTCAAGAAGTTCCCTGTCGGGCTGGAGAGAGATGACAGCCGGAGCGCTACCTGCAGTTACCTCAGTGTCAAGATAACCGATGTAGGAAATGATCAAAGTCTGGCCTGAAGACACGCTCAGCGAGAAATCTCCGTTCATGTCCGTGATGGTGCCATTGGAAGTGCCTTTCTCGAAGACGGATGCTCCTATGACAGGGGCCCCGTTCTCATCGCCGACCTTTCCTGTGACCTTCTGCTGCTGGGA
>JABUTS010000197.1 GCA_021443565.1 Bacteroidales bacterium | reverse complement strand
GCAAAGAGCAGCCGCGACGTGATTTTCAAGCAGATACTCTCAGACCTCGAGACTGCGATAGGCTACCTCTACGGTCCGGGCGAAAGCACCTTCACCTCCACCACCACCCGCGTGAACAAGACCTTCGCACAGGGTCTCTACGCCCGCATCGCACTTGCAGCTGCAGGCTGGGCTCTCCGTCCTGACGACGGCTGCGTGGGCACAGGCGACGAGGGCAGCGTAAGACTTTCTTCAGACCCTGACATGGCGGCTTCAGTCCTCTATCCGAAGGCTCTCGCCTTCCTCAAGGACGCAATAGCATCAGGTTCCGCATCTCTCAACCCAAGCTACGAGAATCTCTGGAGAAACTTCAACAACCTCGACGTCAAGGCCGGCGGTGAAGTTCTCTACGTGATACCTTTCGGAAGCCTCCGCGGCAGATGGAACTACACCTTCGCCATCAAGAACGAGGGCGCGACCATCAACGGATACACCTTCTCGCAGGGTGGTGTCGCAGGTCCTACCCCTACCCTTTACTTCAAGTACGGCTCAAATGACCTTCGCCGCGACGTGACCTGTGCCAACTACTCATGGGAGAAGAGCGGTGCCATCACCCCTTCAGGCATAGCAAGATGGTATTTCGGCAAGTATCGTTTCGAATGGATGAACGACAACCCTTACACCGGCGGCAACGACGACGCTGTCAAGCCAGTTGTAATGCGCTACTCAGACATTCTCCTCATGGCGGCCGAGATCGAGAACGAGCTCAACGGCCCTTCTGCAGACGCAAAGAGCTGGCTTCTTGAAGTACGTTCACGCGCCTACAGCGGACACGAGAGCGAGGCCGAGGAATATGTGGCTTCACTCAGTTCGAAGGACGCATTCTTCAACGCCATCGTGGACGAGCGTGCTCTCGAGTTCTGCGGTGAGTTCCTCCGCAAGGGCGACCTCATCCGCTGGAACAAGCTTTCTGCGAAACTCGACGAATGTAAGCAGGAAATGTATGACCTCCGCGAAATGAAGGGCAGTTTCGACTACCTTTCAGGCGATCTCTACTGGAGAGAGGCTGCGGACGGCAAGTCTGTTGAAATCTATGGTCTTGCAAAGGACCAGCAGATAGCTCCTGAAGGCGACTGGGAAGTAATCAACGGTTATGTAAAGTTCGACGACAAGAAGAAGTCCGACCTCTTCGCGGAGAAGATCGAGAACATCTACCTCAACACTCCTGAGCAGTGGATGTACTGGCCAATCTTCGACAATACAGTTGATAACAGCCAGGGCTACATTGTGAACGACTATGTATATGCAAAATAGTGTAACCCTCTGACAGAAACGATTATGAAAATATTTAACAGAATATTGGCGGTTTCACTGGCGCTCCTCTCACTGGGTTGCGTCACGGGCTGCGACTCATCTTTCGAGGAGATCACCGACATCAACCTCGGCAGGTGCCTCCAGCCTCTGAATCTCAGCGCCAAGGTGACCAATGGTCAGACCGTGACTTTCAGCTGGGATGTGACCAAGGATGCGGAAATGTTCCTTCTCGAAGTATTCGAGGACAAGGGCATGACCCAGAGCATTCACAGCCAGAACTACAAGCCAGGCGAAGTTCCGGTATCCCTCTACCTCGACGTGGACAAGGAGTACTACTTCAGAGTACAGGCCGTAAGGCAGAACGCCGAGTCTTCAAAGTGGGCCGTATACGAAAAGAGCATAAAGACTTTTGCAGTGAAGTCCAACCTCTACATGGAGGTTGCAGCAAGAGCTGCACAGTCAATCTCCCTTGTATGGACAGCAGATCCTGAAGTTGACAGGATAGAATACGGCAAGCCGGGCGACGAAGAGTATAAGGTTTATACCCTCACAGAGTCCGACAAGGCTGCCGGCACTGCCACCGTGACAGGCCTCGTTCCTTCCACCGAGTACGACATGGTACTCTACTTCTCAAGCGCAAACCGCGGCCAGGTTGACGTATGGACCCTTCCAGACCCTGACGGGCTCACAAGGGTAAGCACCAGCGCAGACCTTGAGCGCGTGATCACCGATGGTGGCAAGGTTCTTCTCACCATGGACGGCTCGCCATATACAATAGGCGCAGACCTCGCAAAGGGCTTCGACGTTTCCAAGAGCTTCGAGCTCCACGGCGAAGGCGCAGCTGACGGCTCAATGCCTGTAGTGAACGGAAGCGTCAACATCACCGACAGCTTCGACGGCGGCAGCATCCTTTTCGAGGGAGTCTGCTTCGACGGCAAGGACAACACCTGCGGCTTCCTTATCCAGCATAAGGAGGGCTCAACTGCCGACGGCGTGAAGGTGGGCAGCATTGTCTTCCGCAACTGTGTCATCAAGGGCTACTCCAAGGGTCTCATGTACGAGTGGAACAAGACTCTGGACATAGGCGAATTCACTTTCGACAGCTGCGACATCCACGCCGTAAACGGTGACGGAACGGGTGGCGGCGACGGCTTCGACCTCAGAAACGCCACCAAAATCGATAACCTCAACTTCATCAACAACACCATCTACAACAGTTTCCGTACTTTCCTCAGGATTGACGCGAACCCAGTCCTTGGTGCGGTGAAGTTCGAGAACAACACCGTGATGAACCTCTGCTTCGTCGACAACACCAACAACGGCGGTATCTTTGGTTTCCAGACAGTCCCAGGCTCTCTCAGCCTGAAGAACAATCTCTTCCTCAACATGGTCGAGAAGTCAACCATGGTATCGGCAAACGCGAAGTACAAGGGAATTGCAGACATGAACTCATCGGTTTCCAACAACTGGTTCTACAACTGCGTAGAGACCTTCTTCAACGACCACGCCACCCTCTCGTCCATGTCAGGTTCTACGCTCGCTGAAGATCCTTGTTTCAACGCCAAGGGCGGACTCTTCAACATACTTGCAGCATCGGAGATTTCCGGCAAGCAGGTCGGTGCGCCTAAGTGGTGGAACGAATATGTGGAGGCACCTGAAGACCTCACCCTCACAGTGGTGGAGGCTCCTCACACCTGGGATTTCACCAACGCAGCCTACTTCTCGTCAGACTTCAACAAGTCCAAGGTGCGTGACCAGCTCCTCTTCTCAGTTACCGAGAACAAGATTACCGCAGCCGACGGCATCATAGGCTTCACCAAGAGCGCGACCACCACAAGGAAGGGCATCCCTACCGACGGCTACATCGCATTCCTCGTTGACCAGCCTGGTTCAGTGGTGATAAAGGCTGTCGACCCTAACAACAAGGGCGGCCACTTCGTAGTGGGCGTTGGTCCTCAGACAGGTTCAAGCATAGCCGTAAAGGGCGGTGCAGCAGCAATGGCCGACATGAGCACTCCTACCAAGATTCTCGTGAAGGACATCACCGAGCCTACCCTCGTGTACATCTATCCTTCAGGCGAAATCAGCCTCGAGAAACTCGCGTGGTCAGCTGACGTGGCTCCTGTCAACACAGCTCTCCCTGCACCTAAGGCTTCTTCAAATCCTGCAACGATTACAGCAGGTGAACCAGAAGACGTCACCATCAGCTGGGAGCCTGTAGAGTACGCGGAAAGCTATTCGGTAGTATTCAGCGGCAAGACCTATGTCGTGGATGAAGGTACAAGCTACACCATCTCCGGCAGCGTCATAGGCATGCTTGACGCAGGCAGCTACAAGGCGGAGGTTTATGCAAACCCTGGCAGGAATGACATCTACAACACCACCTCGGAGGCAGGCGTGGCAACATTCGCCATCCAGCCGGCAGGCGGTGAGGAACCATCAAGTTCATTTGTAGTGGCATCTGTGGAGGAACTCCTCACTGCAATCAGCGCAGGCAAGCAGGATATCACCCTCAAGTACAGCGAGACCCCTTATGAAATCGGCACCCTCGTGCTCAACACCCCTCTCCACCTCTACGGACAGGAGGAGAACGGAAAGAAGACTCCTGTGGTAGCAAGCATAACCCTCAGCGGCAACATCATAGGCGACGGCAAGGGCTCAGTGGTGCTCAGCAATCTTGACATCACCAACGCAGGCGCATCCGTACTCATCGAGGACAAGACCGCGGACCTCGCTCCGCAGGTTGACACCGTAGCCGTAATCAACTGCAACATCCACGGAACCAAGGCTCTCTACGACAATTCCGGCAAGGCCAATTCATGCGT
>JABUTS010000191.1 GCA_021443565.1 Bacteroidales bacterium | reverse complement strand
AGGTCGTTGTGCGCCCAGGAGCCTGCCCACATGAGGGTGGAGCGGTGGCGGAGCTCTTCGATGGTGTTGTTGCAGAGCAGCTCGTCAGCGGCGTGCATGACAGTTCTGAGCAACGCTTCGCCCAATGCGGTGTTCATGTCCATGTCGGTATCCTTTACGAAATAGCGTTCCATGGTGTGCATCATGATGTCCACGGCTGCGCAGGCTGTCTGATAGTCGGGAAGAGTCATAGTCAGTTCCGGGTTCATGATTGCGAAACATGGCCTGCAGAGGTCGCTGTTGAAACCGAGCTTCTGTTGTGTCTCCTCGTTGGTAATGACTGCGCTGTCGCTCATTTCGCTGCCCGAAGCCGGGAGAGTCACGATGCAACCTATAGGCATCGCGGCGGTAGGAAGGGCCTTGCCTATATAGAAATCCCAGAAGTCGCCGTCGTAGCAGACTCCATAGGAAATGCCTTTAGCAGAGTCGATTACGCTGCCGCCTCCTATGGCGAGAATAAGGGTCACGCCCTCCTTTCGGCAAAGTTCTATGCCCTGGCGTATGAAGCCGAGACGCGGATTAGGCTTGACTCCTCCGAGTTCCACATACTCTATCCCCGCATCCTTCAGCGCCTTTTCGGTGCGCGCTATAAGACCTGAGCGTACGGCGCTTCCGCCTCCGAAATGCACCAGAACCTTAGGCTCCGGGCCGCCATATTTCTTTACAAGGGGAACAAGCTTCTCTTCAGCTGCGACACCGAATTCTATCTCGGTGGGCGCTATGAAATGGAAATCTCTCATGGTTGAATCATTTGCAATTTCTGCAAAGATAGCATTTTTCGCATTTCCATCCCCGGCCGGCCGCATAAACTCCGGGGGCAACTCCTATATGTATTCCCTGATTTCGTCGCCTATTACGCCTCGTTCGCAGGTGATATTCAGCAACTTTTCCTCCATCTCAGCGGGAGGGTCGATGAGGCCCTCGGCCTCCGGGTGCTCGAGCAGGTGGATAGCTCCCTCGTTGTGCAGGGCCATGGTTGCGTCAATGTATTTCAGGTGCGTAGGCTCTTCAAGAATGAAATTCAGCGGCTTCTTGCCCTCCAGGACGCGCTCCGCGGGCATCCCAGGACCGAACTCGTCCTCCACGCCCATGTTCGCAATCACTGCGCCCGATTTTTCCAGTGCTTCCACCAGAACTGGATGCGAAAGCGCCCCTGCTACGCCTGTAGCAGTGACCACCGCAAAGGCATCAGCCACAACGGCTGCAACTCTTTCAATCTCGTTACAGTCCACTATTTCATCAGCAAGGGAGCGGGTCGTGCCGTTCACCGTCTCCGGCATGGTTACAACCGTCGGTTTCAGGCCGTTCCTTGACGCATAGGCCAGGAGGCCGGTGCCTACCTTCCCGCTCCCGAAAATCACGATTTTGCTTTCCGCAGGCAGGCTGTAGCCCAGCTGCTTCATTGCGCGGAAGTAACTCTCGCCGGTACCGAACGAAGTCTCGATTTTCTTTATGCGCCCGCTGTCCGCAACGAACACCGGCCTGTCGCAGCCTTCATACCTTGAAACACCGCTTTTTGTCAGCTCCACATAACCGACCTTCGGCTTCCAATGGTTGAAAGCCCCAGCGCAATCCATCACGAAATCCACTTCCCCCGCTTGGCCCTCGCTTGAGTCAACCACGCGTATCCCATTGTCAGACAGCAACCTGACAATCTTTTCATCGCATGGAATCATGCTCGACCTTCCGACAATGAGCCTGGCACCGGCGGCAATCAGAGCCCTGTGCTTTACCAACGTGTTCCGGAATATTGGAGTTACGTCCAGTACGGTCAGGCCTTCGAGAGGGCGGTTGACGCTCCACCTGCGTGTCTGGTCCATGCAGGCGGGAAATTCGTTTTCGCTGTAATTTGCAGCTATGACTGAGTTTATATCCATAATTCAATCTTAATGCTGCAAATCTACGAAATTCAGCCGAACTCTCCGCCGTTCCCCGCTTCCGAATGAGACTGGAAGAACCCCTGGTCTCCGCCGTGCCCCGCTCCCGTCGGCGGGCTAGAAGTTGTCGCAGTGAACCTCGAAGAAACTCTGAGGGTGGGCGCAGGTAGGGCAGAGCTCAGGCGCCTTGGTGCCGATAACGATGTGTCCGCAGTTGCGGCATTCCCAGACTTTCACCTCTGACTTTTCGAATACCTGCGCGGTCTCGACATTCTTGAGCAGGGCGCGGTAACGCTCTTCGTGACGCTTCTCTATCGCTGCCACGAGACGGAACTTGGCTGCGAGCTCAGGGAAGCCCTCGTCTTCTGCTGTCTTTGCAAAGCCTTCGTACATGTCTGTCCACTCGTATTTTTCGCCTTCTGCAGCGGAGGCGAGGTTCTGGGCGGTGTCTCCTATGCCGCCAAGTTCCTTGAACCATAGTTTCGCATGTTCCTTTTCATTCTCGGCGGTCTGGAGGAACAGGGCTGCAATCTGCTCAAAACCCTCTTTCTTCGCCTTTGATGCGAAATAGGTATACTTATTCCTTGCCTGGCTTTCGCCGGCGAACGCTGCTTCGAGATTTTTCTCGGTCTGTGTTCCCTTGTACTTGTTTTCCATTTTTTTAGATATATAGGTGTTTGTGTTTTTGTCGTTTGGCGTGATATTCCTGAGGAGATACTTCGCAGCCTCGTGAGGAAAGTCTTCCGTAACAACCGATGAGACAAGATGCTCAAGCAGGTCGTGTGCGTTGCCGCTTTGTGGAAGCATATAGCCTCCTTCCCGGTGCAGGTCCTCTGCAACCAGGCGGCTGGACTTCGCAATGGCTGCAGCCAGCTTCTTCAGACCTGGCATTTCGCTCTCCGAGGCGGTTTTCAGCGCGACAGCTTCTTCGCGGGCCTTCGAGTCGGTCAGCACATGGACGGCATCGAGGACGAGGGCGCCCTTGGGTTGCTGTGCCGGCATCTCCACCGGCACCATGGATATGGCCCCGGAAGGGCAAGCCTCCGCACATAAACCGCAGCCCGTGCATTTGTCAAGGTCTATGATGCTGTTTTCGGTGTCGGTCGCCCCCACAGGGCAGACATACAAGCAGAGACAATCCTTAGTGCACAATCTCAGATTTCTGAATGCTTTCTTTTCCATACGCTTACCTCCCGTTTACCTTTTCAAATTTCCAGTCCGGCACCTTGCATACTGGACAGATAGCCGGAGCCTTGTCTCCCACGAAAATGAAACCGCACACGGTGCAGATCCATATTTCGGTGTTTTCCAGGAACTGCTCTCCGTCTCTCCTGTACCTTTCGAGAAGGGATTTCTGAATCATGGACACCTTTTCTCCCCATACCTTCACCCTGAGGGCACCGCGGTCTCCCTCGGCTGTGCCTGCTGAAGACAGTGACGGGTAGTTATGTTTTAGGTCCATGTCAATAAGGGAGAGAAGCTCGTCCACACCGCTTTCCGAAGCCTCCGGAGTGATGTTGTCGAACCAGCGTGCAAGTTCCATAAATCTTGCCTGCTCTTCGCTCCTGTACTGCTTTTCGCAGCCTCGTGCCAGGTTGGAGCAGATTGCCGCCAGCTGGCCGGTCGACAGCCTTCTTTCTTCGTGGTGGATGAAAGTTTCGCTGTCACAGGAAGTAGCGCGTCCGGACGACGAGTCTTCGCCGCCCGCAGTTTCATCTGTGAGCCCACCGGCATTTGCCGTGGCAGTCTGGCCGGGGGCATGTTCGGGTGCAAAATCGCTTTTTGAAGCGCCGCACCATGGACATTTCCAGTCCGCAGGAAGATCCGTGAACTTTACGCCTTCGGCTTCCTCGTCATAGACATATCCGCAAATCTGACATTTGTACTTCATATACGATTATGTTTTACTTCACAGGCAAAGATATAAGGTCAAAATTATTTGCGCAACAAATAACGGCTATTGATATATAAATTATAATCTATATATTTGCGGATATTTGAGTTATTTTAGTTTCGCCAGTGCGAAAATTGAGACGAATATTATGACTATACAGCAGCTTGAATATATAGTGTCGCTGGCACAACACGGTCACTTCAGCGAAGCCGCAGCAGCCCTGGACGTTTCACAGCCCAGCTTGAGCGCCACGGTAGGCAAACTGGAAGGCGAACTCGACGTGGTGTTCTTTGACCGCAGCAGACATCCGATT
>JABUTS010000053.1 GCA_021443565.1 Bacteroidales bacterium | reverse complement strand
GTAGAGGAGAGGGCTGCTTGTGCCTTCTTCTATTCCATAAGCACGGCAGCGAACCTTGTTGATGTACTCTGCACACTTGGCAGACTCACCCTTGAAATTGTATGCTTCCGCCATCGCGAGGTAAACCCATGGGAGACGATAGAGAATTACGTCACCATTATAGATGTGGGAGTTCTGGGAGTTTGTGTATCCTATGTTCTTCCAGACATGAATGCCATACAGATAGAACTCGCTCGTCTTGTCAGAAGGATTCTTGTAACGGTACTGACCGAAGAGGGTTGCATCTCTGCGCTGGTCGCCGCTCTTGAATTGGTTGAACAGGCTGAGACTGTAGGCCATCTGCTGGTTCTGGCCGTTCTTGATGTCGAACGGGTCGTTCCATGGAGTGCCGTCTGCACGATAACCGCTCTGCTGAGCCTGGCCGGTAACGGTAGAATAGGTCCAGTTTCCAAGGGAGTTGGTCGCTTCACCTTCGACAAAACGGATGGCGAAGATTACCTCGCTGTTAGCCTTGTTGTTCTGGGCGAATACACTCTTGAAGTCTTTGAGCATGCTGAGATCGTAATCTTTCTCCACCTCCTTGAGATAGTTCAGGGCTTGATCCATGTCGGCAGGAACAGCAGGCTGGTCACCGCAGGCAACCTTGGCGTTCCACATGTAGACGTCAGCTGCAAGACAGAGTGTGGCGGCTTTGTTCCAATAGCACTTTGAACCTCTGCCAAGCACGTTGAAGCCTTTCTGGTCACCGAAGAGTTCGATAGACTTTTTGAGGTCGTCCTTGATCTGGGCCATGATTTCTGATGGAAGGGCACGCTCTTTCTGGAGCTTCACAGGGTCCAGCTCACCATCAATGACTTCAACACCAAGGCGGAGCGGGCCGGAGCCCCAGACGCGATAGATGTCGAAATAATAGAGCGCGCGCAGACCGTGTGCTATTGCGAGGCAATAGTTCCTTTTGTTCTCGTCCATTTGGGTCTCTGGGGCGCGGGCCAGCAGCAGGTTGCAGTTGGTGATGCGTCCGTAAATGTTGTCGAAGTTGGAGAAGCCCGGGGATGTCTGGGAAAGATTCTGGAGACGTTCCGTACCATAGGCTGTTGTCATGCCGTCGTATGCAGTTCCGTCAACATAGATGCCTGAACGAACCTCTCCCATGACGAATACATGGTCGAAATAATGGTCGCGAAGGTGCTTGTGAAGACCATCGACATAGCCGATGACATTTGCCTCCGTTTTCCAATAGCTTTGGCTTCCGTAGTAGTCAATCGGACCAAGATCCAATGAGCAGGAAGCGGCTGTTGCTGCCACTATGGCAAGTGTCAGGAATTTATTTATTGCTTTCATATTATTGAAATCTATCAGAATGTAACGTTAAGACCAAAGATGATAGTGCGTGGGAGAGGCCATCCTGAACCGGAAGCCATTGAAGAAGAGCCCTGGGCGTTCACTGTGTGCGAAACTTCCGGACGGGTTGACTTGAATGCGCAGAGGTATCCAAGGTTCTGTGCGGTGACTGACAATGACAGACGCTGCATCCTGATCTTGTTCACTATGCTCTTAGGAAGGTCGTATGAGAATGCCACTTCACGGAATGCCATGTAAGCACCGTTGTAGCAGAAGAGGGTTGATGCCCTGTTGTAACTTGCTGCGCCGAGCTGGTCAGCATAGACATAGCGCGGATACTTTGCTCCAGGGTTCTCCGGTGTCCAGGTGTTGCGGACTTCTGTGGTCATGTTATATGTACCCTGGCCGCAGGAGAGGTACCAAGGGGTTACATAGTCATAGTTCTTGAAACCGAGAGCGAAGTCGGTCTGTACATAGAGGGTAAGTCCCTTCCATGTGAAACTGTTGGTCCATCCGCCTATCCAGTGAGGAGTTGAGTTGCCGACTACCACGAGATCGTACTTGTCTATGCAACCATCACCGTTGACATCCTTCCACTTTGCGTCGCCCGGACGGAGAAGAATGCCGCCTGCCTGCTGTGCAGGGGTAAGCGTAGCCCACTTTGCAGGGGTATACTGAGGCTTGTTCTGGTTATGTCCTGAGTAAACGACGCCGCCCGGATACCAGCTGTTGATTTCTTCCTCGTTCTGGAAGATGCCCTCGAACTGATAGAGAGCCATGGCGCCCGGCTCCTGGCCTTCCTGGTAGCCGCCTACCCAGATGAGTTCGTCAATGAGTTCACCGCTTTCAGGATCGGTAACTTTCTTGCCGGAATAAATCTGCATGCCGCCCTGGCGGTTGAGATCGTTGCCGTTGTCAGGAAGCTGCACGACCCTGTTCCTGTTGAAGGAAATGTTGCCCTTTGAGTGCCACTTGAAGTCGCCCGCCTTGATTACGTCGCCTGAAAGTTCGATCTCGACACCTCTGTTGCGGAATTTACCGTTGTTGTTGGTAATTGAAGAGAAGCCTGTAGAAGGAGGGAGGTTGAACGATGCATACTTGTCGGCTGTGAGACGGTCATAGTATGTGATGTTGGCGTTGAGACGATGCTTGAAGAAGCTCATGTCAAGACCGATTTCGAAGGTATTGGTCTTCTCCCAACGGAGACTTGGGTTAGGAAGACTGCCAATGAGGAAGCCGACGTTGCCGTTGTACTTGGCGGTGCCATAATTGCCCTGAAGTGTGTAGGCACCTATGCCGGAAGCGTTACCGTTGACACCGTATGAAGCACGGAGCTTTCCGAAGTCAAGGGCAGGAATCGCGTCCCTCATGAAGTTTTCCTTGCTGAATACCCAACCAGCTGATACGCCAGGGAAGAAGCCCCAGCGGTTGTTGAGCAACGAAGAGTAGCCGTCATAACGGAATACGAAGCTGGCGAGATACTTGCCGTCGTAGTCGTAGTTGGCGCGGCCGAAGTATGACATGATCCTCTGTTCGCTGTGCCAGCTGTCGATATCTCGCGCTCCCTTGCCCTGAGTCGTTTCGGACAGGGTAAGGTTGAGATCGGCGAAGTCGTCTGTAGGAGCACCGTAACCGTAAGCGTCGAAGCCCTTTGTCTTGATGTCATAGAACTCAGTACCCAGCATGGCGTCGATGTCGTGGCTGCCGAATTCCTTCTGCCACTGCAACACTGCATTATAGGTCTGAGAGAAACTGCGCTGGAAGTAATCATAGGATTCGCGGGACTTGTTCATTGAACCTGCCTGATTGGTCTGGTAGTCCTTGTTGAACGCCTCCTGAAAAGCCTCGTCGTAGTACCAGTTGCCTGTCCCCGTGAGTTTGAAACCGAAAGGCAGGCTCACCTCAAACTTCTGTATCATGGTGAACTTGTCGCTCTGGTTGTCCTCAAGGAACTTGTCAGGCTGGTAAGCCTGGTTGCCGTCGGTGGCATTGGCACCGAGCATGAGATTGCCGTCCTCGTCCATCCAGCGTGCGGTGTGAGGAATAGAGAGCACGCGGCCGAAGTAATTGGCTTCGCTCAATGTCGCTGTGCCAAGTACACCTGAACCCGGCATCGCGTCCCAGTTGGCGCGGTTGTAGTTGAAGTTGGTGCTTGACTTCAACCAGTCGGTAACCTGATATGAGCCGTTGAACACCATGTTGTAGCGCTCATAGAACGACTGGGTAGGAATACCTTCGCTATTGTTGTAGCCAAAACCGGCATAGTAGGTGCCCTTGTTGTTGCCGCCGCTGATGTTCAGGTTGTAATCCTGGGTAAGCGCATTGTCACGGATGTTGAAGCTTGCAGGATCGAGGTCGCGGTAAATCATGTACTGGCCCGGGTTGACAGGGTCTTCCATCTTTTTCCAACCCTTGTTGAGGAGATAATCCCACTTAGGGTCATAGCCCATGACGTTCCAGTTGCAGCCGGCATTTTCGATGTTGTTGCCCGTGCCGAAAGGTGTTGCACCCGACAGATTGCCCTTTGGAGCCCAGGCAGCCTCCATATAGCCGCGGCGAATCCACGTGATGTATTCTTCAGTACCGCAGAACTCAACAGGGAGAACAGGCTTGTTGATACCCACGCGGGCCTTGAGATTGATTTCGGCCTTGCCTTCCTTGCCTGACTTTGTGGTGACGAGGACGACGCCGTTGGAAGCGCGCGCGCCGTAGAGGGCTGTCGCGCCAGCATCCTTGAGGACTTCTATCGACTCGATGTCTTCAGGGTTGATGTCTGACAGTGA
>JABUTS010000132.1 GCA_021443565.1 Bacteroidales bacterium | reverse complement strand
AAGAAGATAGACGAGTGGGAAAACGCGAAGATTGCAGAAGTGAAGGAAATCGACGCTGAGGCCATGAGACTTTACAGGGAGGCCTCCGAAACACCCGTCAAGATGCTGCGCAGAGGTCGTGGCGAACTCAAAAAGGTCTATGACCCGTTCGCGCAGGTGCGCAGTTTCCTCACAGGATATACCGTCGACACCGCCCAGGACATTTTCGAACAGTGGGTGGAGCTTGAAACCTTGCTGCTCGTAAAATATATGGACGGCAACGTGAAGGGACAGAATCCTGACGGAAGTTTCAAGACCAGCCCTTATTCCGACGCGATTCCCGGCGAGATACTCCACCCGGATTACACCGGCAGGTGGAAAGATGCCGTCGCGGCGGACAAGGGGGAGGTCCTGATGATGGTCGAGCCCAAGTAGGAGGCTATCAATTCCCGTTGGTGAGAATTATGCTGTCACCGTCCATGTCCACGCTGATGACCGAGTCACGGCGTACCGAGCCGTCCAGTATAGACTTCGCCAGCAGGTTCACCAGCTCTCGCTGAAGCACCCTCTTGACCGGACGCGCACCGAAGGCCGGGTCGTAGCCCTTGTCGGACATATAGTTGTCGAAGGCCTTCGAGAAGCTTATGCGTATGTTGTTCCCGGCGAGTTTCTCCCCGAGCAGTTTCTCCTGAAGCTTGAGTATCTCCAGTATATTCTCGCGAGTCAGGGCGTCGAAAGTGATGATTTCGTCTATCCTGTTGAGAAATTCCGGCCTCATCCTCTCGCGGAGTTCCTCCTGCCTGATGTTGGAGGTCATGATGAGTATGGTGTTCTTGAAATCAACGGTCCTGCCTTTGTTGTCGGTCAGACGGCCGTCATCGAGCACCTGTAGAAGTATGTTGAACACGTCGGGATGGGCCTTTTCTATCTCATCGAGAAGTATCACGGAATACGGCTTGCGACGCACCGCTTCGGTTAGTTGTCCACCCTCGTCATAGCCCACATAGCCCGGAGGCGCACCCACCAGGCGGCTGACGGAATGCCTCTCCTGATACTCGCTCATGTCTATGCGGGTCATCATATTCTCGTCGTTGAACAAAAACTCGGCAAGCGCCTTCGCAAGTTCGGTCTTGCCCACACCCGTTGTGCCCATGAACAGGAAGGACCCGACAGGCCTTTTCTCATTCTGGAGGCCGGCCCTGCTTCGGCGCACTGAATCCGAAACCGCCGCTATCGCCTTGTCCTGACCGATTACCCTCTTGTGAAGTTCCGCCTCCATCCTCAGGAGTTTATCCTTCTCGCTTTCGAGCATTCTCCTGACCGGTATGCCCGTCCACTTCGCAACCACCTCGGCGATATCCTCGGGAGTGACGGCCTCGGTAATTATAGGGTCCTTTATCAGAGCCTGCCGGGCGGAAAGTTCTGCAATCCTGCGACGAAGGTCCTCCATCTTGCCGTAGCGGATTTCAGCCACCTTGCCGTAATCGCCCGCACGCTCGGCATTTTGGGCGGCAATCTTGAAGTCTTCAAGCTGCAGACGCGCCTGCTGGAGGGCCGAAAGAATATTCTTCTCGTTTTCCCAGCGCGTCATCAGCTCTTTTCTTTTCTCCTGAAGTTCAGCCAGTTCCGTCATTATCTTCTCCTTCTTGAGGGAAATGTCCTCATGGCGCACCGCCTCCTTCTCTATTTCAAGCTGACGTATGCGCGAGTCGAGCTCGTCTATGGGCTCGGGAACGGAATTCATCTCCAGACGGAGCTTTGAGGCGGCTTCGTCCACCAGGTCGATAGCCTTGTCAGGCAGGAATCTGCTGGTGATATAGCGGTGGGACAGTTCGACTGCCGCTATGAGCGCGTCGTCCTCAATCCTCACTTTGTGATGGTTTTCGTATTTCTCCTTCAGTCCCCGCATGATGGATATGGACTCTGCGGGAGTCGGCTCGTCCACTGTAACCATCTGGAACCTGCGCTCCAGGGCCTTGTCGGTCTCGAAATATTTCTGGTATTCGTCAAGGGTGGTAGATCCTATGGTGCGCAGTTCGCCCCTTGCCAATGCCGGTTTCAGGATGTTCGAGGCATCCATGGCTCCGGACGTGCGTCCCGCTCCCACGAGAGTGTGGATCTCGTCGATGAAGAGTATCACCTCTCCCTCGCTGTCCACCACCTCCTTCACAACGCCCTTGAGCCTTTCCTCGAATTCGCCCTGATACTTTGCACCCGCAATCAGGGCACCCAGGTCAAGGGAATATATCTTCTTTGACTTCAGGTTCTCGGGAACCTGGCCGTCCACTATCTTCTGGGCAATGCCCTCCGAAATGGCTGTCTTGCCGACTCCGGGCTCTCCTACCAGTATGGGGTTGTTCTTGGTCCTTCGGCTGAGTATCTGAAGGACTCTGCGGATTTCGTCGTCCCTTCCGATGACGGGATCAAGCTTGCCGGCCTCCGCCCTCTCGCAGAGGTTCACGGCAAATTTCTGTAGATTTTCAAAATTGTTTTCCATAGCAGCCTGTGGACAAACAAAAAACCGTCCGTTGCGGATAACGGACGGTTTGGCTGACAAAATGTCAGTATGTGTTTCGCTCGATTATTCGTTGCTTTCAGCAGCGGCCTCTGTCTCCACCGGAGTTGCTGCAGCCTCGTCAACCTGGCCCTGGCCCGGGAAGGTTGCGGGAGCCTCTATGCCCTGAAGCTCAGGAACGGAAACCTCGTCCGAACCTGCGCCTTTGAAGCACCATGTGGTGACGATGGAGCATACGAAAATGAAAGCCACGAGACCCCAAGTTATCTTCTCAAGCATATCTGCAGTCTGGCGTACACCGAAAGTCTGGTTTCCGGTTGTGAAGTTGCTTGCGATTCCGCCGCCCTTTCCGTTCTGAAGGAGAACAGCAAGAGTCAGGAAAATGCTTGCGAGGATGATGAGCACTGTAAGTACGGTAAAAAGAGCGTTCATGGTATCTTTAATTTTTATATTCTTGTTCCAATTTTTCTATAAGGGCTGCAAAGTAAGAGTTTTTTTCGGGATTTTCCAAAATAAGTTTGGAATATATACGTATGGCATGGTCGTAATAACCCTGATCCACATAAATTTGCGCAAGGGTTTCGGTGCAGAACCTGTCCTCTATGGTCTTCAGGACAGCCGCGTCGTCGCGCCCGGCTGGCTGCGCCTGGGGGCCCGGAGTGGTCTGACGGAACCCGAGGTCTTCGCCCGTGCGCACGCTGTCGTATTGTTCCTGGGAGAAGAAGTCGCCTCCCACCACCACAACCTTGCGCCCCGAGCCGCCTTCCTGTTTCGCGGATTCAGCCACCGTCCCAACCTGAGGATTCCGCACAGCCTCGAGCGCAGCCTTCGCCCCCGTGTCGGAGAAATCCCCACGCCTTCGCACCAGCGCCGGCACAAGTTCCCTTGAAGGCACATACATTGCCGCATCGGCGAACTGCGACGAAAGCAGCGCATCCTCTCCGAGCTCCGCCATCCTGCGGCAGACCTCCTTGCGCGCAAGCGCAAACCACGGGTAAATGCTTACCACTCCGTTGAGCTCCTCCATGGTCAGGGACTCGAGCCTTATCTTTCCTTCCATACTACCAGTTAGCTACAGTCGCATTGAATATATCCTCGCACAGGGTCTCGACAATCTCCTCGCAGAGCGTAGCCTCGACCGCATCGATGGACTGGGTGGAATCGAAGTCGCCGTATGCGGAGAAACTTTTCTCGAAGTCCTCCTCCGGGTGCTTGCGGTTGGTGAAGGAGAGCTTTATGTTTATGGTCAGACGGTTCTGGGCCGCTACGTCATTGGCCGTAACGGATGACGCCTTCACGTCGTATCCTGTCACCTCGCCGGTCAGCTCCATATCTCCGTCCATATCCACCTGTTCAAGTTTAGTCATCTTGCGGAACTTGTCCTTCAGAGCCTCGGTGATGTCATTGCTCAAGCTTGGGTTGACCCTCAGCGCCTTATACTCGAAGTAGTTGATGGTCACGGTCTTGACGTCGGGCTGGATGGATGTTCCCGAAAAAGAGTATATGCCGCATGAGTGGACTATGAACGCCGTGAGCGCGAGGGCCGCGGCCATCGCCGCCATCTTGAATAAACGTGCCATGACTATTCGAACTGCTTTAGTTTGCGGTAAAGGGTGCGTTCCGACATGCCAAGTTCGTCGGCAGCTT
>JABUTS010000098.1 GCA_021443565.1 Bacteroidales bacterium | reverse complement strand
AGAAGACGGTCTATGGCCTCGGTCTCCGGCACATGCCTGAGCACCGGGGTCTTTCCCTTGTATATGGACACCTTGTGGTTTCCTTCTCCCACATATCCCCAGTCGGCGTCGGCCATCTCTCCCGGGCCGTTCACTATGCATCCCATCACGGCTATGACCATACCCTTGAGATGGGCGGTGCGGCGCTTGACCTCGTTGAAGGTCTCCTCCAGATTGTACATGGTGCGTCCGCAGCCGGGACAGGCGATGTATTCGGGGCGGTAGAAACGCCTTCTTGCCGCCTGCATGAGCTCATCCACAAGATATTCCGCGCAAGCGGAGCCTTCGAGGACCTCTCCGGCGCAAGATCCGGCAAGCTCAACTTCGTCTATCTGGCGGTCAAGCAGCATCCTTCCGAAATCACAGCTGAGATCGAGCAGGAGCCTTTCCCTCGACGGAGCCATATAGGTGGCAACTGCCTTTTTGCCTTCAAGTTTGATTGAAACCATGGAGGTGTGCAGACGGTGGCCGTAACGGTCGGCGAGATAGCGGGCAACGGGTATCTCGTTCACCGGGTCTTCCGTGAGAGAAACCCTGACAGTGTTGCCTATGCCTTCTGAAAGCAGTGCTGATATGCCCACACAGGATTTGATTCTTCCCGAATCTCCGTTTCCCGCCTCGGTCACACCGAGGTGGAGGGGATATACAGTGCCGCTTTCTTCCATCTCCTTTGCTAGCAGACGGTATGCCTCCACCATAACAGTGGTGTTACTTGCCTTGAGAGACAGGACTATATTATGAAAGTCATGTTCCTGACACAGTTTTACCCATTCCATCACGGCTTCCTTCATCGCCAGTGGCGTGTTGCCATAGAGGCTGGTGATACGCTCTCCCAGAGAGCCGTGGTTGAGACCTATCCTGAGCGCAGTGCCGTGCTCTCGGCAGACTTCTATAAGCCTCGCAAGTTGCTCCTTCGCCTTTTCATGGTCTTTGTGGAAATTGCCGGGGTTGATTCTGACCTTCTCCACCACAGCTGCTGCCGCAATGGCAATTTCCGACGAGAAATGCACGTCGGCGACAAGGGGAGTGTCTATTCCTTCTGCGCGCAGGGTGTCGTGAATCTGCCTGAGGGCCTCGACTTCCGCCATCCCGGGTACCGTCAGTCTTATAAGGCCGGCTCCTGTGGCGTACATTCTGCGGCACTGTTCGAGGGAAGCCTGAACGTCTGCAGTGTGAGTGTTGCACATGGTCTGGACCACAATGGGTGCAGAGCCTCCTATGGTAACGTTACCGACCTTGACTTCTATTGTCTGCATTGCTCTTGTTGTTTGTCGGAACTATGTTGTTCTGTTCCATGATAACCCTCTTGCGGGCTTCACGCTTCATGTCTCCTCTGGTGCGACCTTCCCTGCGGGTAAGCTGGTAGTGTATTCCGACCGTCGCTGTGATGGGGGTAGGATAGCCGAAGCGATAGTAATACTGACTGTCATAGTCAGGATGGAAGTAAGATGACATGGACAGGCTGTACATGCCCATGAAATGGATTTCTATAGGATCGAAGATGAAGGCGAAGCCGGCACCGGCCTTGATGCCGTAGTCGAAGCGGTAGTCATATTCTGAAAAATTGTCAACTATCGCAGGGTCAATCTCGTACGGGCCCGAACGGTGTATGTTCATCCTGTAGCCTCCGAAGAAGCCTACATTGGCCATGAGTTTCATTTTCCAGAAGTCGATGTGCATGTGGGCCATTACCGGAATCTCCACGACATCCATCACCACCTGGGTGGCTCCCATTATATTGGGAGTGGCCCCCGTTTCCCTGTTTTCCTTGAACTTGTAGCCCTGACGCATGAAGTCCGCACCAAGCTGTATGCCGAAATAGGGCATATAGTTGAACATCTTGCCGTATCTTGTGAAAAGTACGCCGAAATGAAGGGGCTGGAACAACATGACCTGATTCCTTCCCGGATTCCACGAAGAAATGTTGAAGACTGTTCCTCCGAACACTCCGAGCATGTTGTAGTCATTGATCACAGGCTTTTTAAGGTCGAGGCCTACCGTGTCGATGAGGCGGAACCCGTCGAGGGTGTCCACGATTGTCCTGCCTTCCAGCGTGTCTACCAGTTCTATTGTGGGCAGGCTGTCGCGCTGGACCGTATCTTTCTTCACCTTCCTGTCTCTGGCACCGGCCGGCATTGCAAGCATGGCGGCAAGCAGCAGGGTTATCATGTACCTGATCTTTCTCATCTGAACATTTCGCTTAGGTCGAGGGTCTGCACGACTTCCGACATTTCAAGAATCTCGAGCACATAGTTCTCGCCGTCCGTAGTATAGAACATCACCTTCTCGGGTTGCTTGTGTTCCAGGAGATTACCAGTGTCGACCATGCCGTTGCGGTTAAGGTCCTCGGTGATTCTCACGGAGTATTTCCCCGCCTTGACGTATGGGAAGGTCACGGTCTGGTCCTGGTCTATGATGAAACTGCGCACGGTCTGCGTCCGGGCCTCGTTGAGAAGGTCTATGATGTATCTGTTATGGACTCCGCTAAGTTCGAAACTGAGAGTGCTGAGTTTGTCGTCGTTAGGAAGGGTGACCTTGACCTCGGTGCTGTCGTTGTAGAAGCCGTTGATGTCCTTGAACCTGCGGTGGGGGAACTTGAGGAAGTATTCGTAGCCGACCAGCATCTTCTCCTCGGGGAAAACGGAGAATTTGCGCAGGTTGAGACTGTCCCTGACAAGGCGGTAGCGCCCAATCTTCTCCTGCTGCTTGGGGTTGAGATAGCGGAAGGTGAGGGAGTCGAAGGCCTCTTCCACAAGGGGGTATTTGAATTCGATTTCGAAGCCGTACTGCTCGATGCGCTCGGGCTTGGCCTCGACCGTGAACACGCAGAGCGTGTCCTCCTTCTTGATGTCCTTCTTGGCGGACTTGGCCGCGGCCGACTTGCGGGGCTTGGCGAGTTTGACGACCTCGTGGGTCTTGACCAGTTTGCCGAGCGTGTCGGTCTTCATATAATCGACATTGAGGTAGAGCGTGTCCGGCTGGGTTCGCGGGTCGTTCACCCAGATTTCGAGCGAGTCGCGCTGGAGGTTGAACTGTGTGATGAGGCGGTTCTGCTTCACGCCCCTTATCCAGATGGAGTCAATCTCCGCGTTGGGGGCCATAAAGGTGATGTACGCCGTCCTTTCCCCGATACGTTCCTTGTTGACTATCATCTGTTTGGACGGTTTCTCGCGGAATACGGCAAGTTCGTGTTCTGACAGGCGTGCAAGACAGTTGACCGTGTCCTTCATATCGAATTTCTGCAGTTCCTTGAGGGAGTCGCTGACCTGAATCCGCGGCCTTATGAGGGAATCGATGAACGCAATCTTGTCGTTTTCGGGGTCGTACATATTGTTGCCGTTCTCGTCAATCACCGCGTACATCCTGTAGAGCGTGTCCTGAATGTTGCGCAGGCAGAAATAGCCCCATTCGTCCGTCTTCATCGCGGCATCCGGGCGGTGCAGGAATACGGCGGAATCCGCGTGGTCCTTGTAGAGCATCACGGTCGCGCCCTTGATGGGATTGAGGGTGTTGCAGTCCACCACCGTGCCGGTAACGACCATCGAGTCAATGCGTTCGCCGGTAGAGAACACCAGCGAGAAGCCGGGGAAGAGGTTGCCCTCGTTGTTGTCGCCTATGGCGTTGGTCAGGTCGAGCACGTAGGTGCGGGCCGAATCGAGGTCGTTTTCGAAATACACGACCAGGGTCTTGCCCTTCATCTTCGTGAGCGGCTTTTTCTCCAGAGGAGGGGAGAGGTAGATGCTGTTGGCATCCTTCACGACCACATATTCGTCGAAGGTGAACTCCAGTTTTGTCTTGTGGCGGGGCACGTTGGTCTGGCTCATCGCCGGGAAAATCTTCCTGAGGACGGGCGGAATCGTGTCCTTGGGCCCGCCGGTGGGCGGAGTCGTGGTGTTCGCGCAGGAATCCGTGAAAGCGAGGATGTTCAGCGCAATCAGCCCTATCGGAATCAAAGGCAAAAATTTCTTGACGTATTCTTTCATCAGATTTCGCTTCTTATTACGCTCTGGATACCGTCTATCCTGCTCAGACGGCCGATGAGCTGTTCGAGTATTTCCTTGTCGCTCACATACACGTCCATAAAGCCTTCGAACACGCCTTCGTCCGAGCCGAGGTTGAAACGGCGGATGTGGCTAGGGGAAACGTAGATGGCATCAGGACCGGCGAGGTAGGAGCTGTCTGCGGAACGTAGGAAACCAAATCCATCCTGCAATATCTCCAGTACACCAT
>JABUTS010000216.1 GCA_021443565.1 Bacteroidales bacterium | reverse complement strand
CAGGATTCAAACCTGTAACCTTTTGATCCGTAGTCAAATGCTCTATTCAGTTGAGCTAGCGGGCCGTATATCTTGCAGAGCCGGAGCCCTGAACCAAAATGGATTATTCGCCCTTGGAGCCAAGCTTCTTCTCCTTGATCCTGGCCTTCTTGCCGGAGAGCTCCCTGAGATAGAAGATGCGAGCCCTGCGTACCTTTCCGACCTTGTTGAGCTCAATGCTCTCGATGAAAGGTGAGTTGTAAGGGAAAATCCTCTCCACGCCTACACCGCCTGAAATCTTGCGGATAGTGAAAGTCCTTGTTGCAGGAGTCGCACCGCTGATCTGTATGACTACTCCGCGGAACTTCTGAAGTCTCTCCTTGTCACCCTCCTTGATGCGATAGGTGACGGTGATTGTGTCACCTGCCTTGAACTGAGGGAAATTGGCTGCATTGCCAGTTGCAAATGCTTCGTCTACGAGCTTGATAAAATCCATTTTCTTATGTCTTTTGGGGCAACGTCACCGCAACTGCGTGGTCTCGGAGAGAGGTTGCATAAATTTTGGGATTGCAAAGGTAGAAACAATTTTCTACTCTGCAAACTTTTCTGCCCTTTTTGTCCGGTTTTTTGCCTGATGGCGTTCGGGATTACTCGAAAACGTCCCTTACCTTGCCGAAAAAGTTCCTTTCTTCCCTTGATGGCTCAGCCTTGAAGCTGTCGCTCTTCCTGAGCTCCTCCAGCTTGTCCTTCTCCTCGCGGGAGAACTTGTGCGGTATGTGCACGAGTATGCGCACATAGAGGTCTCCTCTCGAAGATGAGTTCAATGAAGGGAGTCCCACGCCTTTCAGACGTTTCACCACTCCCGACTGCGTGCCGGCCTCTATCTTTATCTTGTATGTCCCGTCAAGACCCTTGACCTCGACCTCTCCGCCCAGCATCGCGTCAATGACCGGAATAACCTTGGTGCATTCAAGGTCTCGTCCGTTGCGGCGGAAGTCGCTGTTCTCCACCTCGTCTATCCATATTATCAGATCTCCGCTGACACCGTTCTTCATTCCCGCGTCCCCGTAGCCCGTCATGATTTTCTTCATGCCCCTCTCGACACCCGCAGGGATGGTCACGGTGATGGTCTCCTTCTTGCGCTCGAGGCCGGTCCCGCTACAGTTGCGGCATGGGTTGGAGATGATCTTGCCTTCACCCCGGCACTGCTGGCAGGTGCTCATCTGGTATCTCTGTCCGAAGAAATCGTTCACCAGCCTCTTCACCTGGCCGCTGCCCTGGCATGCCGGACATGTCTTGATGTCGGATTCGCTCCTGGCGCCCTTGCCGCCACATTCGCTGCAGGTGGCCTGGCGCCAGTATGAAATCTCCTTCTTGCAGCCGTTCAGTATTTCCTCAAGCGTGAGTTTCAGGTTTATTTCCAGGTCCCTTCCCTTGTGGACGGTCTTGCCCGGGCCCTTCTGCTGCCCGAAACCTCCGAAACCGAAGTTCCTGAGTATGTCTCCGAGGTCCTCAAACCCGCCGAAACCTCCTCCGAAAGGATTGCCTCCGAAGCCCGCACCGCCATCGAAGGCAGCGTGGCCGAACTGGTCGTACTGAGCCCTTTTCTGGGAGTCGCTGAGCACCTGATATGCCTCGTTGACCTCCTTGAACTTTTCCTCAGCATCCTTCTTCTCGGCCTCTCCAGCACCGGCGAACTTGTCCGGATGGAACTGCAGGGCCTTCTTCTTGAAGGCTTTCTTTATTTCGTCTTCCGAAGCGCCCTTCTGAATGCCGAGCACCTCATAATAGTCTCTTTTCTCTGCCATACAAGTTTCTGCACTTTACGGGGGAACGGCCTACTGGCCAACTACCACGCTTGCAAACCTTATCACCTTTCCGCCCAGGGTGTAGCCCGTCTTTGCCACCTCCATGACCTTGCCCTTGAGATTCTCGTCCTGGACCGGGAACAGGGCTATGGCCTCGTGAAGATCGGTGTCGAAATCCTTGCCCTTGGCTTCAATGACCGAAAGTCCCTTGGATTTGAGATAGCCCATGAGGTTTGAGTATATGAGTTCCGTTCCTTCCTTTGCTGCCGCAATGTCAGTCGCGTCTGCAAGCATGGCGATTGCATGCTCGCAGTTGTCGAGAGTCGTGAGCATCCCCTTGATGGTTTCCTCGCCGGCGGTCTTTATGAGATTAAGCCTCTCTTCGGAGGTTCTTCTCCTGTAGTTTTCGAACTCAGCACGGAGGCGCAGGTAGTCGTCCTTCTCCTTCGCAAGTTGTTCTTCAAGCTCTGCAATACGCTGTTCCAGAGAGGCTTTGATATCCTTCTTGTCCTTTTTGGACTTCTTGTCATCCTTGGCTGTCTCCTGCTTTGCAGCGGTTTCTGCGGCCTGTTCCTCCTGAACTGTTTCCCTGGTGTTTTCTGCCATGATATGTCGATTATATAAATTCGTTTCCAGTGCGCACAATGCGCCCGGCAGACCAATCTTCAAAAGTTCTGCCAAGAGCCCTCCTGGTGACATTTTGTCAGTATGATCCCCTCCGGGCTCGCGACAAAAACCCGAGACCGTGCTTTCGGAACGCATGTCAAGGGATAATAATATTATCTTTACAATTTCAATACATGGTTGTATTTCGTTTCGAAATGATTAAATTTGCGGTTTGAAACTGTTATAAATGTAAGTTTCGCAAGTGAAACTTGAGTTATACCATTCAGGACTTTCGGTAATGAAAAATATCAGACTCATAGCCTTGACGGCAGCGGCCCTAATTCTGACTTGTTCCAACGTGGCGTCATGCGGCGGTGAAGAGAATCCCGGACAGGAAGACACATATTCGGTATCCGGCGTCATACTCAAGGCCTCTGAGGCGGCTCCCGGGGAAAACGTCAGCTTTGATTATCTCAGGGGCGAGGGCCCGGAACTTGTGGACAAGGCCGTGCTTCAGTCAGTGTCCACGGGACAGGAATACCAGTGCCGCATAGCCGATGTGGCAGCCAAAACAGTCACCATCACCCTGCCTTCGGACATAGTTTCGGGCGACTACAAGCTGTTTTTCGTCCATGGGGGGAAGTCATATCAGGTCCCCGGCTCTTTCAAGCTCTCCGTACGGAGCGATGCCGAGGTAAAGCCTGCGGATGGTGCGACTGTCTATGGCATCGTGCACTGCGGCGGAAAGGGGATAGCGGGGGCAGTGGTGTCCGACGGCCATGAAGTCGTGGTGACCGACAAGGACGGAATTTATCAGCTCAAGTCGGAGAAGGTCTATAATGACGTGGCACTCAACGTGTTCGTCTCCACCCCTTCGGGCTATGAACCCCAGCACGACGGCATACTTCCGAAAAACCAGAAACTGCTTTCGAAGGGAAGTGCTCCTGAGCGTGTGGACTTCGAACTTGTCAAGACAGAGGGCCAGGACAAGCATACTCTTCTTGTGATGGGCGACATGCATCTTGCAAAGAGGACCAACGACATAAACCAGTTCTCGCAGTTCCGCACGGAAATAATCGAATATACCGAGGCCCACAAGTCGGACCATGTCTACGGCCTTACCCTCGGCGACATGTCATGGGACCTCTACTGGTATTCCAACTCCTTCAATCTCAGCCATTATGTCCAGACCATGAGCTCTGTGAAGGACCTTATCATATACCATTGCATGGGCAATCATGACTACGACATAAACCAGGCCGGCGACGACTTCACCACCCAGCCTTACCGCAGCATCATCGGTCCTACCTATTATTCCTTCAACGCTGGCAAGGTGCATTACATAGTCCTCGACGACATACTCACGAAAAACACAGGCAAGGGCACGTCGGAAAGCCGCGTTTATTCCAAGGACATAAACGGCTACCAGATCGAGTGGCTGAAAAAGGATCTCCAGCATGTCTCGAAGGACACCCCGCTGGTCATCACCCTCCACGGACCGGTCTTCACGGCGACCGGCGGCAACTCCTGCGCCTCATCTGCCGTCAACAGCCTTCTGTCTGCCATCAGCGGCTACAAGACGCACATTTTCTCCGGCCACACCCATGTGGTCTACAATGTCGACCAGTTCGATAACAAGGGTTATTACGAACATAACTCTGGTGCTGTCTGCGCAACATGGTGGTGGTCGGGATACCATAATCCTGGTATCAACATAAGCACGGACGGAACGCCGGGAGGATACTACATAGTTGACGTCAACGGGAAGGATTTCAAATGGCAGTACAAGTCGACAGGCAAGGACTTGAGCCACCAGATGAGGGCTTATGACCGCAACAGCCTCACCCTCACCGCCGACATCTACTGTCCCAAGGCGACAGATGCAAGAAAGGCAGCCTTCAACGGCGACGCTTCGGACTGGGCGGACAGGAAGTCAGACAATATGGTCTA
>JABUTS010000190.1 GCA_021443565.1 Bacteroidales bacterium | reverse complement strand
AAGTATGCATCTTCAAGCAACTACTCCAAGAACTGCATTGGCGTAAGGCAGGCGGCGGCAAAGCTTGGCATTGTGGAAAGGGCCCGTCAGATGGAGGCGGACTTCAATAGCTGGGCGGCGGAGAAGGAGGACAGGCAGAAGGAATACGGGGAGGTCGTGGACAGAATAAAGACCGGAGTCGACAGTTCATACATGAAGGACGTGTTTGAAAAGCAGCTGCTTGGATCCATTTACCAGATAGAGCTGGCAAAGATATGGATGAGCTTCATCCAGTCCATGAGCATGATGGCGGAAACCGACACGCTTCAAATGATGGAATTCGGCCTGGAGTGTCTGGAGGAAGACTATAAGGATTATAGTCCTGAGACGGACAGAAAGGTGGCCAAGGCCCTGCTTGCATGGTACAGGGACAACGTGAATCCGGCCATGTGGATATGTCTCGATGAGGAGAAGGCCCTTGACGAGATGGATCTTGATGCCTATGTCGATTCTCTTTTCGACAACTCCGTCTTCACTTCGGCGGAAAAACTTTCCGCTGCAATTCATGAAGGAGGAGCAGATGTTCTGAGGAAGGACCCGGCCGCGGGACTTGGAGCAGGGGTTGTCAACAGCATAATGATGCTGTATATGATGAGCGGTGACGATTACGCTCAGAGAAACTCCCAATCCCTGTTGATGAAGGGACTCATGGAAATGAAAAAGGGCAAAAAGGTTCTTTATCCCGACGCGAACTTCACCATGCGCCTGACCTGGGGCAATGTGAGGTCATACGAGCCGCGCGACGGGGTATTCTACGACTACTACACCACGATGGATGGCATCATGGAAAAGGATGTTCCCGGAGATCCGGAATTCAGCGTGCCATCAAGGCTCAGGGAACTTTATGAATCCGGAGATTTCGGAGAATATGCCCTGAAAGACGGCCGGATGCCGGTTTGTTTCCTTTCGACCAATGACATTACGGGCGGCAACTCCGGCAGCCCCGTTCTCAATGCCGATGGTGAACTCATAGGCCTTGCCTTCGACGGCAACTGGGAAGCCATGAGCGGAGACATCATTTTTGAAGACACGCTCCAGAGATGCATAAACGTGGACATACGCTATGTCCTTTTCGTCGTTGATAAATTCGGCGGCGCGGGATATCTGCTGGACGAAATGGATATGGTAAGATGAACGAAAACGAGATATTGAAGGCCCTGGGCGAGGTTACGCACCCGGCCAAGGGCGACAAGACCATAGTTGAACTGGGCATGGTCGACAGCATCGAATGCGTGGACAACGGCGTGAAGGTCGTTCTCGGCTTTCCGAAGTTCAGGGATCCTCTTGCAGAATACCTCATCGGGGGTGCCAAGGCGGCGCTGATACGCAATTTCGGTCCTGATGTCAAGGTCGAAGTGTCCGGCAAGGTCAAGGAAGAGGCTCCTGCAAAGAAAAAACACGGCCTTGAACTCGGGTTGGAGGAGCTTGACAACGTGAGGCATGTGATAGGCGTGGCGTCGGGAAAGGGAGGCGTGGGTAAATCCACCGTCGCCGTCAACCTGGCCGTCGCCCTCGCCCGCATGGGGTACAAGGTGGGCCTTGCCGACGCTGACGTTTATGGCCCGTCTGTGCCCAAGATGACGGGGACGGAGAATGTCCAGCCGGAGGCTTTCGAGGAAATAGAGGGGAAGGAAGTGTTCATGCCTATCGAAAAGTACGGGGTCAAGTGGATGTCCATAGGCTATTTCGCAAGACCGGAGCAGGCTTTGATATGGAGAGGTCCCATGGCATGCACCGCCCTCAAGCAGATGATACTTCAGGTGAGGTGGGGCAAGCTTGACTTCCTTCTCATAGACATGCCTCCGGGGACCGGAGACATACATATCAGCCTGGTCCACGACATTCCAATGGAGGGTGCAGTGATTGTCAGCACACCTCAGGCTGTTGCCCTCGCCGACGTTGAAAAGGGAGTGAACATGTTCCGTAACGACAGCATCAACAAGCCTGTATTCGGTCTTGTAGAAAACATGGCGTGGTTCACGCCGGAAGAACTTCCACAGAACCGCTACTACATCTTCGGAAAGGATGGCGGCGCACGTATGGCCGAGAAATACGACATACCACTTCTCGGGCAGATTCCCCTCGTCCAAAGCATACGAGAGGGAGGAGACGGCGGGGAGCCGGTGGCACTTTCAACCCGAGCCGACGGCATAGCCTTCATCGAACTTGCACGCAGGATTGCGGATATGGTGAAATAAACTAACAACACATATGGCAGAGAAAAAGTCGAACGAAACGCCGATGATGAGGCAGTTCTTCAGGATGAAGGCAGACCATCCCGAGGCCCTTCTGCTTTTCCGGTGCGGTGATTTCTACGAGACCTACGGAGATGACGCGCTGACTGCAAGCAAGGTGCTCGGCATAGTGCTCACCAAAAGGTCCAACGCCGCCCCTGATGCGGTGGCGATGGCCGGTTTCCCCTACCATTCCCTCGACCTGTATCTGCCGAGGCTCGTCAGAGCCGGCTATAAGGTTGCCATCTGCGACCAGCTTGAGGATCCTAAATTCGCCACTGGCATAGTCAAGAGGGGCATTACCGAGCTGGTGACTCCGGGCATAGCCTATAACGAGCAGATGCTCGAACAGAAGGAACACAACTACCTTGCGGGCCTGTGTTTCGACAAGGACAGGTGCGGCGCTGCGTTCCTTGATGTTTCCACGGGCACCTTCCAGGTGGCAGAAGGCTCGGTGGACTATGTCTCCACCCTATTCTCTTCCTTTGCCCCAAAGGAGGTTCTGGTCCGGAGAGGCTATGAAAAGGGCGTGAAGGAAAAGTTCGGAGAGAACCTGTATGTATCCACCATGGACGAGTGGGCCTTCGTCTATGAGACTGCCGTGGAGAAACTTCAGAAGCAGTTCAAGGTAAGTTCCCTCAAGGGCTTCGCCATAGACGTGCACCCTCTGGGTGTAACGGCGGCAGGAGCGCTTCTCATGTATCTTGAGCATACCCAGCACACTGGATTGGGCAACATCTGCTCTATTTCCAGAATAGATGAGGGAAAGTTCGTATGGATGGACCGCTTCACCTTCCGCAACCTTGAAATATTTGAATCCGCATCGGGAAGGGATGGTGTCGCACTGGTCAACGTTATAGACAAATGTGCCTCGCCTATGGGCGCCCGCCTGCTCAGAACATGGCTGGCAATGCCCGTTATGGACCTGAACGAACTTGACAGCCGCTACGATGTGGTGGAACATTTTGTGGGGAATCCAGAAAATCTTGAAAGCCTGAGGAGAAGGATTGGTAACATAGGTGATCTTGAAAGAATAATATCGAGGGCGGCAGCCGGCAAGATTCTGCCCCGCGAGGTGATGCAGCTGGGCAGGGGGCTTGCAGAGATGGCTCCCGTTTCAGAATTATGCTCGGGCTCGGGAGTTTCCGCGCTTGAGAGACTGTCGAAGGGTATGGCGGACTGCAGCAGGCTGCTGGAGAAGATTGTTTCGTCCATGCATAGCGACCCTGCCGCAGCAATAGGAAAGGGAGACGTTATAGGAAGCGGAGTGGACCGGGAACTGGACGAGTACAGGAGCATAGCACGCAACAGTCGCGAGATTCTGCTCCAGATCCAGCAGAGAGAAATAGATGCAACCGGCATCCCAAGCCTCAAGATAGGATATAATTCGGTATTCGGCTATTACATCGAAGTCCGGAACACCCACAAGGACCGAGTTCCCGAAGAATGGATACGCAAACAGACCCTTGTCAACGCTGAACGCTACATCACTGCAGAACTGAAGCAATACGAGGAGAAGATACTGGGAGCCGAAGAGAAAATCTACCAGATAGAGACCAGAATTTACGGTGAACTTGTCGCATCCATTCAGAAGGAAACCGTTTCCGTCCAGAAAAACTGCCGCCTGATTGCAAGGCTGGATGTTCTCGCAGGCTTCGCCCTGCTGGCAGACGAGCGCGGATACTGCCGCCCCGTGATGGACAAAAG
Source organism: Bacteroidales bacterium (assembly GCA_021443565.1). Classification (GTDB taxonomy): domain Bacteria; phylum Bacteroidota; class Bacteroidia; order Bacteroidales; family UBA932; genus Cryptobacteroides. Next base: position 393 of record JABUTS010000190.1, on the reverse strand, counting down.
CAGCGTAATCGACCTGAAGGGCTGCCGCCATCCCGTCATAGAGACTCTGATGAAACCAGGGGAGGAATTCGTGCCCAACGACATCATGCTTGACGGCAAAAAACTTCAGGTCATGATTCTTACCGGTCCGAATATGGCGGGAAAATCTGCTCTGCTGCGTCAGACCGCACTCTGTGTTCTCCTTGCCCAGATAGGATGCTTCGTTCCCGCAGACTCAGCCCGCATAGGTTGGTGTGACAAGATTTTCACACGCGTCGGCGCTTCCGACAACATATCGCGCGGAGAATCCACTTTCATGGTCGAGATGCTCGAGACATCGATGATTCTCCATAACCTCTCATCCCGCAGCCTCGTACTTCTCGACGAGATAGGACGAGGAACTTCAACCTACGA
>JABUTS010000159.1 GCA_021443565.1 Bacteroidales bacterium | reverse complement strand
CTCACTCCGCTTCTGAACCTGCTTCAGCTTAATGCCCATCTGCTCAAGCATATAATTGGTCACGGAGTAGGCTTGCGCCAGTTCTGCGACCTTGCAAGGGCATATCACTCATACAACGGCAAGTACGACAAGGCTGAACTCGAAGAAATATATGATAGGACAGGTCTGAAGCGCTGGTCAAAGCAGCTGCACGCCTTCCTGATTGACTATATAGGCGTTGAACCTCAGGAACTCCCTTCTTCTGAACCTGCCCCTCATAAGGCATGCACCCTGCTGGAGATTGTCCTCGAAGGGGGGAATTTCGGCAAGTACGGCTCCCGAAAGGCAAAACCGGCCCGCACTGCAATCGGCCGTAAGTTAGTGACTTTCACTGCGTTCTTTAGCCATCTTGGCTTCTCTCTCCGCTATGCCCCAAAGGAGGCGTTCTGGACTCCGGTAAACCTTATGATTGGAAATCTGCGATGAACAGGACTTGCTGGTACAATGTTGCCGGGCTGGACTTTTCAGTCGCCCTGCCTGAAGAATGGGATGCAGTGAATCTGCTCCCGTCCTTCAAGGCATTCCGTCGTGAAACTCCACTTGGGGAAGTCCTCTTCAGTTTCACAGTGACCGACAGCCTTGGCACCGTGTGCGACAAAGTGCTTCTGTCTGAGACAACAAACGACATGGGGCATCTGCGGCTTTATCTCATATACAGGAAAAACTACCTATTTGAAATCAGTTATGGTGACGGCCCCGTTCACAGCATGTTCGTTTCCAGAGATTTCAAGGAGGCGAGGGCATATATATATGCTGAAGAGCCGGAATTGAGGCTCGTGCTGACCTCGCTGCTGAGGCTCATGTTCGCCCAGGCTGCGCTGTACAGGAACGCGATTTCCGTTCATGCTTCGTGCGTGGCTTTCGATGACGGGTGCTATATGTTCCTCGGCAGAAGCGGCACCGGAAAGAGTACCCACGCGAGATTGTGGACTGAAAGTTTCGCGGGCTGTTCGCTGCTTAACGATGATAACCCTGTCTTGAGGGTTATGGACGGTACTGTCATGGCTTACGGGACACCGTGGAGCGGGAAGACTCCTTGCTACATAAACGAGGGCAAGCCCGTTCGTGGAATTGCGCGCCTTGAGCAGAAACCGTCAAACCATTTCGTGCCGCTTTACGGAATAGAGCGCTTCACGGCTGTGCTTCCGTCCTGCTCGTCCATACGTCAGGACATGAACCTTCAGGACATGCTGCATGAAACCCTGCTGCAGATAGTGGAGAAGGTGCCGGTCGGTGTGATGGAATGCCTCCCGGACAAGGAAGCTGCGGAAACCTGCCGACTCGGTTTCGAATCGATGAAAATATAAACGATAAATATACAGAAATGAAATTTAAATCCTATTTGATTGTCCTGCTTGCAGTTGCATTAGCCTTGTCGTCATGCAGCTCTGCAAAGAAGTTTGTATATCTCCAGGACATGGAGCTCGGACTGGGCTACCCGTTCGACACAAAGCACGAGGCTGTCATCCACTGCAACGACCGCCTCGACATCACAGTCAGCAGCAAGAGCCCTGAACTTGCCGTGCCGTTCAACGCATACGCCGGCTCTTTCCAGGTTGGAACAAACGGAATTGTTTCCGACGGTGCAAACATGCAGAAACAGGGCTACAGGGTTGACAATGACGGCAACATCGATTTCCCGATTCTCGGAACGCTTCATGTCGAAGGATTGAAAGTCAGCGAAGTGACGGACTTGATACGCCAAAAAATCATTGACGGAAAATATATCAAGGACCCACTTGTTTCCCTTGAGTTCCTGAATTTCAAGTATGCGGTTCTGGGTGCTGCCGGCCCGAGCGTATATTCAGTTGATGACGGCCGTATCACACTTCTCGAGGCAATAGCCAAAGCCGGGGATATTGCCCCTAACGGTAAGGTTGACAAGGTCTCCGTCATCAGGGAGGAGAACGGGGAGCGTGTGATGTATACCCACGACCTGCGCACGAAGGATGTGTTCAACTCGCCTTGCTATTATCTTCAGCAGAACGACATCATATATGTGGAGCCTAAGAAGCGTTCAAACGAAAGCAAGGGAATGCAGTACGTAACTACGGCACTGTCTTTCATCTCCGCTTCAAGTACTATAATATGGGCTGTAAACAGCTTCCAAAAATAGTTTGAGTCATGCAGAATTACTCTCAGAACAAGAATGACCAGAGCCTGAACATTCTGGATCTTGCCAAATACTTCCTCTCCAAGTGGAAATGGTTCTTCCTTTCCGTCCTGATCTGCGGCGGCCTGGCCTGGTATTACTACGCCCAGTCGCCTTTGGTATATTTCCGCTCGGTCACTGTCATCATCAAGGACCCTTCAAACAAGACCAGCACCACTGGCCTCGACCGCTTTGACAACTATATAAACAAGGTCAGCGTTTCCAACGAGATCCTCCAGTTCCGTTCGAAGAGGCTGATGCGCGAGGCTGTGCGCAGGCTGGGTGCGGACGTTGACTATCGCATTGAGAAAGGCTTCCGCGAGGTCGAACTTTATGCCAAAGCCCCTCTGAAGGTCAGCTTCATAGACGTCATGTCCGAGAGATCCATATCCTTGACCGCTACTCCGGGCAAGGACAGCAGCGTGGTTTTGTCCGCCTTCGAGGGCATGCCCTATGCCAAACCTTCATATACCGTCAAGCTTAACGACACCCTCTCGATAGGGGACGAGAAGTTGCTTGTCACCGCCACCGACTTCTGGAGCGACTCATGGACCGGGACGGATATCTTTGTCAGGAAACATTCCATCAACGCTGTTGCAGGCCGTTTCAAGGGCGGGCTGGGCATCAGGCAGGAAGAGGACGACGCTTCCATCCTGGTACTCTCGCTCAAGGATGATAATCCGCAGCGCGCAGAGGACATACTCAAGACCCTGCTCGACGTATATAACGAGGAGGCGATAAACGACAAGAATCAGGTTGCCATCAATACCTCCAACTTCATCAACGAGCGCATACTCATCATCGAAGAGGAACTCGGCGGCGTTGAGTCCCAACTTGAGACCTTCAAGCAGAGGAACCAGATTCTCGACATAGGCTCGGCAGCCTCACAGTATTTGAGTGAGTCCCAGTCATCCACCGAGGCATCCATACAGCAGGAGACCCAGCTGAAACTCGCCCAGTTCATAAAGGACTATCTGACAGACCCTACCAAGAGCCGTGACCTCATTCCTTCCGGAACGGGAATCAGTGACGTGGCAGTCGAGAGTCAGATAAGCCAGTATAATGCCCTGAAACTCAAGCGCGACAAACTCCTTGAAGACAGCAGCGAGAGCAACCCTGTGGTCCAGGAGATGAATAACACCATCCACGCCTTGAGGCAGTCTATCATAAGGGCGGTTGACAATATGATAGTCAGCATCAACGTCAAGAACAATGATGCAATCTCACGCAGAAAGCAGGCTCAGGCGAAGGTGGCGACCATTCCTACCAAGGAAAGGGAAATGCTGTCCATCGAGCGTCAGCAGAAGATCAAGGAGACTCTTTACATCTACCTGCTGAACCGCCGCGAGGAGAACGCGATTTCGCAGGCAATGGCAGATAACAATGCCAAGACCATCGATACTGTGGACGGCCCTCTCGGCCCAATTTCCCCGAATCGCAACAAGATACTGCTGCTCGGTATTCTGGTGGGGCTTGCAATTCCTTTCGTATTCTTCATCATGGTTCTTTTCCTCGATACCCGCGTGCGCAGCCGCAGGGACCTCAAGGGGGCTGTGAGCGTGCCTTTCCTCGGTGAGGTGCCGTTTGAGAAAGGTGCAGGCAAGAGCGGAGTGGCTGTTAACCAGGAGGAAAGCGGTCCGGTTTCGGAGAGCTTCCGAGTGGTCCGCACCAATATCTCCTTCATGAGCAAGAGGGAAAATCCTACGAAGGTCATAACCCTCACTTCCTTCTATGAGGGAGCCGGCAAGACCTTCATTTCAAGAAACCTTGCCTACAGCCTCGTATTTGCAAAGAAGAAGGTGGCTCTTGTGGACCTTGACATCAGGAAGGGAACTCTCAGCCACTATTTCAAGAAGCATCCTATTGGAGTAACCAATTATCTTTCAGACAGCAGCGTAAGCCTTGAAGACATTATCCATACTGACGAGAATTTCCCTAACCTCGACATAATCTCTGCAGGAACCATAGCTCCGAATCCTGCTGAGCTTTTGATGGATGAACGTCTTGACGAGATGATAGCGGAACTCCGCCACCGTTACGATTATGTGATTGCCGACAACGTGCCTGTGGGCATGGTTGCAGATGCAGCAATCACAAACCGCATAAGCGACCTTACCATCTTTGTGGTTCGTGCCGGCAAGTTTGACCGTCGCCAGATTCCTGATATCGAGGATCTCTACCATGACGGCAAACTCAACAATATGGCCCTTATCCTTAACGGAGTTGACTACCGCAGTGCTTCCGGTTATGGCTACGGTTATGGCT
>JABUTS010000139.1 GCA_021443565.1 Bacteroidales bacterium | reverse complement strand
TAGCTCAATTGGCAGAGCAGCTGATTTGTAATCAGCAGGTTGCGGGTTCGAGTCCCATCACCAGCTCCATTGACAAATTCATAAAGCAGTGTTATTATGTGGATGGGTTCCCGAGCGGCCAAAGGGAGCGGACTGTAAATCCGTTGGCTCAGCCTACGATGGTTCGAATCCATCCCCATCCACCAAATATGCGGGAATGGCGGAATTGGCAGACGCGCACGGTTCAGGTCCGTGTGGGGTCAAACCCATGCAGGTTCAAGTCCTGTTTCCCGCACCAACAGCGATCGTGAAAACGGTCGCTGTTTTTTCTTTGTCCGTCGCAGGCCGATTTTCTTTGCGGATATTGATTTTTCCGAACTTTTTAGGTAACATTACAATGTTATGGACGAAATGGTCCGACAAATCTGTTTTGAGGGAATCTGAATTCATCCAGGAGGAACAAACATGTTATTAAACCAGAATGTCTGGGTCGGTCTGTCCGGTGAGGAGCAAGCCTCCATCCGGCTGGATATGGCAAACCGTCACGGCCTGATCGCCGGCGCTACCGGCACGGGCAAGACCGTCACACTGAAAGTATTGGCCGAGTCCTTTTCCGCCGCAGGCGTTCCCGTGTTCCTGGCGGATGTGAAGGGCGATCTTTCCGGTATGTGCCTGGCGGGCGACCGGGTGGCCGATACCGACGGCGGGGAAGAGAAGCTGGCAGATTTGAACAAGCGTATCGAAAAGTTCGGTCTCAAGGAGCAGGGCTTTGCCTACGATTCCTATCCCTCCGTCTATTGGGATATCTTCGGGGAGAGCGGCATCCCGCTGCGTACCACCGTGTCCGAGTTCGGGCCGTTGCTGTTTTCAAAGCTGCTGGATCTCAATCAGACCCAGACGGATATCCTCTCTCTGATCTTCCAGATCGCGGACGATCAGGGCCTGCTGCTGCTGGACCTGAAGGACCTGAAGTCCATGATCAAGCATGTGGCGGACAACAATGCGGTCTATTCCGCAGACTACGGCAATATCGCCAAGGCCAGCGCCAATGCGATCCTCAGGGGCGTCGTTGCCCTGGAGGGCAAGGGCGGCGACCGCTTCTTCGGCGAGCCTGCTCTGAACATCAAGGACTGGTTCTCCACGGAGAACGGCAAGGGCGTCATCAACATTTTGGACTGCCGTTCCCTGATCCAGGATCCTTCCCTGTACGCGACCTTCCTGCTTTGGATGATCAGCGAGCTCTTTGAGTTCCTGCCCGAGGTGGGCGATCTTGAAAAGCCCCGCATCGTCTTCTTCTTCGATGAGGCTCATTTCCTCTTTAAGGATACCTCCAAGGCCCTGAAGGAAAAGATCGAGCAGCTGGTGCGGCTTGTCCGCTCCAAGGGCGTGGGCGTGTATTTTGTCACCCAGAACCCCAAGGACCTTCCGGACAGCGTGCTGGCTCAGCTGGGCAACAAGATCCAGCATGCCCTGCGGGCCTACACCCCCGATGAGGAAAAGACCGTGAAGGCGGCCGCCCGGTCCTTCCGGGTGAACCCTGCCTTTGACACCCAGGAAGCCATCATGAACCTGGGCACCGGCGAAGCGGTGGTCTCCTTCCTGGATGAGAAGGGTACCCCCGGCGTGGCGCAGATCTGCAAGATCCTGCCCCCCCAGAGCATGATCAAGGTCATCGAGGACGATATAGTCCGGTCGTGCCTCGCGGCTGCGCAATCCACGCGGCGACTGGCCACGTCCGCAGGCGAGGAACGTAACGCCGTTCTTGGTGGCAAACTCGCCCTCCTGCCAGTTGCCCAGGTTCTTCTGCTCACCGAAGTCGGCTATCAGGCGCTGGTTGAACTCGAGCTCCGCCTGTATGTCTCCCAGCAGACGCTGCGCCGAGTCCTCAGACTTGCCTACGACGACCATGAAGTTGATAAGGCGGTTCTCCTGGAAGATGAGCCACAGTGGCATGAAGATGTCGAAGTGAGTTGACTTGGCGTGGCCGCGCGGCCACTTGAATACCGCCTTGAGGTTGGGAGTACTCTTGACCTTGGCGGCAGCAGCATTATGGAACGGTGCGTTGTGTATCACCTTCACCACCTCGCCGGTGGTCTTGTCGCGCAGCGCAAGGAAATGAGGGAAGTAGTACTCGCAGAACTCGGCATAGTTCTTACGCAGACGCTCGATGCGCTTGCGCTGCTGTGCCGGTGTCTCGTTCTCAGCCTTCTTCTCTCCGGTGAACGACTGCACGTGGCGGCAGTGTTCCTGCCACTCTGCATACCGTTGGCGTAGTTCTGCTGCGGTGACCATCTTACCTGCCTAATTTGGACATGCTCTCCACGACATACATATCCTGGTAACGGTTGATGAAGCGGATGAGTTCCGGAGTGAGTTCCTCGTCGGTGGCAGACCTATACTCGAGCCACTTGCTGAAAGCCATAAATACCTCCATCGTGTCAATGACGTTGGTCTTCTTGTCGAGCTTCTCGATGACGGCACTCAGCTTCGACAGCTTGTCGCCCAGACCGGCTATCTGTGACGGGTCGCCGGAGGCGTTCACCTGCTCGATCAGTGTGTCTATCGCCGTGAGCAGCTTGTTCACGAGCTCGGGACGTGTGATGTTACGTGCGGCACGTGTCTCCTTCCATCCTTCGCTGGAGCACCAGCGCGAGATAGTCACTCTGGAGACATCTACCTTCTCGGCTATCTCCTCCATGTCCATGCCGGACAGATAGAGGTTTTTGGCGATGGATTTCTTCTTGTCAGATTCTTTTCTGTTCATAATATTATGATTTATGCAAATGTGGTATTCAATAATATGTTATTCAACTAATTATGAAATGGTTTCACAGATAAGTGCAACGTGTGCCCTCTATTTTTGATACTACGGCAATAGCACGTAAACTTGCCTAAAACATATAAAAATGAAACGCGTAAGACTGACAGATGAGAGCCTGAATTACTACGGCACATGGATCAAGACCGACGGCCTTGACATATCGCAATATGAGCGTAACCCTATACTTCTCTATATGCATAACCGCGGCGAGGTGATAGGCATAGTGAAGGACATCAAGGTGGAAGGTGGCGAAGTCACCGGAGAACTCGTCTTCGACGAGGTGACGGAGCGCAGCCAGAGTGCCAAGAAGCAGTGGGAGTTCGGTAGTCTCCGTATGGTGAGCGTAGGCATAGACATTATTGAGATGAGCGACGATCCGTCGGTCATCAAGCCCGGTCAGAGAAATATGACCATCATCAAGAGCAAACTCACCGAGGTGTCGCTGGTGGATATAGGCGCCAACGACAATGCTATCGTCCTCAGTCATAACGGTGCAAGGCTCGAGTGTGGCACCGTGGGTAAATGGATTCCTCTTTTAAACACTAATAAAACACAAGAAATGGAACTTAAGACACTGGCCCTCAAGTTAGGGCTTGCCGAGATGGCCGACGAGAGTGCTGTCCTGGCAAAGATTGACTCTCTGCTCGAGATGGAAGAGAGCAGCAAGACCATCAAAGCGCAGATGGAGGCGATGACTCTCGCCACCGTCACCGCTGCCGTAGATGCCGCCATAGTAGAGCGCCGCATCACTGCAGACAAGAAAGATCACTTCATCAGCCTGGGTAAGCAGGTGGGTATCGACACCCTTAATACCACCCTGGCAGCCATGGCTCCCGCAGCCAAGGCGAGTGCCTTCGTGGCTAAAGAATCGGGCAAGACCGAATGGAACAGGCTTAGTGACGTACCTCAGTCGGAACTCGAGGCCATGCGCAGCGAGCGTCTCGAGGAGTACAGGCGTCTCTATGAGGCTGAATACAAAGTAAAATGCGAAATCTAAAGACAATATGAAAAAAGCTATCACAATCATCTCTGCGATACTCTTCAACAGTGTGATGGGTATTGCTCTTGGGGCAGTCTTGGGCTTTTCTCCCGCTGCCTCCGCTCTCGGAATGAATGGCGTCGCTGCCTGCCTGGGCATTATGCCACTCAGCGCTACCGTGGCTAACGCCACCATCTACAAAGAGATCTGGACCGGCGAAATGGTCAAGAAACTGCGTGGCGGCATGGAAGGCTTCTGGCTCGGCGTCATGGAAGATGCCTCCTCCCTCGTAGGCAACGATATTATCCACCTTGTGGATGTGGGTGTGGATCCTGATGTCTTGATAAACAACTCTACCTATCCCATCAGCATCCAGGAGCTTTCTGACAACGACATCGCCATCAGCCTCGATAAGTTCCAGACTAAAGCTACCCCCATCACCGATGATGAGCTCTACAGCATCAGCTATGACAAGATGCAGCGTGTGAAGGAGAGCCACGGCAACGCCATCACGGAAGATAGGTTGCTTGTTAGTATCTACTGAGCCAAAAATTGCATAATAGTTAGCAGGGCTACAATAGATAATAGCCTGATTGGCACCTGTTGCCTTACCGAGAGCACCTGCAATATCAGCGAACCAATCGCCTGTTTTAGTAACCTTTTTGCCTGTGCCAACATCAGCAATAATCTTTGTAAAAACATCTTCAGCAAGTGCCTCACCAAGTGCGTTTGCAATTTCTTCAGCAAGGTATGTTTCAAGAGCGCC
>JABUTS010000077.1 GCA_021443565.1 Bacteroidales bacterium | reverse complement strand
CTTTAGAGAAAGTCCAGTGGACTTTCGTGCCCGAGCAGCAGGAGCTTCAGCTCCGCCGGTATTGGGGCAGAGCCCCAATAATATACCAGAATGTAGAAAAGACCAGCCCAAGCTGGTCTTTTCTATTTGAATTTGTATTCTGTGATGTTCTTGATGCCGGGAATGCCGTAGTAGGCCTCGACGAGGTCCCCTTTTATATATACCTTGCGCCCGAGGAGGGAGGGGTTGTCGCGAAGGTTGAGCGCATCGCGGACGGAGCCGCTCGGCAGTTGTACGCTGAGGCAAGATGACTTGGCGCTGGCTGTGCTGCGGTCGGCGAGGGCTATGTTTGTGGCTGAGGTGAAAGGAGCTTGGAAGGAGATTCCGTTTGTAGAGGACGTGAGGTCGCCGCCGACTATGTAGCCTGCCACCCAGACATCCTCGGCATCGGTATTGTCGCGGGCCTGGGCAATCGTGTAGGCATCGCTTATATCCCCGCCCTTCGAACTGCCACCTATCTCATAATTCTCTCCAAGCCAGTTGCGCGAGGTATCCACAGCCACCTTGATGGACGGCGAAGCACTTTGGGAGGTGGTACTCTGGGAAGATGCGCTCAGGCCGAGGTCGAGTATGTCGCGGGCAGAAAGTTCGCGGGTAAGCAGCACCTTGTCGCCAGAGCCGCCGCTCATCACGACAGAGATCCTGCCGGGGTTGAAATATGCCACCCTGCGCTCGGAGTAACCATACATCAGCGAGCCTTCGGATGATTTGACATGAATGGTGGAATTTGGACATGAAGTCAGGAAACTTGCGTCCGTACGTATGCGAACCCCACAATTTTTCAGTGAGCAGCTCATCCTGACGTCCACGTTCTGGCCGGCCTTGACCACTACTATCTGCTCGTCACCATACAGAGGCGCGGAGAAAGCCGGGGACTTGAAGGTCGTGGATAAAACTTTCACACTGTAGCTGCCGGCCTCGACGGAAAGGTGCTCGGGAGAGGCTCCGTACTTGCCGTTGTAGACGGATTTGCCATCGGAAGAAGTCACTTCCAAGAGGAAGTCCGAAACGTCGGGGATAATTTCATCGTTCGATGACTTTGTGCAGGTTCCGTCAGCAGCCGGTTCGTTTGCGGATGCCTGAGCTTTTACAGATGGTAGTGTTCCCTCTTCAAAAAGAACGGTGATTGTTCCCAGTCTGAGGCTTTCTTCCGATTCGGGATAGAGCCAGCTGCATGAGGTTGAAAGGAGCGGCAAGGCGATGAGTGCCGCGGTCATAAGGATATTTTTCATACGCAATCGGTTTTGCGCAAAAGTATCCTCCAGGTCGTGTCCGGTCAACATCTGTCAGGCGATTTTTGATTTTCTGCATGTCCGGAAATCATAAATCGCTTGACAAGGAGATCATCGGGCAACAGGACGATGGCGAGCCTGCAGTATGCAGGCAAGGGGAAGACAGGTCATTCCATCTTCATTAGAGGTGCGTAGCTGAGCATGAGGGTTCGCTCGCCGTGATGGTCAAAGAGTATGGTGGCTTTCGCGTCGCCCGCCCCTGCAGTGCCGGTCATGGAGCGTATTACTCCCCTGCCGAAACGCTTGTGCAGGACAGTCATGCCAGGGCGCAGTTCATGGACTGGCGTCGGGAAGAAATCCTTGTCGGCTATGGTCTGGGCAGGAGCCGGACGGAGAGGTTTGCGTACAATGCCCGCAACCCCGGAGGACGATGCGGCTCCGCCCGGCCGCGAACCCGCGCCGGCGCTGCCTGAATAGCCTTGACGTGCACCACCGGAATATCCCGGCCGCGAACCTGTACTGAAGTTGGAAGCGCCTCCCAGACGTGTGCCTGTGCTGGAGCTGGCACCTCCGCCAAGACGCGAGCCTGTACTGAAGCTGGTGGCTCCGCGGGGACTTGTGCCGGCGAAATCGCCGCTGAAACTGAGTCGCAGGCCGGAGAACGAGCCCGCACGGGCATCTGAGAGAGGATTTTCTATATATTTCGGATCTATTTCCCTGACGAATCGGCTCGGCTCGTTCTGCTCGGTCTTCCCGTTGCGCATCCTGTTTTCCGCGAAGGACAGCTCTACCGCTTTCTGCGCCCTGGTGATTGCCACATAGAACAGGCGCCTTTCCTCTTCAATATCAGCGAGACTTGCCAGCCAGCCGCCAGAAGGGAAGAGATTTTCTTCCAGACCGGCCACGAAAACATAAGGGAACTCGAGACCCTTGGAACTGTGCACGGTCATGAGGGCGATTTTATTCCCGTCGTCCTCCCCCTCCACGTCTACTGAACTTAGAAGCGACACGTTCTCGAGGTATTCCCCAAGAGTCACCACCGGGCAGTCTTCTTCGGCTATTTCGTCTCCGTCAGTGATGGTGCCGTCGACCATGAGGTCATCAATATACTCATGGTTCCTGTCGTTGACATAGGACTTCACACCGTTGAGAAGTTCCTCCACGTTGGCTGCGCGGGACTGCCCTTCAATCGAGTCATCAGCCTTGAAGGACTGCAGCAGAGGGAGTTCCGTTCCGACGCTGAGGGTAGCGAGACCGAGGGCGATCTTGTATGCGTCCTCGGAAGGCAGGCGCAGATGGAAGTCCATGATCAGGTTGCAGAACTTCCTGATTTTCTGGAGAGCCGGCATCTTCATGCCGAATTCCAGAGGCACGTCGCTGAGGGCGGCGGTGAGCAACGGCTGCCCAAGTTTGTGTGCTGCCGCGTCCAGGGCTGCGATGGAAGTGTCACCTATGCCTCTGGCCGGCTTGTTTATGGCCCTCTTGAATGCTTCGTTGTCGGCAGGATTGGCCGCGAGCTTGAAGTAGGCCATCAGGTCCCTGACTTCAGCCCTCTCAAAGAAGGATGCTCCGGAATAAATCATGTACGGCATGTTGCGGCGGCGCAGGTACTCCTCAAGAACGCGAGATTGGGAGTTAGTCCTATACAGAATTGCAAAGTCCTTATATTCAGCCCTTTCCCTTTCAATCCTGCGCTTTATTGAAGATACTATCAGATCCGCTTCCTCCTTGTCGGTGTAAGCCTTGATCAGATGAATCTTGTCACCCTCGGCACCCTCGGAAAAACATTTCTTCGGTATGCGGCCTTCATTCCTGGCTATCAAGGAGTTGGCAGCATCAACTATGGTCTGGGTTGAACGGTAGTTCTGCTCAAGGCGGAATATGCGGCTTTCGGGAAAGTCCTTCTGGAAGTTGAGTATGTTTTCTATCTTGGCGCCGCGGAAGGCGTATATGCTCTGAGAGTCGTCGCCCACGACGCAGATGTTGCGGTGACCGCTGCAGAGGCGTTTGAGGATGACGTACTGCGAGTAGTTGGTGTCCTGATACTCGTCCACGAGCACATGGGTGAACTGCGCGGAAATTTCCTTGAGGGCTTCGGGGTTGTCGCGCAGTAGTATGTTCATGTTCAAGAGGATATCGTCGAAGTCCATGACACCGCTTTCGCGGCATTTGCGGTCATAGAGGTCGTAGAGGTCGGCGATGTGCGGGAGTTTGTGCGAAGCATCGTTTTGGACTGCCGCAACGTTGTTTTTGTATGCCTTAGCGGTTACGAGGTTGTTCTTTGCCATCGAGATGCGCGAGAGCACGACCTTCGGTTTGTAGACCTTTTCGTCGAGATTCAGTTCCTTGATGCATACCTTCATCGCCGAATTGGAGTCGGAGGTGTCGTAGATGGTGAAACTTTCCGGGTAGCCGATAGAGCCAGAGTATTTTCTGAGAAAGCGTATGAATATTGAGTGGAAAGTGCCCATGAATATAGGGCGAGCCTTTCTTGGTCCTACCAATGAGGCGATTCTCTCCTTCATCTCTCCTGCGGCCTTCTTGGTGAATGTCAGAGCCATGATTGCACCGGGTTCTACCCCTTTCTCAATCATATAGGCAATTCTGCTGGTGAGGACCCTCGTTTTTCCCGACCCTGCACCGGCGACTATCAGCACCGGGCCGTCCACTTTCTGGACGGCTGCTTTCTGCTCATTGTTGAGCCCTTTCAGTATATCGTTCTCTTCCATAGGTTGGCAAAGATACTACACAATTTCCATAAATGAGGCCTGAAAACACGAAGAGGCCACCAAGATTCGGTCAGCCTTCATAGTGCTCTGAAAGATTCAGGCATATAGGTCAACTGGAAAAATCTGCCACAGAGGGCCTGTATTGAAGATTGGGTAAGTTTCGGATTTCGACCTTTCATGAAAATGCCGGGAAAACTCGAAAGGTATTCCATTTTTGGGGCCACCTTTTTGATTTATAACGGTTTAGAACGAAAGGTTCCAGGCACCAACTGCAGCAATGTGCCACACAGTGCGTGTATTGAGGTTTTAGGAAATTGGCCAGACTGACCTTGTCGAAAAATGAGGGAAAAACTTGAAAGGTCAAGGGGCGGCAGCGCTGCCGGCAAGTACGAGAGCCGGCAGTTACCGTACGCAACTGCGGGGGGCTTTGCAGGGCACTCCTCGCAGCGGCGGTTGCCTCGTTGGAGCTACTGTAGCGAGTCGAGGCCTCTGGAAAGGGCATGGCCGCTGAACGTCGGAAAGATAGTTCCCATATTTGATCATATTTGGACGATGCAAAGGGGGCGGGCAGGGCGGGAGGAGAGCCTTCCAGCGAGCTCCCCGCACCGCCCAGCTGCCGGCCGGCCCTTTTGCCGGCAGCGGTGACCGC
>JABUTS010000186.1 GCA_021443565.1 Bacteroidales bacterium | reverse complement strand
TTTTCGTTTTTTCTCCTGCTGACTGCCCTTGGCGGTCAGGCAAGATGGAAGATTACTGACGGAGGGATAATCAGATGGGATGTCACCCCCGAGTCGTGCCCCCACTCCGACCACATTGAGATGGCGGGCGAACAGGCTGCATGCGTGCTACGCTGGTCTCTGGATAAGGATGCCTCCCTGTCGGTGGAGCGTTCCCTTGTTTTCCCTATGCTCAGGACCTTGCCGGACAATACCCACGCAAGCCTGATGCAGCGTATGGCTGTGGATATTCCGTCCCTCATCAGTGCTGACGGCCTGTGCTTCGGCCCGGGCAGGACACTGGAAGTGGAGATAGACGGCATGTTCAGGGCCGTGGAGGAACGCTGTCTGATTGAAGACGAAGGGCCGGATGCCGGACAGACCCCCGGCTTCAGACTGGAAAGAATAATATTCCCGTCAGTTGACAAACCTCTGCTCTGCGAGCTGTATACCCTTTTGAACATAGGCGGAGAAACTCTTCCGGTCAATATCCCGGAGTTTTCCCAGCGCATCGTCACCCCGAAGGAGAACGGCAGGGACGGCTCGTATATCATCGAAGCCTCAATCCTGGGCACCGGAACTTATACCCTCAGGCCAGGTGACAGCCTTACTTTCAGCGCAGTGTTCCAGGCCTGCAAAGTTTCCGGCGGCGAACTTCTTGTGCCCGACGTTCAGGCTGAACTGGCGGCAAGACGCCGGTTCATAACCGATGACATAGACCGCGCGCTTGTGCTCGAAACCCCCGATCCTGTAGTGAACACCCTGTTCCGATATTCAAAGATCAGAGCGTCTGAGAGCATTTTCCGCACCGCAGGCGGCCTCATGCACGGGCCGGGAGGAGAATCCTACTATGCCGCAATATGGGCCAATGATCAGGCGGAATATGTCAATCCTTTCTTCCCTTACCTCGGCTACGGCAAGGGAATAGAGTCTGCATCAAACTCATTCAGCCATTTCGCGCGTTTCATGAATGATGATTTCAGGCCTATCCCAAGCTCGATTATAGCTGAAGGAAGGGATATTTGGAACGGTGCGGGTGACCGAGGAGATGCCGCAATGATTGCCTATGGCGCATCCCGTTTTGCCCTCTCTCTCGGCGACAGGGCGGAAGCACAGAGACTGTGGCCGCTGGTGGAGTGGTGCCTGGAGTATTGCAGACGCAAGATCAACTCGGAAGGCGTGGTCGCATCCAATTGCGACGAACTTGAAGGACGATTCCCGGCAGGAGATGCAAATCTATGTACATCCTCCCTTTACTATGATGCTTTGCTGAGCGCTTCTTATCTTGCTTCCGAACTGCGCCTACCTGCCTCCGTTTCCGCCTCCTACCGCAAACAGGCTACTGCCATGGCCGCCAATATCGAGAAACACTTCGGTGCCACCGTCCAGGGATTTGACACATACAGATACTATGACGGCAACGATTTGCTCCGTTCATGGATCTGCATTCCTCTCGTGATGGGAATCGAAAACAGAAGCCGTGCAACGCTGGACGCCCTCTTCAGCCCTCTGCTCTGGAAGGAAGACGGACTGCTCACCCAGCAGGGAAGTGAAACTTTCTGGGACAGAACCACACTATATGCTCTGAGAGGCGCATTCTATGCCGGCGCAAGCGAACTTGCCGGGAGCAAACTCTCGGACTACTCCGCCCGCAGGCTTCTCGGTGACCATGTCCCTTACCCTATAGAGGCATGGCCGGAGGGATCCCAGAGGCATCTCAGCGCCGAAAGCGGACTCTACTGCAGGATAATCACAGAGGGCATCTTCGGAATCAGACCAACCGGCTTGAGCTCGTTCACGCTCAAGCCATCTCTCCCTCCTTCATGGGATGAAGCGAGTCTGAGCCATGTACGCGCCTGCGGCTGCGATTTTGACCTTCATGTCAGCCGTGTCAAAGACGGTTATGAGGTGACTGCTGTCAAGGGCGACTCCAGACTCACCCGCAAGGTCAAGGAAGGGAAAACAGTGTCCATTTCTTTAGAAAAACTTTGAAGTCAACCAAAGGCCTGAGATATGCAACTTGGAATATATTCAATTTTTCTTTGTACCTTTGCCGTGATATTTCCATTCCAATAAGTCTAACCCTTCCGCCCCGGGGAGTTGGCAGCAGAAAGCCGAACGCGGCGGGCGGAGAAAATCGGAGAGCCCATGCTTGAAGTTTTCTACAAATCAAACGGTCTGGTGGAGGTTGCGGCAGACATCAAGGTGCTGGACAGCCTCAAGATTGACGACATCCTCTGGATAGACATAGTCAATCCGACCGGAGACGAAAAAAGGGACGTCGAGGCGTTCCTCGGCACGGTTATCCAAAGCCGTGCGCAGGCGGAGGAGATTGAGAGTTCATCCCGTTTCTCCGAGGATGAACTTGCAATCCAGGTAAATACGGATTTCCTCATACCGGGTCCCGAAGAGTATTCGATGGAGACCGTGTCCTTCATTCTCAGGGAAACGGCCCTCACCACCATACGCGAATGCCCTCTCCGCAGTTTCACCGACCTGCAGAGACGCATGTGCGCCTTCCCGAAGCGCTATCCCAACGGATATGCGGTCTTCGTGAGCATAATGGAGCAGCGTGTGGACCTTGACGCCGACATGATAGAGATCCTTTCCAAGGAAGTTGACCAGCTCAACCGCAAGGTCAGCCTCGGAGAGGATATCAACGAGGAATTCCTCCTCGACATCAACCAGATTCAGAGCAATGTGATGACGGTTCGCGAGAACATCGTCGACAAGCAGAGGATGATATCGGCCCTTCTCAAGAGCCCTAAATGTCCGAGAAACCTTCTCCAGAAGTTCAATATCCTGCTGAAGGACATTTCGTCCCTCATCAATCATACCAACTTCAGCTTCGAGAGGCTGGATTACCTCCAGAACACTGTGGTCGGCCTCATCAACCTCGAGCAGAACAAAATCATGAAGGTCTTCACTCTCGTGTCCCTGCTTCTGATGCCTCCAACCCTCATCGCCAGCTTCTATGGAATGAATGTGGTGCTGCCTCAGACCGGCACCGGATGGGACTGGGTCGCAATCACGGTACTGATGGCCATATCATTCACGGCAATCCTGCTGATTTTCAAGAAGAGAAAAATGCTCTGACACTTTGATAATCCGATTTTTATCAATAATTTTGCGCGCTTTTCCGGTGAGGAGCGCGCATTTTTTGCGCCTGCCTTCCGAAATACAATACATAATGTTCAACCGCTAGTTTGTCTTTAAAATTTTAAAATGGAAGAAAACAAGGTAAATGCAGAAGTTGAGACTCCTGCAGTTGAGGAAACCAAGAAGGTGACCTTGAACGCTTCGATAGCCCCTGAAAACTTCGACTGGGACTCTTTCGAAAGCGAGAATGTTTATGACGAGGACAAGACAGCCATCGCAGAGAAGTATGACCAGACTCTCTCAAAGGTATCTGAGGGTGAGGTTGTCGAGGGTGTTGTCACTTCAATCAACAAGAGGGAAGTCATCGTCAATATCGGTTACAAGAGCGAAGGCGTGATCATGGTCCCTGAGTTCCGTTACAATCCGGATCTCGCAGTAGGTGACAAGGTCGAGGTGTTCGTGGAGAACACTGAGGACAAGAAGGGTCAGCTCATCCTTTCTCACAAGAAGGCTCGCCAGCTCCGTTCTTGGGATATGGTAAACGATGCGTTCGGCAAGGACGAAATCGTAAAGGGTTATGTGAAGACCCGTACAAAGGGTGGTATGATCGTGGACGTATTCGGCATCGAGGCCTTCCTTCCTGGAAGCCAGATCGACATCAAGCCTATCCGCGACTACGACCAGTTCGTCAACACTACTATGGACTTCAAGATTGTCAAGATCAATCAGGAGTTCCGCAATGTTGTCGTTTCACACAAGGCACTCATCGAGGCAGAGCTTGAGCAGCAGAAGAGCGAGATCATCGGCAAGCTTGAGAAGGGTCAGGTACTTGAGGGTACAGTCAAGAACATCACAGGCTATGGTGTATTCGTTGACCTCGGCGGTGTCGACGGTCTCATCCACATCACAGACCTTTCATGGGGCCGCATCAACCATCCGGAGGAGGTTGTCGCCCTCGACCAGAAGATCCGCGTGGTCATTCTCGACTTCGACGAGTCAAAGAAGAGGATCGCCCTCGGTCTCAAGCAGCTTACCCAGCATCCTTGGGATGCACTTGACGCTAACCTCAAGGTGGGCGACAAGGTAAAGGGCAAGGTTGTCCTCATCGCTGACTACGGCGCATTCGTTGAGATTGAGCCGGGCGTTGAGGGTCTCATCCACGTGTCAGAAATGTCTTGGTCTCCAAGGCTCCGCATCGCACAGGACTTCCTCAAGGTAGGCGAGGAGGTGGAGGCTCAGATTCTCACCCTCGACCGCGAGGAGAAGAAGATGTCCCTCGGTCTCAAGCAGCTTGTGCCTAATCCATGGGAGAACATCCGCGCGAAGTATCCTGTAGGCAGCCAGCACAAGGCCAACGTGCGCAACATCACCAACTTCGGCGTATTCGCAGAGCTTGAGGAAGGCATCGAAGGTCTCGTACACATCAGCGACCTCGCATGGAACAAGGTAAAGCATCCTTCAGAGCTCGTTGCTTCAGGCGACTCTATCGACGTTGTCATCCTTGACTTCGACGAGGAGAACCACAAGCTCAGCCTCGGCCGCAAGCAGCTCCTTCCTAACCCATGGGATGAGGTTGAGGAGAAGTATGCTGTAGGTACC
>JABUTS010000130.1 GCA_021443565.1 Bacteroidales bacterium | reverse complement strand
CATCCCGAAACCTACCGTCTTGTAGCTTTCAAGGATATGTCGAACGATGTTGTTTTCATCACACGTTCCTGCGCTTCCACCAAGGAGACCATCGTTTACGAGGGCGTTGAATACCCTGTAGTAAAGGTCGAGATCTCCAACACTTCACACCCTTTCTACACTGGAAAGATGAAGCTCGTCGACACTGCAGGCCGCGTGGACAAGTTCTATCAGAGATACGCAAACAAGAAGAAGTAGGCATCGCGCTGCTTCATCCGGTAAAAAAAGAAAAGGACGCTGGTGGGCGTCCTTATTTTTTTGTCATTCATACCCGAAGACAATTATCCACGGCGGAAAACGAAGGCCAGGAGACTCTCCAGGATGTAGAAGAAGAACACGACCAGTATGCCTGCCGAGAAATGTATGCCGGTCAGCAGTACGGTCGGAACCGTTATTGCTATGACCACGAAAAAGGCGAGCTTGAGGAAGTGGAACCTGTCTTCCTTGAGGCCTCCTTTCTTTATCTTCATCGCGAAGAAAGGCACCTCGCATACAAGCAGGGATGACAGCAGCAGGGACACTGCAGGCACGAACCATATGGTCTGGCACCAGTGTGCCACGAACGAATCAGGCTTGCAGGAGGCGAGGCATGCAAGCGAACCGCATATTATGGCCACAGAAGGTGTAGGCATGCCTATGAAATTGTCGCTCTGCCTGTCGTCGATGTTGAATTTTGCAAGCCTGAGTCCGGAGAACACGGCTACCGAAAGAGAAATCCAGCACCATGGGCCAAGGCTGAGGCCGTCCATATAACAATACAGCATCAGAGCCGGAAGCACTCCGAAACTGACCATGTCTGAAAGGGAGTCAAGTTCCTTGCCCATAGGAGAGTAAGCCCCGAGAAGGCGGGCACAGAAACCGTCAAGATAGTCAAATACGGATGCCGCCAGCATCAGCCCGAAGGCGGCAACGGGCATTCCCCTGAATGCGAATACTATGCCCAGAACTCCGGAGAGGAGATTCATGGATGTAATCGCATTGGGTATGTGTTTAGTGATTTTCACGGCAATCAGAGACCAAGTTTCTTCCTTATGTCCTTAGGAATCGCATCCTTGTGAACCACTATGTTGAGGGTCTTGTAACGCACGAAAGTGTCAGATGCATACCAGAGGCCCTTGTACTTGCCAGCGTCACCCCAGGAATTCTTGACCATGAAATATTTCGTGCCATTCTGGTCCTTCGCGATGCCGTATATCTGCATGCCGTGGTCGTCGGTGGTAAGCTTGCGGTCGTACCCCTCCTGACGGAGTTCCTGAGTAACCTCAACTTCTTCGGGAAGTTCTGCACTTTCCTCCTCTGCTGTTTCCTGGCTCTTACCTACCCAGCGTTCCTGATCCGAGCCGGCAGCGGTCTTGGGTTTGTCGGCAGGCATGACTGCAAGTCCGTCGCGTGTAAAGCCCTTTTCGCTGACATCCGAGCCCCATGCTATGGTGTATCCCTTGTCAATGGCGTTGTACATGACCTCCATGAGTTCGTCAAGAGGAAGGTTGTATGACTCATCCCAGCGCCAGTTGTCCTGAACCTCAATCACGAAAGGCTTGTACCACGGCTGGTGGGTAAACGAGGTTAGGCTCACATAGTTTTCGGGAACTATGCCGAGATAATCCCTGTATGACTGAGGGGTATGGCTTGCTCCGTCGACGGTAAAGGTTTCAAGCCACTCGCCCTGATAAGCTGCGATTATGCCTTTGTATGCCTTCTGCCATGCGGTGGAGAGGGTGCGGTTCGGATTCTTGGCGGCCGCATCGATGAAACCTGCGAGCACAGCGTCGAATTCAGCCTGCTCAGGCAGCTCGGTGCCGTACTGCATTCCCGGATAGGCCTCCTGGGAAACAATACCATAATTCTCGATTACCTTGAGAACGTCACCGAAGTCGGAGCCGGCAGCGAAGTTGAGCTTGCCGTCGAGCCTGACATACTTGACTCCGCGATCGAAGTAGGAGTGGCCCACAACCCACATCTCGGAGAGATCCACATTGTCATAACCCTTGATCCTCTTGATTTCAGACTCAAGAAATCCTATGCCAGAGAAGCACCAGCACGTGCCGCTTCTATACTGATTCTTTACCGGGGAGATCCAGTTTTCCTTCACTGTACTGAATTCGTACTCGGGAGACTTGTTCTGGGCCGATGCGCTGTACGCGCAAGACAACATTGCAGCTGACGCTGCCATCAACACCTTTAAATTCATCACTTTCAAGTCAGTTTAATTGGTTCAGGTTTTTGGAGCATATTACCAAAACACCCCATTTATTCGACAAATATAATCATTCAGCGGACAATTATACAAGAAAACGGGCGAAAATTGAACTCCGGGGCTCTGACGAAATGGTCTGACTGACTTCATCGGCCCTTTGCTTACGCAAAGTCGCATTTTTTATGTATTTTTGTCAAATTAATATTTTGCCATGAAATACAGACATTCCATCATCATCACAGGAGGTGCCGGCTTCATAGGAAGCCATGTCGTGAGACTGTTCGTGAACAGGTATGCCGACTACCGCATCATAAACGTGGACAAACTTACATACGCAGGCAATCTCGCGAATCTCAGGGACGTGGAGAACTGCCCTAACTACCGTTTCGTCAAGGCTGACATCTGCGATTTCGACACTATTATTGCCCTGATGAAAGAGGAGCATGTCGACGGAATCATACATCTTGCGGCAGAAAGCCATGTGGACAGGAGCATTAAGGACCCTTTCACCTTCGCAAGGACTAACGTGATGGGAACCTTGTCCATGCTGCAGGCCGCAAAGCTTTTCTGGGAGAGCCTTCCGGAGAAGTTCGAGGGCAAGAGGTTCTACCATATTTCCACCGACGAGGTTTACGGTGCCCTTGAAATGACCCACCCCGAAGGCATAGAGCCGCCGTTCACGACCAAAGCCTCTTCCGGCAGCCACCATCTCGCCTATGGAGAGAAATTCTTCACCGAGGAACTCAAGTACCAGCCTCACAGCCCGTACAGCGCCGCAAAAGCATCCAGCGACCACTTCGTGAGGGCATTCCACGACACCTACGGCATGCCTACCATAGTTACCAACTGCTCGAACAACTATGGCCCGTACCAGTTCCCAGAGAAGCTCATACCATTGTTCATCAACAACATACGCCAGCGCAAGCCTCTCCCGGTCTACGGCAGGGGCGAGAACGTGCGCGACTGGCTCTACGTCGTTGACCACGCCCGCGCGATAGACTGCATCTTCCACGAAGGCCGCATAGCCGAGACCTACAACATCGGAGGTTTCAATGAATGGAAGAACATAGACATAATCAAGGTGCTGATAAACACGGTCGATCGTCTTCTCGGCAGGGCCGAGGGCGAGGACATGGACCTCATCACCTATGTCACCGACAGGGCCGGCCACGACCTGAGATATGCGATAGACAGCACAAAACTCCAGAAGGAACTCGGCTGGGAGCCTTCCCTCCAGTTCGAGGAAGGCATAGAGGAGACCGTGAAGTGGTACCTCGACAACCAGGACTGGCTGGACAATGTGACCTCGGGCGACTACCAGAAGTATTACGACACCATGTACCTCAACAGGTAGGCTATGTTTTCATTCAGAACCACCGCGATAGACGAACAGCTTGACAAATCCCTGACTGCCGGGAGGGTTGGCTGTTTCTGCACCCAGAACTGCTGGGACACGGCGAAGGGTCGATATCTTTGGGACCTCTTTGCTGAAAGAGGAGTGCTCGAGACCGTGTTTTCCCCAAGGGACACGGAACTTACCCCCCTCACCAACCACATAGAATTCGACAAGGAAAGCCTCGCGGGGCTGACTGCCGTGGTGGTGGAAATCCAGGACACGGGATCACGGTGGTTCAACTACACGAGGGACGTATTCACGCTGATGAACATGCTCAGGGATATGGAATGTGAAGCCCCGTCGCTGTATATTGTGGACCATATCAACCCGGCTGGAAGAATCGTGGAAGGAACCATGCCGTCGGGAGAATGTGAGGACTTTCTGCCTAAAATAGCCCACCGTCACGGTCTTACGTTGGGAGAGCTTGCCAACCTGTACTACAACGAGATAGGCGCTAAATTCGCCCTCCATATCATCTCAGCGCTCGCCACCGAGTCCAACAAGCAGCTAATGCCATGGACCATAGCGCCGTGCTCCGACATCCCGGGACTCTTCACCTGCGACATGTACAGCGGCGGAGGTCTCTGGAACAGCACCAACGTCACTCCAGGCATAGGCACCGCCCGCCCGTACGAATACATAGGCGCACCCTTCGTGAAGACCTCGCGCAACGAACCCGTACCAGTTCCGGAGGGCGTCATGATGCGTCCCTGCTCGTTCACGCCGGCGACTGGCCTTTATGAAGGCAAGAAATGCTACGGTTACCAGATTATGCTTGAGCCCGGATCGGAGTACCATTCCCTCATCCACACCCTCGAACTGATGAGATATTTCAGGGCGCGCTATCCCGAATTCAGCCTTGGCGAAGGCTTTGAAAGAAAACTCGCCGACCCAGTCCTGCTCGGCTACATACTCGGCAGGACAGACTACTCCGAGATGAGGGAACATATCAAGCTTGAGGAGCAGAAATGGGTAAGGAAAGCTAAGAAGTTCATCCTGTACGAGGACCAGCCGTACAGAGTAAAATAATTGAAGGACATGGATTTCGGATTCATAAGGACTGCGGCGGCCTCCCCTCGTGTATGGCTTGCCGACCCAAAGGCCAACGCGGAGGAAATCTGCGGGATAATAGACAAGGCGGAAGATAGGCAGGTCAG
>JABUTS010000157.1 GCA_021443565.1 Bacteroidales bacterium | reverse complement strand
CGGAGCCATCTGGCGGCCTCATGCTCTTTCAGTTCAAGATTTCCGGAAAGGACAGTGCAGAAGTAGCAGTGCATGGTCAGATGAAACTGCGGATAATCCCAATCGACGGTGCAGATGAAGGAATCGACCGAGATTTCCGTGGCGAGTTCCTCGCGGATTTCACGAACGAGCGCAGCTTCGGGATACTCTCCAGGCTCCATCTTTCCGCCTGGAAACTCCCACATATCCTTGAAATCGCCGTACCCCCTCTGGGTGGCAAAAATTTGCCCGTCCGCGTTGCGTATGACGGCAGCAACCACTTCAATGCGCTTCATAACCGACATCAGAGAATCTTCTCGAAATGCTGATAGTCCTTGCATGAGGTCCAGTCGCCTCCCCATTCGTAGCCCTTCTCCTTGAACAGTCTGACTGCCAGGTCGTCAATTCCCATCTTATACTGGAAATCCCCGGTGCGGTCCACATAAGGCCCAGCGGTTTCCGGCTGCAGGGCATACCAGCCTGTGACATTCTTGTCTTCGTCGAAACTGAACTTGAAATATGGGTTGTAAAGAGGATTTATGTCGACTGCCAGGCCAAGCGAGTGCTTCGAAAGTTTGGTACTTCCGAGAATCGTGCGGTAGCAGAAGGAAGACGAATTGTTGTCGCGCATGCTGTTCTCGTCAACGGCATCGTAGTCGTCAATCAGCCTGATGCGTTCTATAGGATAGCCGGCCTGGTAGAGTGCGAGGAATATCTCGGCGACTTCAGCTGCTATCTGTTTGGACACGACCATTTCACCTTTGAGTATCAAGCCATTGCCGTCGCAGTGGATAAGGCGCAGATAGCTGAGTTCGTCGAACCCCACCAGGGCGCCGTCAGGCATGGACTTCCCTTTCATGCGGGAGATTATTTCTTCAGGAAGGTCCATGGGCACGAATGCGGCGGTACCGATGAGTGCGGCAGCCTCCTTTTCTGAAATGTGGTCGCCTGCGTTCCATGTCAAATCTTCGCTGACATTTTCACGGCAAGAAACGGTTGTAAGGACGAGCAGGGTTGCGGCCAGAACCGGAGCATGAAGTTTCATAAAGCGGAAAGTGTTATAATTTTGACTGCAAATATAGACAACTCGTGCAATTTGAAGAAGGAGTCGGGGTGAATACCTAACTTTGCATGTGTCGCGATTTGTTAGTAAATTGCGTTGTCCGGCCGATGCCGCCTGAGGCGGACGAAAGCCGGCTTGACACAGAATGGCCACTGATAAAACCAGACAAGAATGAAAGCAAAGCGCATCCTTATGGCCGCTATACTCGCAGCGACCTCGATGACTGCCCTTCTGGCAGGCAACACCTACACGATTTACCCTGTTCCACAGTCACAAAAAGCCTTGCCGGGGACAACATCTTTCACGGACAAAGTGACTATAGTCGCCGATCCGGGCATAGACCGAACAACCATAGACCGTGCCGCACAGATACTTGAAAACAAAGGACTTACCGTAGCAGCAGCAACAAAGGCAGATGCGAAGACCTCCAACATCTACCTCGCCGTAAACGGCTCGAAGGGCGCGGCAGACCGCAAGGCCGGCGCGATGAAAGCCAACCGCAAGGCCACGGCCGTTCCCGGCAAGTTCGACCGCCACGTGTTCATATTGAAAGGCAACAAGGTCGGGGCAGAAGTCCTCATACTCGGAGAGAACACCGATGCGACCTTCTGCGGCCTCGCCACCCTTGAGCAGATACTCGACAACGGGACCTGCAATCTTCCATGCGTCGAAATCGAAGACTACGCCGACATACAATACAGAGGCGTGATTGAAGGCTACTACGGAGTGCCGTACAACGCCGACGTCACGAAGGACCTCTTCAGTTTCATGGCCCGCTACAAGATGAACTCCTACATGTACGGAGCGAAAAGCGACCCTTACCACTCGCACAAATGGGCAGAAGCCTACCCCGACAGCATTACCGCCGACCAGCAGAAAATAGGCATGCTGTCTTCGGGCATGCTCCGCGAAATAGTCGAAGCCTCGCACAGGAACAAGGTCAATTTCATATGGGCCATACACCCGGGCGCAGCCTTTACCGACCCGAATGCCGACGACGTGGTTGACCGCATAATGTCGAAGTTCCAGAAAATGTACGACCTCGGCGTCCGCCAGTTCGGAGTCTTCGTGGATGATATAGGCGTACCGGTCGACCAGCCCACACTTGAACTTAACGCACAGAGGCTCAGCGAAGTACAGAACGCAGTGGAAGAGCGTTGGAACAAGGTGTACGACTCCCCTGCCGACACGGTCAAGCCGGTGAACTTCGTGCCTCAGCTCTATGCATATTCATGGGTCAGCGCCGAAACCCGCCAGCTGTTCTACAACTCGCTCGGGAAGACACACCCTCAGTGCGTGATCTACATCACAGGCGCCAACGTCTGGAGCGTGCCCAACTCGCATGACCTCGAGGTGGTTTCGAAGGAACTCGGGCGCGGGCTCGCATGGTGGTGGAACTACCCTTGCAACGACAACGACATGACAAAACTCTTCGTACGCGACACCTACGCCAACTTTGCTGACGAGAAGTGGATAGACAACGATGCGAAGCTCCCTGCCAGACTCGAAGGTGCCAGTGCGCTGATTTCCAATCCTATGCAGCAGGGCGCAGCCTCGAAAATCGCTCTCTTCGGAGTCGGCGACTATGGCTGGAACAATGCCGCGTTCGACAATGAAAGCGACTACAAGGCAGCCCTCAAGGCGGTGGTAGGCAGGGAAAAGGCCGACGACTTCGAATATCTCAGCCAGTTCCTCCGCTACTACGACAACGAGCCTATAGCCAGTCTCACGGAGGCCTACAAGAAGGATGGGAAAAGCGCTCCGGTCAAAGAGGAGATGGTCAAGCTTCTCCGGGCCTGCGCTTCGATTGAGGGGATGGCAGAAAGCGGGTGCGCTTCGGACAGCATCTTCGTAGCGGACATTCAGCCGTGGCTTAACCGCGTGAGTGACATGGCATTCCTAACCATACAGCTACTTGACCAGATTGATGCGAAGGCTGCAGGGAGCCAGAGCCTCCGGGACGAGGTGACGGCTGCCAAACTCAGAAAGACTGTACGAGGGATGGACGGCAGCAACAGCTACCATTTCGGGGTGCTCAATGGAATGGGCGACGACATAGACATCAGCATACGCTCGGCCGAATCATCCGCAAAGGTGCTCCGTCCTTTCATTGATTTCCTCGCCGGACTGTTGTAACTTTGCGGCCCCGCCTGCAACCGCAATGGCGGAAGCGAGTCGGCGGCAAAGGTGCGAATGCCCGGAACGACAAGAGCGGGCCGGCGACAAAGGCGCAAAAGCCCGCAGTGGCGGAAGTGGGCAGGAGATAAAAATGAATGTGAAAAACTACATATAGGAATGAAAATTCTACAGCTCGGAAAATTCTACCCCATCAGGGGTGGTGTCGAAAAGGTCATGTACACCTTCCTCGAAGGCTTGTCCGCACGGGGAATCGAATGTGACATGCTCTGCGCGGAATGTGAAGGCCTCGGACGAACGGTCGAAGTCGCAGAGTGCGCCCGCGTGCTCACCTGCCGCACCCTCGTCAAGGCAGCGGGAACGACCATAGCCCCGTCGATGATAAGTACCCTCCGCCGTATAGCGCCGGATTATGACATCATCCACGTGCACCACCCGGACCCTATGGCCGCGCTCGCCCTTTTCCTCTCAGGCTACAAGGGCAAGGTCGTGCTCCACTGGCACTCCGACATAATACGCCAGCGTTTCTTCCTCATCTTCTACAAGTGGCTGCAGAACTGGCTCATTCGTCGCGCCGATCTCGTGATAGGCACCACCCCGCCTTACATCGAGAAGTCCAAAGGACTCAACAGTCTGAAACACAAGCCTCTCACCGCAGTTATTCCCATAGGCATCGAGCCTCTCGCACGCGACATGGAAGGCGAAGCGAAGGTGCGGGCGAAGTGGCCGGGCAAGAAAATAGTATTCGCCCTCGGGAGACTAATCCCGTACAAAGGTTTCGAGTACCTCATCGATGCTGCAGCTTTTCTGCCTGACGACTATGTGGTTGTGATAGGGGGACGCGGACCGCTGAAGGAGAGCCTGCTCGCCCGGATTCAAATAGCCGGGGTAAAGAATAAGGTATACCTTGTTGAAGATATCCCGGACAGTGAGAAGGCGGCATATTTCGGCGCGTGCGACGTGTACTGCATGTCGTCCATAACCAAAAACGAAGCCTTCGGCATAGTTATGATAGAGGCCATGTCGCTCGGCAAGCCGGTGATAGCCACCAGAATACCTGAGTCGGGAGTGTCGTGGGTGAATGCTGACGGAGTGTCGGGAATCAATGTCGGGCCTCGTGACGCAGCCGCCATAGCCAACGCTGTCACGGATATATGCAGGAGTGAAGAAAGCTATGCAAAATACAGCCAAGGCTCTGCGGCACGCTTCGAAGATCTGTTTACAAGAGAAAGAATGACAGCGAAATTGGTCGAAATATACGGGAGTATTCTCAAATAAAAGTGCGAATAAGTCCGAAACGCTTTGACAATAATAATTTAATGGCTAAATTTGCAGGATGAAAAAGGCTGTTAAACACAATGTTAAAGCAGCGAATACTGAAAGGATATAACTGCACAAATTTTTAAATTTATGATAAAGAAGATAATCATCGTTGCTGCGCTTCTTTCCGCAGGCATCACACTCTCAGCTCAGGCAACTGGCCAGAATGAAGCAAAGAACGACACCCCGAAGGTGGTGACAGAAAAGACCAAATGGACTTCAGAAGGAAAGGATAACTGGTTCTTGTCAGCAGGAGCAGGCATTCAGGCATTTCACGGCGAGCACATGA
>JABUTS010000022.1 GCA_021443565.1 Bacteroidales bacterium | reverse complement strand
TATGTCGTGCCGATAGGAAGCCTTTCGAAATTCCGCCATGACTTCCAGACTTTTGACATCATCGGCCATCTCGCCAAGCCGGAAGTCGGCGCCGTGCTGGTCTCGCCCGACGGCGTGGAATTCCCTCTTCAGTCCCAAAACTGGTGACAAGTAAAAAGCAGGCTCTCGGAAAGGAGGGCCTGCTTTTTTGTCGTGTGTTCATAAATTATCTGCTTCTTGTCGTCCCGCTTGTGCGGGTTGTTGTAGTCCCGGTTGACCTGGTGGTGCCTGTTCCGGAAGAGCTGCTTGTGCTACTGCCTGAGCTCTTGCTGCTGCTTCTGCTCGTTCTGGTTGTGCTGGTCGTGCTTGAGCTTGAACTGCGGCTGCTTGAACTGCTTCTGGTTGTAGTGCTGCTTGAGCGGCTGCTGGTAGGAGCCACCTCGGAAAGGCTTGAACTGCTGGTGGTCTTCCTGCCTGTGCTTGTGGCAGAAGTTCCTGTACTTGAAGTCGTGCCGGCACCTGTGGAGCTGGACCTGTTGACCGTGGTCCCTCTGGTACTTGACGGGGTGCTGGTGGTGGATGTGGTCCTGTTCACCGTTGTGGCAGAACTGTTTCTGGTAGTTCCCGCAGTCCTTGAAGGAGTGCCGGTGGAAGTGCCGGTGCTTGACGAGGTCCTGTTCACAGTGGTTCCTGTCGTGCTGCCGGAGGTCTTCGAAGAGGTGCTGCCCGCCTTGCTTGTGCTACTTGTGGTTCCGGTGGTCCTGTTGACTGTCGGCTTGCTGGCCGATCCCTTTCCGGTGGTGCCCGTCGTTCCGGAAGTGGTCGTGCTCTTGGTCGGCTGCTTTGCTGTTGATGAGCCAGTGCCCGTACCGCCATCCGTCCTGCCTGCTCTTGTCGTATTTACTGAAGGAGTGTATTCCTTATAGTTTTGAGGCACCTGTGCATATTTTGCTCCTGATTGTGGTGCAGGTGCGGGGCTTCCATAGTGCCTGTCTTCCATCCTGAACATCGGCGCGTTCATGCGGTGTAGGTCCATCCTGCCCATGTAATAGTAATGGTCAAACCTGTGGTCTCCGAAATAGCGGTTGTAGTTCCATGGCTTCTCGTAGTAATAAACCTTCGCAACATATATCTTGCGCACAGGGTAAATCCATTTGCGGCCGTACCATGAAATAGGGCAGTAGAAATATTCTGTTGCGCGGAACTGTGCCCACTGCCATTTGTTGAGCACGTATGCGATGTTCACGTTCCTCCACTCAAGGTCGTCGGTAATGTCGAAAGACGAGCCTATGGCGCGGAAGAAGTCGTAGTTGATTTCGTAGATGTCTACATACTGGCTCTGGCAGAGCTCAAGCTCGAAAGCCATCTTGTCGGTGAGGAAGCGTGCCTCGATTCTTGAACGCGACTTTGAAAGGGCATTGGCATCAATGCCTGAGAAAAGGGCTGCGATGGTCACCGCCATCATAATCAGTGTTCTTTTCATGATATTGTCAGTTTTGTTTGTTTTCACAGATTGCAAAACCCATGCAAGACAGGATGAGTATAGCTATGAGAGCAAGGGAAGACGCTTTTGAAATGTTCTTCCCTGAGTCGTAAGAACTTGGTTCATATCTCATTATAATTTCGTGGCTTCCCGAAGGAATTTCTGCCGCCCTCAGGGTCCAGTCGGCGCAGAACAGCGTCAGGTCCTTTGCATTTTCCGTAGGCACGTACTTGCCTTTGACCACCTCCCCGCATTGTCCTGCAGGCTCAATCCATGCTTTCCATCCGTCAGGATACCATATCTCGCTGAATACCGCGACTCCCGGCTTTTCGCAACGGACCGCATAGCGCAGCTCGTTAGGCTCGTATGTCAGAAGCTCTATGGCTCTTTCTGCAGGCTCGAACGCTTCGGAGGAAACGGATGTTCCGGTCTTGATTACCGCACACTCGGCCGGGTCAATCTTGCCGAGCAGCCTGATTTCGTCATCGGGATTCTTTGCGCTGACGGTACGGCTTACAAACCATGCGTTGCCGAGGGCGTGGGAATTAGTGACGGGCGGAATTTGCGAATCGAGAATTATATATCGGGCATTGAGCATGGAGAGCACCGGCAGATAAGGAAGATTGTCCTGGTATTCACCGAGATTTCCGGTGTTCTCGGCAAGCTTGATGAGCTTTTTGCACTCAGGGGTGATGTATCTTTCTATGAGGTCCTGATATCTCTGTATCTTGGCAGGGCTGTAGCCGCCTATGCACTTGTGCCAGTAGCACTGGTGGGAGTCGTTGAAAATATCCACGGAGAGATCGAGCACCCTGTAATCCGGATCGGTGTCTTCAAGTATCATCTCGTCGACCGGGCGCTTCCTGCTGACTGAAGAATCGAAGCGTTCGGCATCGACGAAGTGGCTGGAGTTGAGGTACTCCCTGCCGGTCGAGAACATGTCCACGGCCACCAGCAGCACAATCAGACCAAGAACGACAGCCCCTCTTTTCCCTGTAGCAAAGCCTTCGCGCCCCTTTGCGCCCCAGATGATGGCAAGCGCGGGAACGAGGACGAAGAAAAGGGACCTTAAAGCCGATGACCTGAGCATGGACATCCTGTCCTGCACGAGGGCGCCGGCCAGCTCCGGCGGGAGGTTCTTGTCATGGACCGACACGAAGTCCCCTGCCAGCGAAGGCACGAGGGCAAATGCGAGGCAGAAGCCTCCGCAGATTATGAGGGCGGCATAAGAGCCGTTCACCGCATCCCGACGGTCTATCTTGCCCTTGATTATCCTGTCCAGGGTCATGAAACCCAGCAGAGGCATGCAGACCTGCAGCACTACCAGGGCCATGGAAACTGTCCTGAACTTGTTGTACAACGGGACATGTTCGTACCACAGCCGGGTGAACCACATCACGTTGTTGCCCCATCCCAGCAGAAGGGCTATGAGGCAGGCTCCGGCAATCCACCATTTTTCCTTTCCCTTGAACGCAAAGAGCCCGAGTATGAAAAGGAAGACGGTGACGGCTCCCATATACATCGGCCCCGCCGTGAAAGGCTGCGGTCCCCAGTAAAGAGGCATGCGTGATATGTTTGCGTCGAATTCCTTGCCCCTGCATCCCGAAGCCAGAAGGAACCTGGCGGCATTGGACGAGAGCCCCGGGTTTCCGGCAGACGGACCGCCGTTGAAGTAAGGAATGAGGAAATTTGGGGTTTCCTCTATGCCGTAGGACCATGCCGTGGCATATCCCAATGCCAGTCCATCCCTGCCCTGGACCTCATTCCCGTCGTTTATATGGCTGAGTTCGGAGCCGCCGCGCATGGAATAAGGCGTGTACTTCATCGTGGGAACAAACACGGTCGCATTGGTGGCTATTCCGGTCAGACCAACCACCAGCAGCAGGGCAGAGGCGGTAAAGAAGCGTCCGATAAGTTTCCTGTTCTTCTTCATGAGCACCCAGACAAACTGTGTGAGGGCGTAAAGCAGGACAATTATTGCAAGATAGAAGGAAATCTGGGGATGGTTGGCCTTGATCTGGAAACTCATTGCGAGTCCGAATAGAGATGCACCGAGAAGGGTCAGCGACAGCCACCTGGCCTTGCCGCTTTCCTTGTCAAGAGCCTGTCGGTAGGTAAAGACAAGGGCTGCGAGAACCCAGCTCATAAGGCCTATGGCCATGATTTTGGTGTTGTGCCCCACCTGAATTATCTGGGCATTGTATGTACAGAAACTGACAGCTATCGCTGCGCCGGCGCTCACAGGGAGCGAGCAGCCGAATGCCAGAAGGAGAAGCAGAGCTCCCGTCATGGCGAGGAAAAAGTAGCTGACCGGAGCCGGACCGACAGAAAGCAGCCTGTACAATCCCCGGGTGTAGTCTCCCTTCGGCATGGTGGTCATGGTGGTCGTAGGCATGCCACCGAACATGGAATTGGTCCATGCCGTGGGGTCTTCCGGATGCTGGGCATTGTACGACCTTGTTTCCTGGACCATTCCCACCCATGAAGATACGTCGCCCTGATTCACGACCTTGCCGTTGAAGCATTCCGGTGCGAATGCGAAAGCGAATGCGTACAAAATCAGAATCACTCCTGTAAAGCTGAGAACTTTCTTTAGTATATTCCTGTTCATTTTGATGTCGTTCAACTGCATTTGGTCGTAAAGATACGATTTTTTGAATTTGTATGATTCAGCACATGTGTCATGACTGCGAAAATCATCACGAAATACGCTGTGGCAGGAGCTGCCATCTGCGTTTCGCTATCCCACACCTACCAGGCAGGCAGAAAAAGCTGAACTCCAAATGCTTGACAATGAGCCGTCCGCATCGCTGCAGGGCGGCTTTTGTTGTTGATAACTTTGTTAAAAAGTGTTGCCGTTTGCAAAAGATTTTGTATCTTTGCAGCCCCCAAAAATAGGGGAAGGAAACATAAATTTAAGATTTACAATCATTTATGCCTACAATTCAACAATTAGTTCGCAAAGGACGCGAGGTTCTCGAAGTAAAGAGCAAATCTCGTGCGCTGGATGCTTGCCCTCAGAGAAGAGGCGTTTGTGTACGCGTGTACACAACTACACCTAAGAAGCCTAACTCAGCAATGCGTAAGGTTGCCCGTGTACGTCTCACCAACTCAAAAGAGGTCAACGCATACATCCCTGGCGAGGGCCACAACCTCCAGGAGCACTCCATCGTGCTCGTTCGCGGCGGTCGTGTAAAGGACCTTCCAGGTGTACGTTACCACATCCTTAGAGGAGCTTTGGATACCGCAGGCGTAGAGGGAAGGACACAGTCACGTTCACTCTATGGCGCAAAGAGACCAAAGAAATCTAAGAAGTAATTCACAAATCACCTTTTAATTTTTTCAAGAAATGAGAAAATCGAAGCCTAAGAAGAGGATTCTACTTCCTGATCCTAAGTATCAC
>JABUTS010000140.1 GCA_021443565.1 Bacteroidales bacterium | reverse complement strand
GCATAACAAGACGACAAGCCTTACCGAGGATTCAAAAGGCGAGATTTGGATAACAACGGAAGGTGGCGGTGTAAGTGTGTACAATGCACTCAGTGGTTCTTTCAGAACATATACGACAAAGGATGGCTTGTCAAATGATGTGGCTCACAAGGTCGTAGAAGACGCAGAGGGGGCCATGTGGATAAGCACTAACAATGGTCTTTGCCGATTTAACCCTGATAATGGGGAGTGTATGACATTTACTCACTATAATGGACTGCTAGGAAATCAGTTTAATTATAAGTCAGGTTTGCGCTCGTCCGATGGCAGAATTTATTTCGGGTCAATTCAAGGGCTTGTGGGTTTTAACCCTTTGAGGCCATTGCCGGGCACGAAGAATCCACCTATGGTTATCACAAAATTTCATCTTTTTGGAGAGGAGGTAAAACCATGTGCCCCGAATTCTCCTCTGGATAGATCGGTTTTGTTCACTCGGAAGATAACACTGGCACATGACCAGTCTACATTCGGTTTTGAGTTTGCCTCTTTGAGCTATGATTCATCTCCTGCTGGGAGGTGTGTATATATGTTGGAAGGATATGATGACAAGTGGAATTATGGGGATGATAGTTATAGGGCGAATTATGCCAAGGTGCCTCCCGGTAATTATGTGTTTAGGGTAACGACCGAAGATGGCGGAATATGTGAAGACGGAGCGGCGTCTTTAATTATCAAAATAAGGCCACCGTTTTACAAATCAGGTCTCGGAATCGTCATTGAGGCTTTGTCTGTAATCTTGCTTGTACTCGCTATCATCCACACCTATAAGAAGCGTTTGAGAGAGAGACAAAAGCAGATAATTGAAAAAATGCGGACGGAAGAGAGCATAGCACAACAGAAGGCCAAGATGTCTTTTTTTACAAATATCACGCATGAAATCCGCACACCTCTCTCACTTATCAAGGCGCCATATGAGCAGATATTAAAGGAACACATAGACAACGAGGAGGTTACTGAAAACCTTGAGGTCATGGGTAGTAATATACAGCGTCTATTCAATCTTGTAAATGAACTTTTAGACTTTTCCAAAATAGAATCCCAGGGATTCAGCCTTCATCTGAAAGTCACAAATATATGTGATTTGATGAAGAATAGCCTTGCCGGTTTTTCTCATGTATTGAAGGAAAAGGATATATATCTGGAGGTGAAAATACCTGATGTCCCTATAATAACATATGCGGATCCGACGCTGCTTATGAAGATATTTACAAATCTGCTGAGCAATGCCACAAAGTTCGCTTCCGACCATATTGCAATGATTTTGGAAGATGATGTACCATCGCAGGGCTCTTTCCGTTTTACCATTTCTAATGATGGAACAAAGATAGATGTCGCCAATAGGGAAAAAGTGTTCCTTGCATTTTTCCAAGAGAACAAAGCCGATTTGACCATGGGTACGGGTCTTGGTCTGCCACTGGTGCGTCAGCTTGTAGAACTTCATGGGGGCAAAATCTGGATAGATTCCGATGATGCTATTGAGACAAAGTTTGTCGTAGAAATCCCCAAAAGGGAAATCTCGACTGAAGAAGACAAATTTCAGGTTGAAGCCTATGATTGTGGGGCAGATCAGGACCGAGCACATATAATAATAGCAGATGACGAAGCGGAAATGCTTCATTTCCTCTTGCGGGTACTGTCAAAAAAGTATCGTGTTACAGCATGCTCTGATGGAAGGGAGGTGTTGGATGCGTTGGAAAAAGAGGCAGTAGACCTGGTTATTACAGATTTGGCTATGCCTATGATTGACGGCTTCTGCTTGTGCCGCACGATGAAAACAAGAATAGACTTCTGTCATATTCCTATCATCGCCCTCACTGCAAAGACCAATTATGAGTCAAAGATAGAAAGTCTGAATATAGGCATAGACTCATATATTGAAAAGCCTTTTTCATTTGAGCACCTCATATCCAGCATTGAAAACCTGCTTGCGAGAGACCAACGCTTGAGGGATGCATTCAGAAATAATCCGGATATTCCGGCCAAGGGTAGCATTGCACTTAATTCTCTGGATGAGGCTTTTTTGGAAAAGGTGAATTCAATCATTCTCGAGCATATCGGAGAAGAAGAATTTTCAATTAACCACCTGGCGGACATCATGAATACAAGCCGTTCAAGTTTGTACCGTAAGATAAAGGGCATTTCAAACCTACCTCCTAACGACTTTATCAAACTTTGTCGTTTGAAAAGGGCCGCTGAACTTTTGGGTAAAAAGGAGTTTCGCATTAACGAGATATGTTATATTACCGGCTTTGGATCCCCGTCATACTTCACAAAGTGTTTCCAACGTCAGTTCGGAATGACGCCTAAGGAGTATGCCAGGAGAGTTGCTGACGCAAATCGTTAAGTTTTCCCTCCCTTCGGGCGGATTGAATTGCCGGATGATTTTTGCTAAATTTGGGGGCGGAAGAGCTGGCGCGGGCGCCGGCGGGTTTTCATGGAGTTAAGATTATGTCAGAAGAACTGAATTTCGTACGGGATCTGGCGATTATACTGATATCGGCCGGATTGTTCACGATAGTGTCGAGGGCGCTTAAACAGCCTCTTGTGCTGGGTTACATAATAGCGGGCTTCCTTGTGGGGCCGCACATAACCGTCTTCCCGAGCGTCACCAGCATGGAGCAGGTGAAGCAGTGGTCGGACATCGGCATAGTGTTCATGATGTTCGCCCTCGGTCTGGAGTTCAGTTTCAAGAAACTGCTCAAGGTGGGAGGGAGCGCGATGACTGTAGCCGGCGGCAAGTTCATAGGCGTGTTCGTTCTGGGCTATCTTGTGGGCCAGGCCTTGTCATGGACCACGATGGAGAGTATTTTCCTGGCCGGTCTGCTGTCCATGTCGTCCACCGCGGTGGTAATCAAGGCATACGATGATATGGACCTGAAAGGTCGCCCGTATGCGCCTCTGGTGTTCGGCACTCTGGTGGTAGAGGATCTCATAGCCATCATCTTGATGGTGCTGCTTTCCACCATGGCTGTTTCCAACGGATTTTCCGGCTGGCAGATGGTGTCCGGCATGGGGAAACTGGCTTTCTTCCTTGTGCTGTGGTTCCTGGTCGGGATATATGTGATTCCGACTGCGCTGCGCTACGCGCGAAAGTGGGTGAACGACGAGATTCTGCTGATAGTGAGCATAGGCTTGTGTTTCGGTATGGTGACGGTGGCGACATCTGTGGGCTTTTCTTCGGCGCTGGGGGCGTTCGTGATGGGATCCATCCTTGCCGAAACGGTTGAGGGTGAGCATATAGAGAAGCTGGTGGGAGGCATCAAGAACTTGTTCAGCGCCATATTCTTCGTGTCTGTGGGCATGATGCTGGATCCCGGTGTGATAGCAGGATACTGGCCGGTGATACTGCTGCTGAGCGTGGTGGTCATCCTCAGCCATCTGACGTTTGCGGGTGCGGGCGCGATACTTGCCGGGAAGGGACTTGACAATGCAATACATACGGGATTGAGCCTCAGCCAATTAGGAGAGTTCGGCTTTATCATTGCGGGCGTGGGCGTGAGTCTGGGCGTCATGCGGGAGTTCATATATCCCGTGATAATCGCGGTGTCGGTCATAACGACCTTCACGACTCCATATATGATAAAGCTGTCGACACCGCTGTCGAAGATGCTACATGAAAAACTGCCTCAGCGCTGGGTGGAGGCCATGTCCGAATCGGAGGACGACACGTCCAGCACGGCCGAGCGCAACGAATGGAAGGTGCTGCTTACCGCATATTTCACGAGGGTGCTGGTCTATGGAGTGCTGCTTGTTGCCATACTCATAGCGGCTGAATCATTTCTTCCAAAACTTACGGAGCGCGTGCTTCCTTCGCTCAGCGAGGGCGTCCGAAGCGCCATAGAGTTCGCTGTCACACTTTCCATAATGACACCTTTCCTGCTGGGATTGACCTCGGCCCCGGAGAGCCTGCGCAAGCCGTCTGCCCGTCTCGCCAAGGAAAACCGCAGGAACCTCTGGCCCCTCGTCGGCCTTATCCTGCTCCGTCTGTTCATCGCGGTCGCATTTATCCTCGCCCTTACGGCCAGCCACTTCGAGCTCGCATGGTGGACCCTGCTGCTGGTGGCGCTGGGCATGCTGGTCCTGTTCTTCGCGATACGGCGCAATGTCCGCACCCAGGGCGGCATTGAGCAGAAGTTCATGTCCAATCTGAACGCGCGTGAGGAAGACGAACGCCGGCGTAAGCCTATATCTGCCTCCGTGGACAGGCATCTGAAGGCGTATAACATGAGGATAAAGACGGTGACGGTGCCGCAGGAAAGCCTGTACGCTGGTCAGGCGCTGAAGGAGATTCCGTTCAGAGCCCAGACGGGAGTGAGCATTGTGGATATACGCAGAGGTTCCAGAAATCTTGTTATTCCGTCTGGCGACGAGCGCATATACCCGGGTGACATCCTTCTTGCAGTGGGCACGGAGGAACAGGTGATGGCGTTTGACGCCATGGTAAGCAACGGGGTCTCGGAGAATGCCGGCGGAGTGGAGGCCATAAGGTTCGAGGTAGTGCCTGTGGTGCTCGATGACGACTCCCCTCTTGTGGGGAAGACTTTGCGGACTGCGGACATGCGGTCTTCAGGATGTATGGTCATAAGCGTGTTGAGAGACGGAA
This sequence comes from Bacteroidales bacterium, assembly GCA_021443565.1. Taxonomy (GTDB): domain Bacteria; phylum Bacteroidota; class Bacteroidia; order Bacteroidales; family UBA932; genus Cryptobacteroides. Next base: position 258 of record JABUTS010000140.1, on the reverse strand, counting down.
ACTTCATCGCGAATCCGAAGGCGGATTTCTCCTTCAGGACGGGAGACACAGTCTGGATAGCCGGAGAGGACAAGTCCACAGAGTGGTTTCGCTAGGGAAGTTTTTTGAAAAAAAATATAGAAAAGTTTGGAGGGAAAGAAAAAGTGCGTATCTTTGCAGCCCGTTTGAGGAAGACCGGCTTGAAACCGGGTGGTTCAGACGGAAGTTCATTGAAAATATTGAGAGAGATAACGAGGTAAAAGAAGATTAGAGATTAAG
>JABUTS010000069.1 GCA_021443565.1 Bacteroidales bacterium | reverse complement strand
TTGGTTACACGCTGATTTCTGTTCGGGCAGCAGAATGCTGCGTCAGACCTATTTCACCTCCTCTAAACCTACTCCCGTATAGGCATCGTACCTTCCGGGAAGGAAGTCAAGGGGTATTTCTGATAGCGGGATCAGAAGATATAGCCGACGCGGAGGGAGAGAGTGCTTAGCACCATCGTGGCGGAGCCGCTTTCATTGAAGAAGTGGTACGAATCTCCTTTGACGACAGCGCTCTGCGAGTAGCTCCGTTCGACTTCCACCAAGCCGTAATTAGCATAGCCCAGACCTATATTGTAGCGGTCATGAAGCGTGGTTCCCAGCTCAAGGGTGAAATATGTTGACACCGCTCCGCGGAAGTCAGTGCTTATGATGCTGTTTACAAGGTATGAGAAGCTGTTCAGGACAGAAAACTCAGAAGCGGTTTCCACAAAGTCATAGCCGTCCATTATGCGGCCGTCAATGATATTGGTCTGGCCCGTTCCCAGCCGATTCCGGTGGTAGCCGAAATCGAAGTTCAGGCCCGCACCCAAATCCCCGTACAATGAAAGTTTTCCGCCGAGAGGGATTATCCCCCTTACTCCAGCACCGACGGGCAGATTGAAGGCATGGCCTTTGAGAGGACGTTCCATGTCCTGCAATACATATACACTCTTACCAAAAGTCATTGGGCGGTAACAAAGGTCTGCACCCAGATACCATACAAAATGGCTGCTGACGGGATGAAGCCACCTGTAACCCATTTCAGCACACGGCCCAAGGGATTTCAGGTCGTCCGGAAGAGCGACGCCAAGCACCGTATATATGGGAAGCCCGGCTCCGGCCCTGAGTTCGTGCCTGGTCTGTGCTCCGGATGTAATCAGCTGAAGAACAAGGAGAAAGCCAAGTACAAGACGTTTCATCGGGACATGTACTTATGCACTCCAGTGAACAGTATGGTACCGGTGCTGACCTCGCTGATGGCATAGAAGAAGGGAGCGTTCACATCAAAGCGGAATTCATCCATATCCGGTCCCGCATCCGTTGCACCCACAACCACATGAGTTACTGCGGCTGCTTCCGTGCCCCTCTCGTCCACCTTGACAAGAGCCTTCTGTACCACATCGTTGATTTTGAGCGGCGTATCTGACATGAAAGGAAACTCGGCGGTATTTTTGAAGGCCCTGTCTATGCCTAGTTTCTTAAGAACGGGCACAAGGGAAAGTTCGTATTCGCACTCGAACTTGGGCATTTTCAGTCTGACGGTACCGCTCTGCTCCGGGTGGGTCATCTTGTCCCAGGTCTGCTCATCCAGCAGGTCCAGCACTTCGTCGATGCTGCCGTCCGCCTCGGTCGGAATCACTATGGTCATCCTGTATGCCCCGTTGCCGTATGGAAGGTTTATCGCCGATGCGACATCGCCGTAATAATATGGCATCTTCTTCGTCTTGGCCATATAACTTACCCGGGTTTTGCTTCCGTCATAGTTGGTGAAATCGTCTTCCACATTATCGGCCTTGTCGAAAACGTCAGACCATATCCCCTTGAAATACAAGGCATTGATAAGAACCATCATAGCATCGTCAAGAGGAACTTTCATATCTTTGATCATGCCGTCGGTAGCCTTGCCGACCCACTTGGAAATCTCTTTCGCACTCCCGCTCCCGAGCTCATGGACGCTGGCGCTGAAACTGTGTTTCAGCAGGCTTTCGTAGTCTGTCTTCATACTGATTTCCGGCCTTGCCCAGACAGAGTTGGCTATCGCCACCTTGACCGTCCTGTCGGCATCGAGAAGGGCAGGGACAAGGGTTTCGTACAACGAACATACGTCTTCGGTGGAGAAATCCTCGAGACCTATCGCCCTGTTGATTTCTTCGCGTGTCTGTCCGTCAGCTCCCGCGGAAGCCATGGAAAGCGCTGTCTGGAGGCTGAAAGGTGAGAGGAATACATTGTCATTGCCGGATGCGCAGACCTCGCGCATGAAGTCGAAGGTAAATTCCCTGGTCGCAGGGAGAATATCGGACTGGGCCTTTGTCAGGACTATGTCCTTGCGTGGCTTCGGGGTTGTGCTTATGTCATCGACGAGGAACCTGTCGCAGGCGGCGAGACCAAGTGCAGCGGCAAGGGCTGCGGTTATTTTCATTGTCATCTTCATGGTAATGTATAGATGCAGCAAAGTAATGAAATGTTGCAAAAATTTTAGTTATCTTTGATAAATACGCACGGGTTCCATGGTATGGATCTTAGTGGGTATACGGAGTTGGTTAACATAATCGCAATTATATCTCAAACCTGAAACATGAAGAAATCCACCATCGCGTTCATCTTTGCATCATTTGCATCCATCTTTGCCGCGGCGGGCGAAAATTATACCGGCACACTCCCCGCAGATGACGGCGGGAAACTTACGGACTATGTAAATCCTTTCCTCGGCACGGCCACCCTCTGGGACTATGAGGACCTGCAATATGAAAGGCACAGGAAGGCCCGCACCTGGGGTGCCGAGACCTTTCCGGGGGCTTCGCTGCCCAACGCCATGGTCCAGCTGACTCCGGTCACCATGTACCACAGCGGCTCCGGCTACCAGTACGAAGACCTGAAAATCCTCGGTTTCGCCCACACTTCAAAGGGACACTGGAACCTCTGCCATGTCCCCATACTTCCCGTGACCGGCCGCTTCATAGACCCTGAAGACCATGGCTCAGAATTCAGCCACTCACGCGAAAGCGCGCGCCCGGGTTACTATCAGGTGTACCTCGACCGCTACGGCGTTAACGCCGAACTCACATCAACTCTCCGCTGCGCATACCACAGATATACGTACAGGCCCGGTGAGGTGAAGAAGATAGTGGTGGATATCACGCGCTCGAACAATAATGTCAGTGAGTGGAGCCTTGAGAAAGCGGGACACAACATATTCACAGGCAGCCAGCGCGGGGACGGGAAGATCTATTTCTATGCAGTTTCCAGCCATGAAATCGAAAACCTGTGCCAGTATCAGAAAAACGGGAGGAACATATCCGTCATAAGTTTCAGGGAAGATCCGGTGACTCCGGGCAGCGATACGGAGGTGGAGAACAGACCGTTGGAACTTAAGATAGGATTCTCGTTCGTGAGCGTCGAGAATGCGCGCATGAACCTCGAGGCCGAGATGCTCGCCAAAAGCTTCGAAGAGGTGGCTTCCGAGGCCGATGCGCAGTGGGAGACCCTGCTCTCGAAAATAAGGGTAAAGGGCGGCACGGAGCGCCAGAAGAGGCTTTTCTACTCCACCCTGTACAGGTCTTTCCTGTGGCCCGCCCTGCGCAGCGACACCAACGGCGACTACACAGACGTGCGCGGCGAGGTGGTCAACAACGGCTTCCGCTACTACACCGATCCGTCCTTCTGGGATGACCACCGCAACAAGCTGATACTGCTCGGTCTAATCTCGCCCGACGTTGCCTGCGACATCGTGAAGTCCATCTCGGACAAGGGCGAGAAGAACAACGGCTACATGCCTACCTTCTTCCACGGCGACCATGCCTCGACCTTCATTTCCGGCATGTGGCGCCGGGACGTGCGCGACTTCGACCTTGAGAAGGCATACAGGCTGATACTCAAGAACGCTACAGTGCCGGGACGCGGCGGCAGACGCTATATGGACGAATACCTCGAGCGAGGGTGGATTTCTGACAAGGACACCACCAACCTTCCTTTCTACAACGAATTCAAGGGAGGCGTCCAGAAAGTGCTCGAATACTCATACGACGACTATGCGACTGCACAGGTAGCGAAAATCCTGGGCGACACGGAGAGCTATGACTTCCTGATGAAACAGTCACAAAATTACAGGAAAGTCTTCGACCCGTCCACAGGTTTCTACCGCGGCAGGATAGAAGACGGCAGCTGGTATGCCGACTTTGACCCGTACTACCCGTATTTCCAGCACATGTACCGCGAGGCAAACGCATGGAACGTGCTCTTCTATCCGCCTCATGACCCGATGGGCGTGATAGGGCTATATCCCGGAAAGAAGGCCGTGGAGGCCAAACTCGACTCACTCTTCACAGAGCCTTGGAGAGGCTACGAGGTGGAAAACCTCACCGGCTTCATCGGGCAGTACTGCCACGGCAACCAGCCGGGCCACAACATTCCTTACGCATACTATTTCATTGATAAACAGGAAAAAAGCCAGCATTACATCAACCAGATTCTCGATACGATGTATGACATGGGAAAGGAAGGACTCGCCTACTCGGGAATGGACGATGCGGGAGAAATGAGCTCGTGGTACGTGTTCAATGCCATAGGCCTTTACACCTACTCCCCTGCCGATCCGGAATATATTGTGACCGTGCCGATATTCGACGAGGTGGAGTTCAGTTTCGCCAACGGCAAGACCTTGAAGATAGTGCGCAGGGGCAACGGTGAAAAAATAAGGTCAATCACCTGCGGGGGGCGTCCGGTCAGGGGTTATTTCGTTCAGGATTCCGAGTTGAAGAAAGGCGACACACTGGTTATCAATACGAAATAAAAACCTTCAGCGCTTCACCCGAGGCGCTGAAAGAGTAAAAAGATCTCACGGATGGTATAACTTAGTCCGGAATCTTGTCGAAGAGAGCGAGGGTGATGCGGTCCTCTGAGGCAACCACCTTGGTGTCAAGGTAACTGTGCTTGTTTGCTGCAATTACAATGTTCTTGTCGCCCTTGGTGTCGATCACGTCCTGGATTCTCTTAATAAGCTCGGATGCCTTCATGTTGAAAATGGTTTTAGTGTGTTCGTAAATTTAAGCATAATTCTGCCATTTTCCACCATGCATGCATGATTTATTTCAACATAAACCTGTCCTTCCGCAGGGGCGGGTATGGATGGTATGAAAACCGGACCATTATTCTATGACATACCAGGTGTAACCGTTTGCGGGAATCGTCACGGTGATGGTGA
>JABUTS010000224.1 GCA_021443565.1 Bacteroidales bacterium | reverse complement strand
ACGGCATTACCTTTCCAGACACAGCAGCCCATCTTCGGCAAGGTGGGTGGCATCGCCGAGTTCGTGCACATGAGCGAGGAGGATAAGCACACTATTTTTGTGGGCTGTTCTCAAATTGCATTATTGCATTGGCAATATATTCAGCCATCTTGACGGGTACAGCATTTCCTATCGCTTGCTCTATTGCGCCATTATTTCCCACAAACTCAAACGATTTGGGAAACGTCTGCATATAACTACGTTCCTTGGTGGTAAGAGGCCGCACCTTGGACAGGTCAGAAGTCTTGTCGGCAGGATGAATAGCGTAATTTGCAGGTATAGGACGGTTTACACTGCGGATGGTGCTACATGGCTCATCTATGGAAAAGATACCACGGCGTTTGTAATTTCTGGGATGTTGATAAATGCAGTCAACATCAAACTTGCCACCAAAATACTCACGTATGGTCATGCGTTCGTCGCTCAAGCCATCAAGCAACAGTTGCAGCATGAAATCATCCTCCTTGCCTAAGCGACCAATCACAAAATATCGCCTGCGCATCTGTGGAACCCCCATGTACGAGGCATCCCAAACATGTTTGGTAATGCCATAACCTGCGTCAGTAAATGTTTTCAGTGCCTCTGCAAAGATAGGCGAACGTTCGATTGTATGGACATTCTCCATCACAAACCATTGAGGACGAACACCGGCTATGATTTGGCTATAAATGCGCGTTAAGTTGGCACGACAACCAGTCAAGTTTAACTTTCCCGCTATTGAGAAGTCCTGGCAGGGAGGACCGCCTATGATAATGTCGGGAGCCAACAATTTCAGCTCTTCAGTGATGTCTTCGACTGCCAAATTGCGCTTGTGAATAGGATGGCTGAAATTCTTGCGATAGATGTCGATAGCCGGTTGCCAATTGTCGTAGGCAGCCACTATGTCGAACCCCGCATTCTGAAAGCCAAGGCTCATACCACCGCATCCCGCGAAGATATCAACAAGTTTCATGCTCACAAATATATTCCTTGACACAATTAGCTATGTATTCTCCCAATTTTACGGGCACAGCATTGCCGATTGCCTGGTTCAGATTTGTCTTTGAACCTTCCCAGATGAAATCCTTTGGGAATGTCTGTATCAAACTACGTTCCTCAGGAGTCAGCGAACGAATGTCCGGGGTCAAAGGAACAGGATCGGCAGGGTGTCCCTTGTACCCTTTGGGCACGGGACGGTCAACACCACGGATGGTCATTGAAGGCTCATCGATAGAATAAATGCCTCTTCGCTTGTACGAGGTAGGAACCCTAAAGTAATACTCAAAGCCGAGTGACTCGCCAAAGTAATCCCTCAAAGTCATACTCCGCTCACTTTGGCCACGCGTAAGACACTCCATTGCATCACCATCCTTTCCGTAAAGTGCGCCAAACGTGATGTAGCGCTTGCGGATTTGCGGAACGCCACATTTGCTTGCATCAAGGGTCAATTGTGTAATTCCATAACCAGCATCCCTGAAAATCTTGTTTACCGTCTTCAAAGTGTTGCTTTTCTCTATGACAGCTACGTTCTCCATAATGAAGAATTTCGGACGAATGCGCTCCACAATCATTGCAAACGAGACAGTCAAGGCAGCCCTACCCCGCGTTTCGTCCCGATGACCGGCCGTTGAGTAATCCTGACATGGAGGTCCACCGATGATGATATCCGGACAAAGCAACGCCAAATCAGAAATGTCGGTCAAGTCACTGAGGTCGCGTTTATAAACGGGATGCTTGAAATTCTTACGATAGATATTTAATGCCACATCCCAATAGTCATAGGCGGCCACGACATTGTAACCGGCATTCTGGAAACCCATCGAAAGGCCTCCACAACCGCAGAACAGGTCAATTACCTTGTATGTCTTTATATCCATAGCGAATCATACATTGATTAATTGCTGATACCGTTTGAGCAGACAAGCAATCATTTCATTCTCTGTCATACTCTCCGTGAATCCGTACGCCGCTCTGACCGCAGCATCATTCTTCAGATGCGCCTCCCGTAGGTCATCGGGCATGGTCGCATTGTCATAGAGGTCGGCAAGCGAACACTCCGGATGGTTATGTCGTGCGGCAATGATGGCAACCGCAGTGTCCTCTATGGATTTCCTTTGCTTGTCCGTAGGTGTCGGCCATGGGAAATTATTGAAAACCACATCGGTACTGTATCGGGGACGAAAATCCTTATAACCACAAACACCTTTTGTCCAAACCATGTGAACGATACTTTGCAACACTCCGAAATGGTAATAGGTGGCATTGGGCATAAGTTTAACCAAGTTGCTGAACAATTTATGCTTTGCCGATTCCATGGTAACGTATTCCATCGGTATGTATTGGCGATTTTCGGAGGTAACCTCTGGGATTACCATAAAGTCTGTTGCCGGGATGTTTGTAACATGAAAGCGAGTTGGGAAATTGGCGAGTTTCCTTGTTCCTGCATCCGTACTCTTTGCCCTGAATTCACGTACGTTCTCCATTCGTTCCTTGCAAAAAGGAAGGTGTCGTAGTTCCGCCGGACTGCAGTTTGCCAGCCATAGGAAGTAACGCTTCTTGCCTTTGATCAATTCGTCCGCGCCATACCACTCCATGAAATACTTTTCAGCTCCGGGTTCTTTTTCCAGAAAAGCCGCCTTCTGTTCGGGAGTGAGCAAGAAGTTGGAGTTGTCGATAGGCTTGTTGCCTATGCCTGTTTCAGGGACATCGCAAAGCGGATGATTGCGCGAAGAGACAAGAATGGTTTCCTCGTCACGCAGATACGGACTTATGTTCTGTGCTGTGATTGGTGCGCTATCTTCTGAGTAGATAATCTTCTTATCCATTGGCAGACAAGAGAATCCTATGATTGTGCAATGTACCTGCGCTTTCTTCTTGGATTCGCTGTTCCAAACGAATGGCAGGAAAGCATACTTAATACGCACGTTATATTTTTCAAGGAGTGCATGCCAAAGCAACGAGACCTGTTCACCACGGGTAATATTTATGGTCGAAACAAAAGATACCTGAATGTTCGTACCCTGTATGAAACGCGCAGCCTTGAAGAACCAGCCGCATACCAAATCCATATTACCAGGTCGCGGACTTTCATTTCCAATCACCATCAAGAGGTCATCCTTCTGGTCGTGTTCACGGCTCTTCTTCCCTTTGAAAGGAGGATTGCCTATAATGAAAGACAAGTTGCCCTTCTCAACGACCTCCCCCCAATCCCTCGTCAGGGCATTGCCACTTTCAATATGGGAGTAACTCTTCAGAGGGAGAAATTCCAAATCGCGCGATACGATATGTTCTGTTTCGAACATCATCTGCGCCTCGGCTATCCAAAGGGCGGCCTTTGCCACTGTCACGGCGAAGTCGTTGATCTCTATTCCGTAGAAATTCTCTATCGACACCTTGATTGGACTCAAATCGGTTGACAGATATCTCGTCCCCGGTTCTGAAAGCAGTTCAATTACCTCATTCTCCAACCGACGCAAGGACATATATGTTTCCGTCAAAAAGTTGCCTGAGCCACATGCCGGGTCAAGGAACACCAACGACGCAAGTTTTGTTTGGAAATCAATCAGTTTCTTCTTTCGCCTCTTATCTATCTTTTCCTGCAGGATTGTGCCCAGCTCATCTTTCAATTCGTTTAGGAAAAGAGGGTCGATTACACGATGAATGTTTTCAACGGAAGTATAGTGCATGCACCCCATCTCACGCGTTTCAGGATTCATCGTGTCCTCAAACAATGCCCCAAATATGGTTGGCGAAATTTTGCTCCAGTCAAATTCAGCGCTACACTCAATCAGAAGCAGATTGGCGATATCGGCGGTAAAGTTGGGAATTTCTATGTCTGACGCCGCAAATAGGCCTCCATTCACGTACGGGAATGAGGCCAGTTTCTCATCTTCTGCATCATACGGATTCCTATCCTCATAGGGTGTGTTGAGAACAGCAAAGAGTTCTTTCAGAGCCTTTCGCATTTGCGAAGGCCTATAAGAATTCAGGTAGTCATAAAAAGCACCGTGATTGTCTCCGAACAAGCCGCTATCCTCCGCAAACAAGCAGAACACCAATCGCACGCAAAGTATATTCAATGAGCGCAAAGTTTCCGGCGCATTGGGATCAATGTACTTTTTGCGCAATTCGTCGTAGAGTTTGCCTATGAGTTCGCCTGCCTTTATGGAAATTTCCTTTTCGTGGCGCAGTGTCGTTTCGGTGTCATCTACCAAAAAGCGCAGGAGATAGTACTCATGCTCCAAGTCTTCCAATTTTATCTCAAATGGCTTGCCATTGGGCTTTTCCATATCATAGATCAGGAACGATTTGAAGTTACAGGTGACAATCCACCGTGGACGATCAGAATAAGACAGACCTGTAGAGTACCTTACTGCCTGCTCATAGGGAGTGAGTTCTTCCCTGTCACTCTGTTTCTTTGCCTTAAGAAGATCCTCGGTCGAGGATTTCTGCTCGATAATTACTTTTGTCGCAGGGATATATGCATCTATGAATTTTGCGCCTTTCAAGCGCACGGGCAACTCGTACTTTACGAAATTCGCCGGTGTGTCTATACCAAACACATCGTGCAAAAGCTGATACCAAAACGTTTGGCTCTCACTTCTTTCATGTCCTCGACCTGTCCATGTCTTGACAAATCGTCTGGCTGCCTCCCTTGATATATTTATCATGTTGTTTCTTGCAAATTACGACCTCACAAAGTTACATAAAATAAATCATGTATTCAACGAAGAATATTGACTAAATTCAATTTTTGATTGATTTTGTAAGGAATTATTACCTCTCTCTGCATTTGTCGTTCGTGTATTCATCGCTTATGTGCGATATATTCACCCCCTCCGCAGCTCGCGCCAGTAGTGGCGGAGGAAGGCGAGGGGGTCGTAGAGGA
>JABUTS010000225.1 GCA_021443565.1 Bacteroidales bacterium | reverse complement strand
GGTGGCTCCCGACGGGAGTTTCCTGAGTTCACCGGAGGGGGTGAACACGAATACCTCGTTGCTTGAAGGAGCCGGGATATCGTCGTTTTCGTAGTACAGTTTCGTGCCCTCGTCAGCTTCCTCCGGATGTTCAAGGGTATGGCGCACCGAAGCGAGCCAGCGGTCAAGTGTGGCTTCATGCTTGATGCCCTTGTATGACCAGTGGGAGGCGAGTCCTCTCTCAGCCATGTCGTCCATCCTTCTGGTTCGTATCTGCACCTCTATGTAGGCTCCCTCAGCGTTCCTTACGGTTATGTGGAGGGACTCGTAGCCGTTAGGCTTGGGGTTGGAAATCCAGTCCCTCAGCCTGTTGGTGTCGGATTCGTATTCCTCTGTGACATAGGAAAATACCTTCCAGCAGAGGGCATGTTCCGCCTCCCGGCTGTCCTCGCAGTCTATGATGAAGCGTATGGCGAACACGTCATACACGCCCTCGAAGTTTACCTTCTGCTTCTGCATCTTCTTCCAGATGCTCCAGGCTGTCTTTGTGCGTATCTTGAGCTTGTATTTGATGCCCGCGTCGCTGAGTTTCTGCTTGAGAGGCTCGATGAACTGGGTCATGAGTTTCTGGCGGTCGCTCTCAGTTGCCTTGAGACGATTGGTGATGCTGCGGTACATCTCGGGCTCGGCGTGGCGGAAGTATATGTCCTCCATCTCGCTCTTCATGTTGTAGAGTCCGAGCTGGTGGGCAAGAGGGATGTAAAGCATCAGGGTCTCGAGTATCTTCCTCTCCCTGGAAACCTTTGGGAAAATATCCAGCGAACGCATTATCTCAAGCCTGTCCGCAAGTTTGAGTATGGTCACGCGGGGGTCCTTGGAATATGATACGATGAGTCGTTTATAGTTTTCCGCCTCAAGCCTTGTGTCCTTCGGCTTGATGGTGGATATTTTGTTGAGGCCTTCAACCATGGTCCTGATGTCAGCAGGGAAAGAGCTGATATCCAGGTCGGTATGTACGCGGGAAGCCTCGTGGAGGAACACAGCTGCGATACATTCGGCCGGAAGACCTATTTCCGCATAGGCGATCAGGGCAACCCTCTCCGGATGTTCTATGAAGGGATGTCCGTTGCCCCTGCTCAGGGAGCAGAGGGAGCCTTCGGCAATTTCGTATGCCTTCCTGACAAGGCCGATGGAGGCCTCGTCGTAGCGGGTGAAACTTTCTTCGATATTTATCATATTCCGGCGTTTTTGCTGCGCTGGTAAGATGAGAGGGCTGCGTGGAAGGCGGCGGCGTTCTTCAGGTGCTCCGAATAACTGACTGCAAAGCGATGGGTGCCGTTGAAGTCGGGGCTGGCGCAGAAGTACAGATATGAACTGCCGTCAGGGTTGAGCACGGAGTCTATGCACTTGGCCGAAGGCGAGCAGATTGGTGCCGGAGGCAAACCCTCATACATATAGGTATTATACGGAGAGTCATACTGGAGATGGGTGAGGAGTATGCGGGTAGGCTTGTAGTCGAAGCAGAATGCCACCGTCGGGTCTGCCTGGAGTTTCATGCCTATGCGCAGACGGTTGAGATAGACTGAGGCTATGCGGGAATATTCTTCCTCCTTTGTGGTCTCCCCGCTGACTATGGATGCGACTATGGTTGCTTCCATAGGGGTGAGTCCCTGTGCTTTAGCCTTGTTTTCCCTTTCTTCCGTCCAGAAAGCGTCCCTGGCCTTTGCAAGTTTCTCGAAAATTTGTTCAAGGTCGGCGGTCCAGTATATCTGATAAGTGTCCGGCAGGAAGAGCGAGAACACCGTTTCAGGCGTTACTCCATAGGGCTTCAGGAAGGCTTCGTCAGCCATCGCGTCCGCGACTGCCGCAGAATCAAGCATGACGCCGGCTGCAATCTTCTTCGCGATGGTGCCGCGGTTGCGGAGAGTACCGGAGAGGACTATCTTCGAGGGGCTCTGCCAGCCTCTGGTTATCATCCTGCACACATAGCGGCTGGTGAGGCCGGGTTCTATACGATAAAGTCCGGGATGGAGCTTTGCGGGAAGGTTCTCGCTTGCGCAGCAGCGTCTGAAACTGCCCATGCTTGCGACCTCGCAGTTGGCAACTATGGAGTCCATCACCTGCTCAGCAGGCATGTCAGGCCATATATAGAGGGCATACTGCCTGCCGAAGTTGGGCATCCTGTTGTCGCGATACCACAACGCAGCTACTGCGGCAAGTACGGCTGCGGCAAGCAACGCAAGGCCCGTCAGATACCTGCGGGCAGCCTTCTGCCTTTCTATTTTGCTCTTTCTGCGTTTCATTTCTTTGAAGGCTTGCGAAGGAGCACGACGTCACCGTCACGGAGAACAGAATCCCCCTTCAGGTGGTTGAGTTTCTCGAGGGTGGAGAGTCTGACGGCGAAACGCTGCGAGAGGTCCCACAGGGTCTCACCGCCTTCTGCGACATATTTATCCATCATTGGAGCTGCGGCATTCTGCTTTGGCTTGAGATATACCCTGGAGCCCTCAGGGAGAGGCCTCGAAGCCTTGAGGTCATTGAAACGGAGGACTTCAGAGAGGAATATTCCGTTATCCTCTGCAATGGAAGCATAGCTGTCGCCTTCTTCTGAAAGGATGAAAGGAGCATTATTCAGTTCGTATATCGGACGTGAAAGTGAGAACATGAAACTTTCCTTCACGCTCTGCCCGGCGAGATGAGGGGTTTCCACCATGTTGGGAGAATCCGGAAGGACTGCCTCTTCTCCGGCATTTTTATCTGCACGTTCAGGATGGCTCACGGATGCAGCACCCTTGGCAGTACCGCCCTTTTTAGCCAGAGCCTTCTCCCGCCATTTCTCGCTGTCACGCGCGAGTTTTGCCTTCTTGGCCGCTTCCCGCTCAACTTTGCGCATTTCGCTACGGCTCAGTTCCTTCTGAGGCTCGACCGCAGGCGTTCTTTCCTCCTGTACTGCCTGAGCCACAACCCTGTCCTTGCTTTCAGCATTCTCATCCACGGCTATAGCCTCCTCCTTGCCGAAATCTTCGGGTTTCATGCTGTCGTAGCGGTCGAGCTTGTATTCCTCTATATAGCGTATCAGTTTGGAAGGGTATGCCGGATCGGTAGCGTAGCCCGCAGTCTTGAGTCCGTATGCCCATGCCTTATAGTCACTTACCGGGAAATCAAACAGAAACTTGTAACGGTCGCGATAGCGCAGGAAGTCGGAATGGTCGCGAAAGGACTGCTCCGGGTCGTCATAGGCCCTGAAACATTCGTTCTTCGCATCGTCGTCGTGGTAAATCTTGGCTCCCTCCCAGGTGTTGTGGCACTTTATGCCGAAATGGTTGTTTCCTTGGACAGCGAGTCTTGAGGCTCCGGAACCTGATTCGAGTATGCCCTGGGCGAGGGTGATGCTCGCCGGGACTCCGCTGCGGTACATTTCCGAAACGGCAAGAGGGGCGTATTTCCTTATGTATGCTTCGGTCTGTCCGTCAGGCTGGGCACTGCCCGGAGCCATCATGAAAAGACCGGCGATGAGAGTGATGAGAATTTTCATATCCGTTGATTCAACAAAATCATTACAAGATACAAATTTCCAACAAGTATCGAGCCGACAAGGGGGTATTTTTCTTTTAAGGAGGATTTTCCGGGCTCTCGGAGGCTATTTGAAGCTTTTGATTGGTATTTCAATCCTGTCGCCCTCATTCGCCAGAAGGGTGTCGGGAAAGACTTCACGAGCCTCGCCGAGAAAGAGACTGAGGTCGGGATATTTTGAGCTGTAGTGGCCGAGCAGAAGCCTCTTGGCACCGGCTTCATGGGCGCAGCGGGCCGCCTGGACGGTTGTTGAATGGAAACGCATTTCCGCCTTGTCTTCCATCCCGGATGGATATGTCGCTTCGTGGTACAGGAGGTCCACGCCCTTCACCCAGCCTGCAAGCTCGGGGAAGGTCATGGTGTCGCTGCAATAGGCGTAGCTGCGGGGTTGGTATGGGAGATAGCCAAGTTCCGCATTGGGGATGACGAGGTCTTCGTCTGTGCCGGAGAAACGGGTAAAACCGTTGTCGGCGGAAGGTTCGCAGAGCGGGCCTGCGGGACGGACGACATCCTCTCCCCTCTTGACAGTACCTATCTCGGCAAGGGTGAGCCCGTAGCGGGCAATCTGCTCCTTGCGCACATTTATCTGAGGCAGGGTTTCACTGAAGATAAAGCCGTAGGTCTCTATGCGGTGCCTAAGAGGAAAAGCCCTTATAATCAAAGACTTTGACTCATATATAATTTGAGGTTCAGAGAGTTTGAGCACATGGTGCTCAATTGGGAAAGCTATCCCTTCTCCGAAGTATGACAGGAAAAATTTCAGAATGGGACCGAAGGAATTCGGGGCATAAATATGGAGCGGCGTGGTGCGCGCCTGCATGCCCATGGTGCTGAGCAGACCGAAGAGACCGAAGACATGGTCACCGTGGATGTGGGAGATGAAGACCGCCTCTATCTTCACGGGGGCAATCTTCATTTTCCTCATCATCATCTGCGCACCTTCGCCGCAGTCAATCAAGAGCAAGCGCCCATGTACGTCTAGTACCTGGGCGCTTGGGTATCTGTCAACCGTGGGCAGGGCCGAAGCCGTGCCCAGGATGTTGATCGTGAAATTACTCACCCTTTGCGAGAGACTCCTTTAGAGCTGCAAGAGCGTCGAGATCGCCGAGAGTGGTCTTCTCGATGTTCGAGTTGATCTTCTTGACAGCCTTCTTGGTAACGTCAGCCTCTGAAACCGGCTTCTCTGCCTTAGTCTCAGCAGTTGCGTAAGTCTTGGTGTGAGAGAGGACGATTCTCTTGGTTGCCTTCTTGAGGTCGGTAACCTTGAATGCGAGAGTCTCGCCTGCCACAGGGTTGGTGCCGTCAGCCTTGACATAATCTCTTGCGAAGCATACAGCCTCAACGTCAGCGTCAAGATT
>JABUTS010000218.1 GCA_021443565.1 Bacteroidales bacterium | reverse complement strand
TTGCAGCTGCATTCTTTCTGAACCAGCTCTCGAAGGTCCTGGAGGAATACTTTGGCATGGTTCTGTGCCTGTCGACACCTATTGTCACGTCAAGAAGAGCCTTTACCGGAGCAAGCTTCAGGCTGGCGTTGACCACCGGGGCGAAGGTCGTTGCAACAGGTCCCATCAGGTCAGTACCTGCAAGCATGGTGTCACGGAGCACATGGCTTCGCTTGCCGTGCTTTATCTTCGCAGACTGTATTATGTCGCCTATCTTCACGCCCGACGGGCACGCAACTTCGCATCTCTTGCAGTTCATGCACATCTTCAGAGCCTCGTCGTAGAAATGCGGGTTCTTAAGTCGGTAGCGCTCTCCGTCGGGTCCCGCCTGTTTCGGACCGGGATACGAAGGATTCGCCGCCAAGACTGGACATGCGACTGTACATGATGTGCACTTTGTGCACTGTTCAAATTCGTTTATGCTCGTCAATGTCTCTTGCATGGCCGTCCTACTTCTTTAATATGTTGTCAGCAACAGCACATGCTGTCGCAATTTCCACTCCTTCCTTGCTCTGTTCCTCTATCACGTCCGCCCCGGCAAGCACCATCCCGGCACCGTAGAGGTTTGCCACGGTCGCGCCGTCAACCGACAGCCTGAAAGAGGAGTCGGAAGCCACGCCGAAGCCCTGATATGCCTGCGCTGCGAAGAAATCGGGGCTGTACCACTGCTGGCGTGAGTCAGCTGCGACAACGTCGGCCCCGAAAACCGGTTCGTAAATATGATTCATGTCAGAGCGCAGTCCCCTGCCGAGGAAACTGCCGCTCGCAAGCACGTAATCAGTGGCAACTATAGGGTCTGAGCCCAGCTTTTCGGTGTAGATGGCCTTCACAAGTCCGTCCTCAATGTCTGCAGACTCGACCGTGTCACCGTTTATGAATGTTCCGCCCAGGCCTTCGAAGGCACATCTGAGTTTCGAAGCCATCGCGACTCCCGGCGCAGACGGCGGGAGGGTGGGATATGAAAGAACGCTGACATCGGTCTTCACTGAAAGATATTTCATCGCGTGGTCGTTCCGGAGACCGAAGGCCGCTGGAACGAGAACGAGTTTCTCGCCCTTCAGCGAAGAAGTGAGGGAGGCCGCAACCTTGTCGAGGAAGGTTGTGCTGTCTGACTGCCGTGCTATGGCAACTGCCCTGAACTCGGAAGCATTGCCACGCAGAGTCGAGAGCTCGTCGAAGCAGATTGAGGCAATCCTGCATGAAACCCCCTTCTTCTCGAGAGCTTCGGCCATGAACGAACTGTCTGCGTCCATGAAGCCTTCCGGCTGGGCAATGAGCACGGATGACGGCAGGTCGGAGAAACCGTCAGTGGTGAACAGACTGTCAAGGGCAAGCCAGCACGGCTTGAACCTTCCCACCGGAGTCAGCCTGAGCATGTTCTTTTCCGCGCTTCCGCGGACACTGATTCCGCAGTCGCCGAGCAGGTCCGGGAGCTTCTGGCATATCACGGTCATCGCTTCCTTACCTATTATATTATATGGGTGCTCCGCCGGCAGTTCTCCCAGCGAATCGAGGGGATTTTCGACACGCTTTCCGCCAGCCTTGCCGAGAAGTTCGAAACTTCCCGAAGACATGATCAGAGAGCTCTCACCCGAACTTACAATCACCACCTTGCGTCCGCCGGCCTGAAGGTTAATTCCGCAGAGCAGTCCCGAAAGCCCTCCGCCTGTTATGGCAACATCAAACTGCATAACTGTCCTCCTTATCATTCAAGGCCGCAGAGGCCCCTGTAAATCATCTGTGAATACTGAGCTTCCCTGAGGGTATCACCCCATGCTGCAGGGTACATGCCCTTCCACCTTTCATTGAGGAAGTCCGAAAGTTTGGTCCTCGCCTTCTCGCTGCATCCCCCTGCCTTCTCGATGAGACCTGCGGCGCGGCAGGCGCAAAGGGCGCCCTGACAGGTGCCCATGCCCACTCTTGTGCGTCTCCTGAGGTCAACGAGGTCGTTGACACCGAGATTCTCCACCGCGTTGCGCACTTCCGCCACAGTCACCTCCTCGCACTCGCAGACGAGAGCCTTCTCAGCCGGCGTGTTGAATTTCACGTCACCCGCCCTGTCTCCCAGACGGCCTGACAAAGCCTTCTGGCCCATGCTCGGTAGCGTCCACAGTCTTTTGGAGACCTGAGCGTAATTCATTGACTCAGAGCCAGGAAGAGGCGCATCTGCAGTCACGCATATGCATTTGCGTCCCAGTTTTGCACAAACCAGATCTGCAGCCATCTCTGCCATCAGTCTGTAAGTCATGAGTTTACCGCCGGTAATGGTTATGAAACCCTTGAGTCCGTCCCTCTTTTCATGGTCAAGCAGGACTATGCCGCGGCTTATGCTTCGTCCCGAAGGATCGGAGTCGCTCGCCACGAGAGGGCGCACGCCGGCGTATGCCCTGAGTATTCTGGTGGAGGCAAGCGAAGGCGCAAGCATAGAACCCTCCTTGAGAAGTATGTCGACCTCCTCCGGAGTCACGGTCATGTTGTCGCACTCCTCGAAAGGAACCCTGGTGGAAGTCGTGCCTATGACGCAGACGGTGTCACCTGGGACAAGGATATCTGCATTCGCCGGCTTGCGGCAGCGGTTGATTACCATATTGTTGACCCTGTGGCCGAATACCAGGAGAGAACCCTTGGCAGGGAACATGTTGACTGTCACTCCGGCCTTCGAGGCAATCAGGGAGCCCCAGATTCCTGCGGCGTTGACCGTTATGGGAGCGCGGAACTCCTTCTTTTCCCCTGTCTTTCTGCATACGGTGCGTATGCCCTTGATCTCACCGCCTTCGTTGATGAAATCTTCAACTTCGGTATATGTAAGGACGACAGCTCCGTTCATGCGGGCGTCCATGATGTTGGCGCTACACAGACGGAAAGGGTCAACCGAGCCGTCCGGGACCTTGACTGCACCTATAAGTTCCGGATTGACTGCAGGTTCCATCAGCTTCGCCTCCTTCGGGTCAATCTTTTCAGCTGTGATTCCCGCCTTGAGACATGACTCTATGAATTTATCCTGATAGGCAAGGTCGTCATCGGGGAGGGTGATAAAAAGTCCCTCCGTTTCCTCTACACAGTTGCGCGCAATCTTGCGCAGAATCATATTCTCGCGTATGCACTCGCTTGCCGACTCCGCATCGGTCACGGCATATCTGGCTCCGCTGTGGAGCAGCCCATGGTTGCGCCCCGTCGCCCCGTCAGCTATGTCGTTTCTCTCAACCAGAAGCACACGCAATCCGCGGAGAGAGCAGTCTCGAGCCGTTCCGGCTCCCGTGATGCCTCCTCCGATGATTATGACATCATATTCCCTGTCGTTCCTTTCGACTGACATATTCTGCAGTAAATTACAAGTTTTGAATACGAAATAGCACAGTTTCGTTTCGAACGCAAATATACTTCAATTATTTTCAAAATGAAACCTTTTGGAAGAAGAGTTCGAAAACGGAAAGAAAAATTAACCTTGTTTCAATACAATTGTGTAACTTGCAACTCCACCTAATTTGAGAAAGATGCTACAACAAGACACCCTGACTAGCCTGTCAATACTTTCCGCCACCGTTTTCATATCTGTATCCGTATGCTGTGCATACATCAGATGGCATCACATGTGCCGCCCCTACGATGACAATTGGAGGCGCTACTACCCTTCGAGAAGAAGAATGACCGTGTTCTACCTTTTATCCTTGTCATGCATTCCCTACATCATTCACCCGGATTCGCCCGACACATGGCTCTTCACGGAATCATGCCTTCTCGTCTATCCGTCCATATCGGTGGTCCTGTGCATGAGTCCGTACTTTGACCTCAATATGCTGACCACAAGGAAAAAGAGGCTTTTTTTCTACTGTCCGCCCTACACCCTTCTGATTCTCATGCTACCGTTCGCCCTGACAGGGGGCGACAATCTTGCTGCCGTCAAGCCTTATGTACAATTGGTGATATTCGTGTACGGAGTACTGCTGACTTTGGTCAGCTTCCGCTCCATTTCCCGCCTCTACAAGGTTACCAACGATTATCTGCTCGACAACTATTCGAACGACAGCGACAGTCCGTTCAGAAATTCCGGAATGGCCCTGAACTGCACCTTCATGATAGTCGTGCTGTTCTGGCTCATCTTCCTCTTCGACTGGAAATGGCTGCTTACCGTGGCCTTCATTTTCAGCGCAGCCATATCCCTTGAAATGCTCAAGAGAATACTCCATCCGTCCATTCCTCTTGAAGAAAGCAAGCGCGAGGAGGAAGTTGCGGACGACATGGTGATATACAACGAAAGCGGGAAGGTAGAACTCGCAAGAGAACAGGACCTCTATGAAAAGATCACCAACTACATGAACGAGACGAAGCCTTTCCTCGACAGCCACTTCAACCTCGCCGACCTCTCCACCGCAGTGGGCAGCAACAGGACTTATGTGTCCCAGGTATGCAAAAAAAGGCTCGGAGGCTTCTATAATTACATCAACAAATGCCGTATTGAATATGCAAGGGAATTTCAGAAAAATAATCCCGGTGCAAGCCAGGATGACATTGCAATAGCCTCGGGATTCAATTACAGACAGACTTATCAAAGGGTGCTCAAAAACACAAAAGACTGACAGCTAAAATATTAGACGGCGACGCGTTTCCGATTTCGAAATTTATCCGTTATCATATCATAATTTTTATTTGTGTCCGCGTTGCATCGCTTTTGTATAATTCGCACTTTGTTTACTGACCACCACCCTATATTTGCATTCGAAAAGATAAAGCAATACCCATGGAGGTTCAGACCTCGAAAGGGTGATAGGTGGAAAAGGTGGGTTAGTGAATAAAGGTGTTATTACAAAGAGAGTGTCTGCAAAGACGCTCTCTTTTATTTTTTGCTATATTTGCATGACAAGATAATACTAATACTTTTA
>JABUTS010000227.1 GCA_021443565.1 Bacteroidales bacterium | reverse complement strand
ATGTGGAAACATCCCTTGCCAAGACGGGGCTTTTCCGCACTCTAAAGGGTGAAGTCAAGAACCTTACGGTAGCCGGGAAAATCACCTGTACGGACCCTTCAAATGAAGTCCAGCTCGGTGGTATTGCCGCTGAAATTGCTGGTGGAAGTCTTACAGGGTGCACTAACAGGGCAAATCTCACGGTTAGGGCAACGGAAGCCGCAAAGCGCCTTGTCAACATGGGAGGCATTGCAGCCAAGACTTCGGGTAAGGTTACACTCACTGACTGCAGGAACGAGGGCACAATCTCTCTCGAATCAGCCAAGGCTTATTACAATATCGGCGGTATCGTCGGTGTTTCTGCCGCAGATGATGACGTTCTCACCTGCGACAACTGCGACAACGGAGGATCCATCGTGATCGACTCGGCAAACGAAAACACCGACTGGTCATATCTCGGAGGCATTGCCGGAAAGCCGCAGGCCGTGGCCCTCTTTACCGGAAACAAGTACAAGGCTGTCTTCAAGGACTGCGATTTCAGCGGCACCATAGACATAAAGGCATCGTCAAAGGTCCGCGCCGGAGGTATTGTGGGTTACATCAAGGCTTGCACCAGCGTAAGCAATTGTACAAACAGCGCCGCTGTCACAATCAGCGGGGCCGCATATGACCGTTGCTTCGGAGGAATCATCGGCTTCCAGGAGACAACGTCAGATTCTCATGTGGACGGATGTACTTTCAGCGGAAGCATAGTTGCAAAGAACTCTCAGGGCAACCACTACTTCGGAGGAATCACCACGACGGGTATGTCGGCCGCGACGGTGATTGAAAACTGCATCACCACAAAGGATGCTCTCATCGACATCACCGGTACCAACGGAAAGTCCGCTGGAATGATAGGAGGACGCCCTAACAGCGCCATCACCATCAGGAACTGCAAGATTGCAGGTACAATCGTGGACAAGACTGGCAAGAGAATCACCATTTCTCCTATAACAATAGAGGACTGGATGTTCAAGGGTTCAGCCACCACCGCCAAGGTAGTCCTCGAGAACTGCAGTTTCAATGCTGACGGCGCAGGTCCTTACCTCGCAGCCAAGGATGTCACTGTCGAAGCCCAGGAAACTTCAGCAAAGGTTTCTGTGCTTTCAAACGTTTCATGGACTGTAAGCACCAGCGCTGACTGGGTTACAGACTACACGAAGTCAGGAAGCAACGACGGCACAATCACCATCAGCTTCCCGGCATACGACTCATTCGACACCGACCGTACTGCAGAGTTCACGATAAGTGCGACAGGAACGGATCCGTTCAAATTCACTCTTACCCAGAACAAGAAGGCGGACGACCGTCCTCACTGCATCAATTCTGCAGATGAACTCGCCCTCTTCGCAGCGGAGGTCAAGGCAGAGACTCCGGATTTCGCACGCTGGCAGAACGCAAGCGGCGTTGTAAGCCTCTCCACCGACATTGATGCTACAGCACTGAACTGCTTCCCTATCGATTCCCTCCCTGCAGCCCTCACCTTTGATGGTCTTGGGCACAGCATCAAGATCAACTATACCGGCGATGCTGCCAAGGCAGGCCTTTTCGCCCGCGTGAACGGAGACCTCGAAAATCTATCAGTCACAGGTACTTTCGCTCCAAGCGCCGCGACAACAGCCGGAGTAATCGCCGCTGAAGTAGCTGCAAGCGGAATTGTGAAGAACTGTACGAACAAAGCTGCCGTCAAGCTCACAAAGGGCGGAGTTACCTTTGGAGGAGTAATCGGAACGTTCGCAAACGGGGCTTCCGTCAACTCCAACACCAACGAAGGCACCATTGTCACAGACTTCGCAAGCACGGGTACCAATCATATCGCGGGAGTCATAGGCTATGCATACGGCAGCGTAAAGGATTGTACAAACAAGGGTGCGATAACCTACAAGGATGCTTCTGCAAGCGCATACCAGGACGTTGCGGGTGTGATTGCCCGCATCGACCCTGACAAGAGCTACATATTCGAGAATCTGGTGAACGAAGGCAATGTCACCTTCACCACCAACTTCGTGGGGAACAGCTACCTCGGAGGTATCGCAGCTTATGCAAATGCGGAAAAGAACGTGACTCCAAACACCCTCAGGAACTGTGTAAACCGTGGATTTGTGCTTTCCGATGCTCCCGTGTCGTCAACTGCCAAGACAGGTGCCACCCGCATGGGCGGAATCGTCGGAGGCACTGTCGTACTCGATGGATGTACCAACTATGGTACCGTTGAGGCACGCAATGGTGGTGCCGGAGCTTCCGAGTTCTCAATCGGAGGCATCAGCGGAATGCTTGCAAACAGCATGAAGGACTGCCACAACTTCGGCAACGTCCTCAACAACACCACAGTCAAGAACATACTTGCGCACACCGGCGGACTTTCAGGCTGGGCAACCGTCAACAGCACAATCGAGAACTGCTCGATCGATGCCGACATCACCTCGACAACCATCTACAATTACGATGGAGACTCAGGCAAGAAAGACGACACCAGCTGGGAGAATTCAAGCTGCGCGGGTGTGCTTGTAGGCCGCTGCAAGACAAGCATTGTGGTCACCCTCAAGAACATCAAGATTTACGGCACAATGACCCGTACAATCAACAAGAACGGCGTCACCAAGACCTTCGACTACAAGACAGAAGTCCCTGCAGACAAAGTCCTGCTCGGTGCCAGCCAGAACGCAGCCGCAAAACTCAGCTACTCAGCCGGTGCAATTACCTGCGAGAGCACAAAAAAATAGAACTGGATGAAAACCATATTCAGAACAGTTCTCTTCGTATCTATCGTCGCAATGGCTTCTTCGTGCTGCAATGGCGCGAAGGAGCCTGAGCGCATAGAGCACAAGTGGACTGCAAGCTCTTTCGAAGAGCTCCAGGAATTCTTCCGCTACAGCCCCGGCAAGGACTTGATTATCAGCGGCCACCGCGGAGGTATGCAGGAAGGTTTTCCCGAAAACTGCATTCCGTCATGCGAGAAGACCCTCTCGATGATGCCTACCTTCTTCGAGATTGATTTCTCATTCTCGAAAGACAGCGTGATGATGCTTATGCACGATCTCACCCTGGACCGCACCACTACAGGTAAGGGTCCCGTTGAAGAGATGACCAGAGAAGAGCTCTCGAAACTCAAGCTGGTGGACCGTCAGGGCAATGTCACCGACTACACCATCCCTACCCTCCAGGAGGTTCTTGAATGGGGGCAGGACAAGGTCATCTTCAATTTCGACAACAAGTACATCAACACTAAGGGTGTAAGTGAAGAAAGGAAAAAGGCAGCACTCGACTTCTACATAAGGCAGCTCAGCGAAGGCGGAGACTGGCACAAGTTCCATAACATCATGCTCAGCACACGCTCATACGAAGAAACTAAGTACTATTGGGACAATGGTGTGCGCGACGTAATCTTCTGCGTGGAGATTTCCTCTCCGGAGATGTTCGAAACCTACGAGAACGGTATTATCCCATGGGATCACATTATGGCGTATATCCGCGTCTATGTAGACCCCGAGATGGCACCTGTCTACAGGAAACTCCACGACAGGGGCGTAATGATCATGACCTCGATCACTGCGGGATCGGATAAGGTCAAGAACGAAAGTGACCGCCGCAAAGCCTATATGAGAGACGTGCTCGCAGAGCCTGACATCATCGAAACCGACTACCCTACCGAATTCATCGGCATTCCTCTGGACAGAAAGACTATCCACGAGATGCAGAATACAAGATTCTAAATGAAACAGACCAAGCACAGCTACAATTACTGGCAGTGGAGGGTGATCATCTGCTCGATGATCGGCTATGCGATGTTCTACTTCGTGCGCAAGAACTTCTCCTTTGCCATGCCTATGCTCCACGAGCAGTACGGGATAAGCAACGCAAGTTTCGGAGCCATCCTTTCAGCCGGCGGGATCATCTATGGTGTGTCGAAATTCATCAACGGAATAATCGCGGACCGGGCGAATGCACGCTGGCATCTTGTCATCGGGCTCAGCGTCTGCGTGCTGATGAACTTCCTCTTCGGATGGAGTGCCAAGCTCTCCGCTTTATTTACCGGAGCGGTTGAGGGGCCGGATTTTGTCGGAGGAATTGTGACCATCATGGCCATCCTGTATGTCATCAACCAGATTTTCCAAGGCTGTGGATACGCGCCATGCAACCGCCTGATGGTGAACTGGATTCCTCCTACCGAACTGGCGACAAAAATGAGCATCTGGAACATTTCGCACAGCGCTGGGGCATTCGTTGCCGCCGTCATCTGCGGTTATATAACGTCATGGCAGCTGTGCTTCTGGATTCCGGCGGCAATTTCGCTCTTCGGCGTCTTATTTATCATCATCACGCTCTGCGACACCCCCAAGTCAGTTGGGCTCGATGAGCTTCCGAGCATGCACACGGAGCTTGACGACAAGGCCGACGATCCGAAGGCATACCGCCAGTTCCTGATCAGGAGAGTGTTCCTCAGTCCTGTCGTATGGACTCTTGCCATCACCGACCTGTTTGTATACATCGTGCGTTTCGTGGTACTTGACTGGGGCCCGACCTTCCTTCAGGGAATGGGACTGAGCCAGACTCTGAGCGGATGGACCGTGGCAATCTTCGAGGTAGCCGGCTGCCTTGGCATGCTGTGCGCTGGGTGGATCTCAGATCATCTCTTCCATAGCAAGACCCAAAGGGTCTGCGCAATCGAGATGTTCCTTGTGGCTCTCTGCCTGATGGCACTGCACTTCATCCAGGACAGCGGCAATGCAGTCCTCTTCCTTATCGTGCTTGCCGTTGCAGGATTCTTCCTCTACGGACCTCAGGCGCTTCTGGGTGTTGTGGCATCGAACCATGTGACCAAGAAGGCTGCTTCTTCAGCAGTTGGTCTGATAGGACTGATGAGCTATGTCAGCACCATCTTCACGGGCTGGGGAATAGGACTCCTGTCCGACAAGTTCGGCTGGCACCCCATCTTTGCAATCATGGCGGCAGTCGCTGTTGT
>JABUTS010000174.1 GCA_021443565.1 Bacteroidales bacterium | reverse complement strand
TGGCCTTCGTGTCTGACCGTGCCTGACGCGCCTGAGAGTGACGCGAGGGCGGCTTTGGTGATATCGTCTTTTGTAGGTCCCAGTCCTCCAGTGGTTATAACAATGTTGTTTTCCTTCAGGAGAGTGCTTATATTGCCCCGTATCTCCTCGTCGCTGTCTCCTATGGAGAGCATTTTGGAGACCTTTATGCCGATTTCTCCAAGAGCCCTGGAAATGACGGACGAATTGGTGTCGACTATCTGGCCTATGAGTATCTCATCGCCTATGGTGCATATTGCAGCCGTAATCATAGATGTTGGTTTTATGCCCTTGAGGGGCGTGTGGCAGCCTTTACTCTGCCGAAAGGTAGCTGTTGATTTTCTTGATGATGCCGGGACCTTCGTAGATGAAGGCGCTGTAGATTTCCACGAGTGATGCTCCCGCGTCGAGCATTTCCTTTGCCTGTTCAGGAGTCATTATGCCGCCCGAAGCGATGATGGGAAGACTGCCGGCCGTCTTTTCATGAACATGTTTCACGAGAGGAAGGGATTTGCTGTAAAGCGGAGCGCCGGAGAGGCCGCCCTTGCCTATGGAAAGGGCTGTTTCGCGGGTATTTGGGAGGTTGTCGCGGCTGCGGGTGGTGTTGCTTACCACGACGCCGTCAACGCCGGCCAGAACGAGATAATTGAGGATTTCATCAATCTGCTCCAGACAGAGGTCGGGCGACAGTTTTACGAGTATAGGCTTGGACTCGTCGTGGTATGCCCTGTTGTCTATGAGCCTGTCTATTATCTCTGACAGGAAACTTATGTCCTGAAGGTCGGTCAGGCCCTCCACATTGGGGCAGGAGATGTTCACGACGAACATGTCCACATAGTCGTAAAGGTAGGAGAAGGCTGTCTCGTAATCCCTTGAGCACTCGTCGTTAAGGCTGTTGTGGTTTTTCGAGATATTAGCGGCAACTATGATTCCCGGCTTGTTCTTCCTGAGGTTTTCTATGGCATGGGCAACGCCTTTGTTGTTGATTCCCATACGGTTGATTATGGCCTTGTCTGCGGGCAGGCGGAAGAGCCTCGGCTTTGGGTTTCCGTCCTGAGGGAGAGGCGTGAGGGAGCCTATTTCCACGAAGCCGAAGCCGAAGTTTGCAAGGTCGTTGTAGAACTCTCCGTTCTTGTCAAGTCCGCCCGCCAGTCCTACGGGATTTGGGAATCTGAGGCCGAAAAGTTCCCTTTCAAGTGACGGGTAGGTGCCGCAGAATATCTTACGGCATATTGCCCTGAAGAAAGGAATGCAGCGTCCTATCCTGAGAAGACGGAAGGTTAGGTTGTGGGCTGCTTCTGGCTTGAGAAGGAAGAGCAGCGGTCGTATGAGATGCTTATACATTACACTTTGTTCTGGTCCTGCAAAGTTAGGAACTATTTTCGATAGTTGGCAGGGTGCTACAGGCCTAACCCAGCCTTATTTCTTCGAAAGTTCCGTCAGAGTAAAAGACCACAATTTTATCTGCAACACGCTTTGCTGCAGGGCTTAAGGTCAGATTGGAAGGGGTGTGCTCCCTTTGCGTGGCCTGAATATTTGCCTGGGCATAGCGTGGTGTACGGGAAATTTCCGTTTCTCGCGGAGTTTCCGCAAGTTCGTATGGTTCGTCGTCTCCGAACAGCAGGCCGGTACTACCGTTTACGGCAAGAGGGCTATCGGTGAGGGAGGGGGAATCGGCAGTCTTCTTTTCGTTCTCTGCCAATGACTTTGATTTATACATTTTTCCCTTGCCTGTCAGCAGCCATTCTATGTTCAGATCGGGGTAGTGATCCATCAGGCTAGTGATGAAATCGTAGCCTGGTTTGTTTCTTCCTGCAAGAATGTGGGAGATGCTGGCGCGGGCGACATCCAGAGTGTCCGCGAATTTGGCCTGAGTGATGTTCTCGGCTTTGATGAACTGTTCGAGCCTTTCGTTCATAAATGTAAAATGCTGTTTTACAAAGTTACGCAAACATTTGTAAATTCAAAACAGTTACAACTATACACAAAAGAATGAAAGGGATGTTACATCGTTTCCCCAAGAGATAAATCCATTATTTATATCAATCATATTAAATAGCTGAATTATAGCAATATACTTATATTATACTTTTATTTATTTCGCCATATTTCCGGCACAGGAGTCGCTTCTGGTGGTATATTTATATATGTATGTGTTATTGTAGGTTAGGTAAATGTATATAAATAGCTGAAAATAAGTGATATATAATATGGGTAATTATCAAATTAGATTTATTTGTTTTACATCTTGCATCATGGGGCGAAATTCACGTTTCCGCTGCCTGTCGGGTATGTGTAATTTACATTTGTGAAGCAAATTTTGGTATAGAGTTGTAGATCTGTGTGGTAACATGATTAAACCTGAGAGATTTCCGTATATCGGACAAACTCCGTATTTTTGCGGAAATATTGAATGCAGAGATGATTCCCCATATAGATATGGCAGAGTTCAATTATGACCTGCCTGATGAAAGAATAGCCAAATACCCTCTTGCGCGGAGAGACATGTCTAAACTTCTGGAATATGACGAGGGGGTGGTTTCCGACCATTGTTTCGGAGAGATAGCCTCATTGCTTCCAGAGGGTGCCATGATGGTTTTTAACGATACCAAGGTTGTTCCGGCCCGTCTTCACTTCCAAAAGGATTCGGGAGCTGCCATAGAAATTTTCTGCCTTGAGCCCGTGCATCCGAACGACTATGCCCTCATCTTCAATGAATGCGAGAGTTGCGTCTGGCGCTGCATAGTGGGGAACTCGAAGAAATGGAAGCAGGACAGTCTGAGCCTGTATCTGCCGGAAGGCGGAGGCCATGATGATCTGCGAGCCCTTGACCTGAAGGCGGAACTGGTCGCGAAGGAGGGGAGAACCGCCGTAGTGCGTTTCTGCTGGAAGGGCGGTACACCGTTTTCGGCTGTGCTGGAACTCTGCGGAAACGTTCCCATTCCCCCATATCTCAACAGGGAGACTGAAGACATCGACCTCGAACGTTACCAGACTTTATATGCCAGGTTCCGCGGCTCCGTTGCCGCTCCTACTGCCGGACTCCACTTTACAGAGGAGGTGCTGGAGGAGATTTCCCGCAGGGGTATCAGTAGGGAAACGGTGTGCCTGCATGTGGGTGCGGGTACCTTCCTGCCGGTGAAGGGAGGGGATATAAGCAGCCACGAGATGCATAGGGAGCCGGTTGTTGTCAAACGGGGTTTCCTCGAGAGGCTGCTGGCAAACGGAAAGGGTCTGGTGGCTGTGGGTACTACTTCGGTAAGAACGCTGGAGTCGCTTTATTACGCTGGAGTGAAGTGTCTGGAGCAGGGTTTTCCGTCCGAGGTCGGACAGTGGGAGCCTTACGAAAGGTCTTATCCATATACTACAGAAGAGGCCCTGCAGGCCATCATAGAATATCTTGACAGGGAGAAACTGGAGGCTCTGAACCTCGGCACGCGCATCATCATAGTCCCCGGCTTCCGCTTCCGCATAGTCGACCATCTCGTGACTAATTTCCACCAGCCTCAGAGCACCCTGTTGTTGCTGATTTCCGCATTCGTGGGAGGGGACTGGCGCCGAATCTACGATCATGCGATGGCAAACGGGTATCGCTTCCTGAGCTACGGTGACAGTTCTCTTCTTCACCGTCGCTGAGCCTGGGCCCAAAACAAATTTGGCTTTTCGCCCGCATAATCCTATCTTTGTCTAAACGTACTGGAACAATAAACCGCCAAACCACCTTATATGGAAGATCTCTCTAGATTTGAAAGCATCAAACCGTACTCTGATAATGAGGCTGTTGAAGCACTTCATTATGTGGCCAACCATCCTGGAGTTTCAACAATTTCGAGCTATTTCTTCCCGAATGAAAGTCCGGAATATCTGCCGAATCTGCTGAAGAGCTGCAAGGGCGTGGACGATTTTCAGATTCTTGTGATGAGCAAGATTGTCCAATGGGTGTTGGATCATACTGCCAAGACCTTTTCATACGACGGAATCAACAATATAATAAATAACGGGAACGGAAAGTTTCTTGCTCTGTCCAACCATAGGGATATCATTCTTGACCCGGCCATCACCCAGCTGGTGCTTTTCAAGAACGGGCTTCCGACGACACAGATTGCCGTTGGTGACAATCTCATCACCAACAAGTTCATAGAAAGCCTCATACGTTCCAACAGAATGATCAAGGTTGTCAGGGGCATTTCCGCACGGGAACTTTATCTTTCGTCTCAGATGCTTTCCGAGTATATCCGTCTGAATATAACCAGCGACAGGAGCTCGATATGGCTTGCACAGCGTCAGGGCCGCACCAAGGATGGTCTTGACACCACTGAGCAGGGGCTTCTCAAGATGCTCGACATGAGCGGCAAGGGAGATTTCGAGCAGAATTTCAAGGAGCTCAACATCATACCGATGAGCATCTCGTATGAGATTGAGCCTTGCGATATACTGAAGGCGCGGGAGCTTTATATTTCAAAGCGTCATAAGTATGTGAAGCAGGAGGGCGAGGATTTGAACAGCATTCTGACAGGCATAAAGCAGTACAAGGGCAATATACATCTTAATATAGGTGCCCCTCTGACTGATGCGGAGATCAATGCTGCCGCCCAGTGTGACAAGAACGACCGCTACCAGTGGATTCGCCGTTGCGTGAATATCAGGGTTATTGAAGGTTATAAGCTGTTCAAGAACAATTATATTGCATACGACTGCCTTTATCCGGGCCGCAAGTATGCTTCCATGTACACGCAGGAGGATTATGACTGGTTCTATGGATATATGAACAAGCAGTTGGATACCGTCGAGCCTGAACTCAACAGGGCTGAGTTGCGTCACATTTTCCTCGACATCTACGCAAATCCTGTAAAGTCCAAGGAGATTCTCGCGGACACGATGGTTTAGGGAGTTATGGCCCGGAGGGGGCAGGCGCCAACCCTCCGTCGCTTCGCGACTTCGTCCCGTCACTCACTTCGTTCGCGACACCCGCTCATGAGGCCGCGGGCG
>JABUTS010000179.1 GCA_021443565.1 Bacteroidales bacterium | reverse complement strand
AGATGGGTTTTTTCATAAATTCGGATTTGGCTTTACAAAGGTAACAAATCTCCGCTTTACAGGAAATACCATCTCTCCCTGTAAGTTGCTTGATATCCCAAATTACTTGAACGGTCTTATCTGAACTTTATCTGAACAGTTCCATGAACTTTTCACTGAACCTTTTTACGACCGATACACTTCCTCAGTCCATGAAATTCATCTTGGCCATTTCGATGGCCTTGATGGAATCGATGATGTCGATGTAGGGTTTCATCGAGGAGTAGGAAGCGTGTCCGATCCGTTTCATCACGACTTTCGGTGATATGCAGCGGGATTTCGTAAATTTGCAAGACTAACACCAGAATATGAAAAGAACACTTTTGGCAATAACCACGATAATGGCACTTTCCTGCTCAAATCTGAAGGCCGACAAAGGGCCTATTACAATCAAATCTATTACACCGGCGAGGACGGCAGCGCACGTGCCTTCACCGAGGAGATGACCGCCAGCGGTGTTGTGGCTGAAATCCGTGCCGAGGAGGGCAACCTGGCCTATGACTATTTCTTCCCTGCCGACGACCCCGAGACTGTGCTGCTGATTGACAGCTGGATGCAGCATCTGACCTACGAGACAAAGGTGGAAGCCGAACATTCTAACGAATGGCTTGAGCCTGTGGATGCAGCCGACAGTAACATACTGAAATAGCCCCATGCAGAATATTGTGGACGGCCGCTGCGTATGGTGTGGCACGGATGAACTATATGTGCACTGCCATGACGAGGAGTGGGGCAGGCACGGTTCTGCCGGGGAAAGGGACGGTGTCACGCCCCGAAGACAGACAACACGTGGTGACTGGACTAATTGTGTTGACGATTTGATGATATCTCTTATCTTTGCGTGAGTAACAGAAAGAGTACATAGGATAATGAACATTGAAGAAATTCGCGACATCTGCCTGAGTATGCCGGAGGCTGAGGAAACCCAATGCTTCGGGGAGGATACCGTGGTGTTCAAGGTTAGGGGTAAGATGTTCGCTATGCTGATGTTCATCCCGAAGTACTGCCGGTATGTGTTCCTCAAGTGCAACCCGGACTATGCCCGCCTGTTGCGGGACAGCCACCTCGACATAGTGGAGCCGGCGTGGCATATGAACAAGCGTTACTGGAATATGACGGACTTCGAGCACCCATCCGTGGATGCGGCTTTTGCACGGCACATCATCGCCCATTCCTACAACGAAGTGCTGAATAAGATGCCCCGCCGCCTTCGCGATGGCCTCACCCCGCTTCCCGAAGGAGAATTTGAGATTGATTGACGGCAAACCGCTCAACTGAAAACATGCCCTCCTACCCCATCATAACCCTTTGCGGCAGCACCCGCTCCGAAATCGGATATGCCAAGACCCACGGGAAGAAGATAATGTACCTCGAGCCTGTCGATACGGACGACAGCGACAAACTGAAGTAACCCTATGCAGAAGATTGCAAGACTATTCGCGATAATTGTCTTTTCCCTTACCCAGCTGTCCTGCATGGGACAAGACGTGACGGTTGGAGCTGCCCGGCATTCACTGTACCTGCCGGAACTTGAGGGGAAGCGGATTGCCCTGTTCAGCAATCAGACCGGGATTGTAGACGGCAGGCACACTCTCGACATTCTGCTTGAAAAAGGTCTGGATGTCCGCTATATTCTCTCTCCAGAGCACGGTTTTCGAGGGACCGCAGATGCAGGAGAAGGGGTTGGAAGCAGCGTGGATGAGAAAACCGGGACTCCGATAATATCTCTATACGGCGGCCCGTCACAAAAGCCGTCATCTGATATCATGGAAGACATTGACGTGATTGTATGCGACATACAGGACGTAGGGCTTCGCTTCTACACTTATTATGTCTCCATGATTCGTCTGATGGAAGCATGTACGGAATACGGGAAGGAGTTCATGGTGATGGACAGGCCTAATCCGCTGGGAATGTATGTCGATGGGCCAGTCCTTGATATGAAATATCGTTCAGGTATAGGGCGTTTGCCAATACCAGTGGTTCACGGCATGACTATGGGAGAAATAGCTCTTATGGCAGAGGGGGAAGGCTGGCTGGAGGGCGGAAGGAAACTCATAAAGCTCACAGTCATCCCATGCAAGGGGTACACGCACCAGACCAGATACAGACTTCCCGTCGCACCTTCACCGAACCTTAAGGAGATGAAGGCTGTATATCTCTACCCTTCCACCTGCCTGTTTGAAGGCACAATAATGAGCCTTGGCCGCGGCACGGAAAAGCCTTTCATCATATACGGCCACCCGGATATGCCAGGCCGCACATTCTCATTCACCCCAAGGAGCATACTCGGGGCTAAAAACCCGCCACACCTCGACCAACTATGCTACGGTGAGAGTCTGGAATGGATGTCGGATGAAGATATTATCGCAAGGGGACTTGACTTGTCATATATCATAGATGCCTACAACGCCATGAATGTGGGGGATTCTTTCTTCCGAAGCAATTTCGAGAAATTGATAGGGCGTGGTGACATACGCCGTATGATAGAGGAGGGCAGATGCGCAGAAGAAATAAAGGCCACCTGGACCAGTGACGTGGAGACATTCAAATCCACGAGAAGCAGGTATCTGCTTTACGAAGAATAACCTTCCTTTTATCCCAGGAAATCAATTCAATATCAGATCCTTTGAAAGATATGGAGCGGCTTGGGATGCGTTCAGTATAAGCCCGCATGAAGCGCGGCCCGAAGTGATTGCCGTTCCTTTGGAATCGACTGAATTATATTCCCTCCACCCCGAAGCAGCTGTCGCAACCGACGGATTCGGAGCCTTGCCTCCGTCAGTGCACCAGCCAGCCTTGCGTATGGCTCCGCACATTTTACATCCGACGAAGAGCACATTGTCATAGTAGTCCGAACTTCCTCCCGAGCGTGCCAGCCATACCGACTCGTCCGCAAGTCCGCTCTCCGCCGTCAGGCGGCAGTTCAGGAAGATGAATCCTTTGCTGGATTTGGAAGGAACGCGTGCCTGGACTATATAGCCCTTCGCACGGGTACGGATTTCACAATCTTCGAACAGGCACACATCAGGATAGCCCCAGATATAGTCGCAATGACCGGCGATGAGACTGTTGTGAACGTAGCATATACCCTTGCAGAGGAAGGTATCCTGAAGCGAGACAAACGCGCAGTTTTCCACATTCAGGCGGTGCTTGTTGGAGCCGGAATTGAAGTAGATGCACTCCGCCTGCCCCTTCTCATTGCCATAAGTGTTTTCGATAGTGATATTTTCGAGCTTGAGGTTGTCACAGTTCTCGACCAGAAAGATTGAACGTCCGCCGTTCTTGCCTATGGTTCCGTTGATGGAAGGGACAGACGAGGTGCCGCTGCCGCTCCCATTCATCCAGCCCTCGTTATTCGGATAGGAAATGCGGGATGCTGAGCTATTGAAACCTTTGATGGTCAAATCCTTGCAATCACGCAGATATAGCATCTCCTCATAGGTTCCCGAGGCTACCTTTATGGTCATGGCCGAGGAACTTCCCATGGCATAATTCAACGCACCCTGAATGGTACGGAAATCAGCCTTTCCGCTCGGAGCAACCGAAATCTCTGTTCCGGCCGCCGGCTTGGAAACGGTCTTGAAAGTTTTTTTCCCAGCCTCGATTCCGCCAAAGCCCTCGAGCGCACCGGCATCTATTGTCACATAGTATTCGGTGTCAAATTCGAGGACGGAAGAATGCGGCTTGACTATCAGGTTGTTCCCGTCTATACGCAGCGGGGTGTAGTGGACTATGCGGCGGTATGACGACTTCGAGCCGAGAGCATCCATGAAGGTGGTCATCTTAGAGGCGTCGGTAATCTGGTTATTCGGAATCATGACTCCGTCCTCGCGTATGGTAACCCCGGCAAGATCTGCAAGATTTATGTCATCAACCTTGGTTCCATCGCTCTTGAAGATGCTGATATGCCCTGAGGAACCGAATTTCACCGGCATCCCGAGGTCAATGGTGAGAGACTCGTCCGTATGGAAGGTTCCCGGTTTTTCGACCGGAGCGGGATCCACCTTGGAATCATCACCGCTGTCGGAGCCGTCATCGGGTTTTGCGCAGCCTATGATCATTGTCAATGCCGCAACCAAATATAGATATCTGCAGTTCATATTTTATAGTTTAGAAGATTCATCGGGACTTGCCTCGCGACACCTCGCAGGAGTCCGCCCGTAACATTGTGTTTTTCAAGTGGTATCACGCAAATATAGTAAAATACGGCTTATTCCCCGCGTGTATATCGGAAAGAACTTCATATTTTTGTGCCATGGAAAAGAGCAATATTCAGCGTATTCATGAACTGGCGGATCAGGTTATCGGCGGAGGGACAATCTCTTTCGAAGATGCGGAATGGCTCTCGGCGCAGGGTGGTGATACGGAAAGGGAAGCGCTATGCGAGGCGTCTCACAGGATTACCCGAAGCTTGGCGAGGCGGGACTTTGACATGTGCTCCATCGTGAATGCAAAATCCGGCCTGTGCCCGGAAAACTGCAGCTGGTGCGCCCAGTCCTCCCATCATAAGACGGGCATAAAGGTCTATGGTCTGATTTCGGAAGAAGAGTGCCTGAAATGTGCCCGCGAGAGCGAAGCATTTGGCTTTAGGAGATTTTCCATCGTCACGAGCGGAAGAAAACCCAATCAGCAGGAGTTGGGAAGGATATGCGGAATGGTGAAGCATCTGAAAGAGAACACAGGCATATCCTTGTGCGCATCGCTGGGCCTGCTCGACAAGGACAGTCTCGTTGCATTAAAGAACAGCGGGGTAAGCCGCTACCACTGCAATCTTGAGACCTCCGCATCATATTTCGGGAAGCTCTGCACCACCCACACCCACCATCAGAAGTTGGAAACCCTGTGCGCTGCAGCGGAGGCGGGCCTGGAAACATGCAGCGGCGGAATAATAGGCATGGGTGAAAGTATGAAGCAGAGAATAGAGCTCGCCTTTGAACTCAGGGAACTCAATGTAGAATCCATACCCTTAAACATACTCCACCC
>JABUTS010000124.1 GCA_021443565.1 Bacteroidales bacterium | reverse complement strand
TACAGAGCCTTGACCTGCTCGAACCAGGTAGCTGCGTCCTTGATGTCGCCCTTGCTCCAGCAGCTGCCGAAGTAATAGGTGAAGGTCTCGCCCGGCTTCACGGTCCTGGTTGCAACAATATGAGGCTTGCCACTCTCAAGAGGGAAGACCGACTCTGCGCCCGGTACATAGACCGCAACACCCAGCATGCCGTCTTCCGGCTCCACACTCTGGTCTGAAGCATGCTCCCAGACAGCGAGCCTGTCACCACCGACCATGCTCTCCTCCACCTCATGGGTGAAAATGCCTGCAGCAATCTGAAGCGTCTCGAACTCGCCGCTGTAGACATCTTCAACCTTGCAGAAATAGCTGTCGGCAGTGACGGTGATTTTCTTCGAGAGTGACACCTGGACTCCGTTCACATCCCAGGCAGGGTAGTTGAGCATGAAGCTGATCTCGGTATCGCTCTCCGAAATAAGCTCATAGGAACGGTAGTTTGTGGCAGGGAAAACGAGGGTACTGTCCACCAGAGGAGTTGACGCACCGCCTCCGAGACTGACAGCCACCTTGTAGCAATCCTTTCCGCCATGATCGTGATGGTAGTAGCTTTCGTCCTCGAGAGCACCCTTGTACCACTCGTCGGCCACGAGCCTGCCCGGAAGCTTCACCCAGATGTCAAAGCCCGGAGAGGTGGGATTACCCTCCAGGGCCTCTCCGTAGGCACGGTAGCATACGAGATTGTTCTCCCATACGAAGTCGTCCATCCTCTCGGGAACGTACCTAGCCATAACCTTCTTCTCCGAAGGTGCCTGGCAACTGCTGCAGAACAGCGCAGCAACAGCCGCGAGTATGATCAACGTCCTTTTCATGGCTTACCTGAGATCTGTGGTTGCGCACCAGTCCATGTCACCGTAATCGTCGTTCTCGCCGCACATGCCCCAGATGAAGGTGTAGTTGCGGGTCGCGCAGGCGGAATGTATGCTCCACTGCGGAGAAATCACTGCCTGCTCGTTGTGCATCCAGATGTGGCGGGTTTCCTGAGGTTCGCCCATGAAATGGCATACGGCTGCATCCTCAGGAAGGTCGAAGTAGAAGTAAACCTCCATACGGCGGTCGTGGGTGTGAGCTGGCATGGTGTTCCAGGTGCTGCCCGGAGCGAGCTCAGTCATACCCATCTGAAGCTGGCAGCAAGGCACAACCTCCTTAACGAGAAGGCGGTTGATTGTGCGCTCGTTGCTTTCCTCGAGGCTTCCGCAATGCATGACGACAGCATCCTTCCTGCTGACCTGCCTTATGCCGGTCTCGCGGTGCGCTGTGGCTGAATTGAAATAGAAATGAGCGGGATGCCCAGGGTCTTCGCTCCTGAATGAAACGTGGCGGTTGCCCTTGCCGACGTATATGGCTTCCTTGTTCGGAATGGTGAATTCTTCGTCACCTACCTTCACTATGCCGGTGCCGCCTACGTTGATGATGCCGAGCTCCCTGCGCTGGGTGAAATAGTCCGCGCGGAGAACCTCGGGTGCACTGAGAAGCAGCTCCTCGTTGACTGGAACGGCGCCGCCTGCGATGATGCGGTCAAACATGGAATAAACCATGTTGATTTCGTCAGCGACCATAAGGTTCTCGACGAGATACTCCTGTCGTATGCGGGCTGTGTCGTAGTGCTTTGCGTCGACGTTGCTTGACGCCTGACGCACTGTACAGTTCAACTTCATGGCATGATGCTATTGCGGCTGCTTGCCTATGTATGCGAGTATGCCGCCGTCAACGTAGAGTATGTGACCGTTGACTGCGTCTGAAGCGTGAGATGCGAGGAAAACTGCGGGACCGGCGAGTTCGCTTGGGTCGAGCCAGCGTCCGGCCGGAGTCTTGGCGCAGATGAAGCTGTCGAACGGATGACGGCTGCCGTCAGCCTGCCTCTCGCGCAGAGGTGCGGTCTGAGGGGTTGCGATATAGCCGGGGCCAATGCCGTTGCACTGTATGTTGTACTCGCCGTACTCAGAGCAGATGTTGCGGGTGAGCATCTTGAGTCCGCCCTTGGCTGCGGCGTACGCAGATACGGTCTCGCGTCCTAGCTCCGACATCATTGAGCAGATGTTGATGATCTTGCCTTCGCGGCGTGCCATCATCTCCGGAAGGACTGCTGATGAGCAGATGAAAGGAGCTACGAGGTCTATGTCTATGACCTGCTGGAACTCCCTGCGCTCCATCTCGTGCATGGGAATGCGCTTGATGATGCCTGCGTTGTTTACAAGTATGTCAATCTGGCCGACTTCCTCATGAATCTTCTCCACGAGAGCTTTGATTGCGTTTTCGTCTGTCACGTCGCAGACATAGCCGTGAACGTTCGTTATGCCGGCTTCCTTGTAATTGTTCAGACCTCTCTCGAGAGCGGCCTCGTTGATGTCATTGAAAATGATGTTTTTGATGCCGGCATCCACGAATGCCTTGGCAATGTTGAAGCCGATCCCGTAAGAAGCGCCGGTGATCCAGGCGTTCTTGCCTTCAAGTGAAAAAGGATTGTTCATTGTTACTCTTCGTTAAATTACGACAATAGTTCAATTTGTTTTGGTAATAAGAGAGGGCGCTCTTCATCAGATGAACGCCCCCTCCGTGTTTGTGCGTGTTACCAGCGAAGGTCGCCGTAGCCCTTGTATGCTGTCGTTACGGTGTAATTGCCCTTAGTGGCATCAACGAAAGGAGACGTTTCAACAACTGTCTGCCTTGCCGCCTCTTTGTCTTCAGGAAGGTACTTCCACCATCCGAAATCAGCATGGTCATCGATGTCGAAGAAGATGTTGTCAGTAATGGTAGGAACGGCTATTGCCGCAGAAGTCTTCGAGATGAGGTGAGGGAAGCCCGCCGCAGAATTTGTTGGAGTATCCACTGCACGGTGCATGCCTGCAAAGATGTTCTTCTTCACCACAATCTGGCGAGGATTTGAAGTAGCTGTAGTGCTCCTTATATGGAGTATGCCGTTGTTGTCCTTGTTGTCCACTGAACCCAGGTTGTAGAAGGTGTTGTTCTCAATGTTGACTGCACCGCATACGACTCCGGCGTCACAGCGGATGAAGGTACGTATGCCATTCTCGAAGGTGTTTGAGAATACCTTGATGCTGCTTACGGAACCGCTGCGGAAGTCAATGAAGTCGCCTCCTGTACCGAAGTCGGAAACCCTGTTGCCGACTATGCTGACAGGACCGCACGAAGATGCGCCCGAGCCGCTGACAAGACGATTCGCATACTGCTCTATATCATTGTCCTTGAGGACTATGCCGTTAATAACAGCGCTGGCGTCGATGTCAATCATGTTGCCTACCTTGTTGTCTCCGGACACACCGAGGAGGTGAAGCTTGTTGAGAGTAAGTCCGCCTTCGGTGGCAAAGAGCTTGAAGCCGCCTATGAGGGTAGGCTTGACTCCGTGGCTGAGCTTGCCGTTGAGCGTGAAGTCACCGGTCAGGCTGAGCACGCCGTTGGCAACGTTAGGGTCAGTTGCCGTGAAGAGGTCGTAGGTAACACCGCCGGCAAGGGTTATGTTGGTCTTGCCGGCATTGATTGCCATGATGAAGTCCTCAAGAGAAGCAACCTCGAAGCTTGGGGTGCTGTACTTCTCCGCGTATGCATGCCAGTCGGTTGCACCGACCCTCTCTGATGCTGCAAGGGCGTTCACGAGGGTGAAGTCGCCGTTTGCCGCATCCTTGAAAGGAGATTCGTTAAGCACGATACCGTAAGCTGCGGTTGCAGTTTCCTCAGTCACACGGTTCAGGGTCCAGAAGTTGAAGCCCTCTGCGGTATCAACGTCCTGGAAGTAGTTGTGGATGAAGGTTGGAATCTTGCTCGCAACGTTGGTGGAAACAAGCTTAGGATATCCCGCAGTGTTCTGAGGAGCCTCTGCTGCCCTGTGCATTGCCGCGAAGATGTTGTTCTTCACGATATATGCAGATTCGTTAAGAGACGTCGCCCTTACGTGGAAGATGCCGTTGTTGTCCTTGCTGTCGACAAAGCAAATGTTGTAGAAAGTGTTGTTGGCAACGAGGAACGAGTTGAGAACAGTGGCCGCGTCTATGCGTGCGAAGGTGCGCACCGCATTGCTTATGGTATTGTTCTGGAACTTGATGGCCGTTGAGGTGCCCTTGCGTATGTCGATGAAGTCACCGCCTGTGAAATCACCTCCGGTAACGCCCTGGATGGAGTTGCCGAGGAATTCGACGGAAGCTACCTTTCCTGTCACGTTCATGTAGAACAGACGGTTCTTGTAAGCCTTGATGACAGAGTTCTTCACGGATACCGAAGTCATGTCGGCAGTTTCATCGGCAATCTCAAAGACATTGTCGACGGTGTTTTTTCCGTTGAGAGTGAGGCCGTTGATGCTGAACTTGTCGGATCCTTCCTTGAAGATGAAGCCGCCTATGAACTCTGCACCCTTCTCACCTATGAGGTTGAGTGATGAGTTGATGCTGATCTTGCCGTTAGCAACTTCGGTAACGTCCGCACCAACAGTCGTGAGGTCATATTGGCCTGCTGCAAGGGTGATGGTTGACTTGCTTGCAGAGATGGCGGTAAGAAGCTCGTCGAGTGACTTTACGGTAATCTCCGAAGAAGGTACGCTGCCACGCATGCTGTTCCAGCGAGGGTCGCCCACGTTGGCGTTCATCGCAACACCGTTCACGAGGGTAAAGTCACCATTTGCAGCATCCTTGCAAGGGTCTGCAGGAAGTATTGCGCCGCCGCCTGTCGTTGCAGCCTCCTTGGTGAAGAAGCTCCAGAATGAGTATGCTGCCTTGTCCTCTCTTTCCTCGCAGTTGTAGAAGTAGTTGTTCACGACTGTGTTAGGGTCGAGACCGGTCTTGCTGCGGAACTTAGGGAAGCCTGCGGCGTTGCTTGGCACAGCCTCGATGAGAATTGAGTAGAACAGGTTGTTCATCACCTTGAAGTCCTTCAGACCTGCACCGGCTGCGCTTCTTACGTGGAAGATACCGTTGTTGTCCTTGCTGCTTGAGTTCGTAGCCACCTTGTAGAAGGTGTTGTTGCGGACTGTGAGGTAGTTGAGCTCATGAGTGGCGTCGGTACGTATGAAGGTGCGGCAGCTGTTAGAGAAGGTGTTGTTCACCACCTGCACGGTGTGGTGTGCGCCTGTGCGGAGGTCGATGAAGTCTGCACCGTCCGAGCAGTTCTTCACG
>JABUTS010000146.1 GCA_021443565.1 Bacteroidales bacterium | reverse complement strand
GCCACCAAGGCTGCCGCCAACCCTTTCAACGACCCTTATCTATTCTGCCAGTGGCATTATATAAACAGCGGCAGCGCTCCTTTCGAGCGTGACTGGGCCCCTGTGCTGGCAGGTTCGGACGTGGGCTGCGATGAAGCATGGAAACTCTGCACCGGCGACCCGTCTATCATTGTCGCCGTAATGGACGAGGGTGTGATGTACAACCATCCGGACCTTGCCGCGAACATGTGGGTGAACGAGGCCGAAGTGATGGGCTCTGATTCCGACATGGACGGAAACGGATACAAGGGAGACCGCTACGGCTACAATTTTGCCACTGACAACGGTCTCATCAACACTTCAACCATATACGACTCCGGCCACGGAACCCATGTGGCCGGCACCATAGCCGCAGTGAACAACAACGGCAAGGGAGTGAGCGGAATAGCGGGAGGAGACGGCACGCCGGATTCTGGCGTGAAGATAATGAGCCTGCAGATTTTCGACGACGGCTACAACTGCTCGCTCGCAAACGAGGCTAGGGCCATGAAGTACGCAGCCGACAACGGAGCTGTCATACTCCAGTGCAGCTGGGGTTACAACTCTTCCCTCTCGAACATACTCTCCGGCTTTACCCCGGGACCTGCCAGCGAAGACGAATGGGCTAACATGTATCCTCTTGAGAAAGAGGCGATTGACTACTTCATCCATAATGCAGGCTCGCCGAACGGCGTGATTGACGGAGGCCTCATATTCTTTGCATCGGGCAACGAATACTCCGCCATGTCCGCCTTTCCTGCAGCATACTCGGGCTGCGTTTCTGTCAGCGCAATCGCAGCCGACTACACACCGGCCTCATACTGCAACTACGGCAGCGAAGTCGAACTCAGCGCTCCCGGAGGCGACATTGAATACTACTGCACCCCGGGCAGTGAGGACGACACCCTCGAGGACCTCTCCCCATCCGGAGTACTCACGCCTCAGGGGAGCATACTCTCAACCATGGTGCTGAAGGGCAAGGCCGGTTACGGATATTTTGACGGCACGTCCATGGCCTGTCCTCATGTGTCGGGCGTTGCGGCCCTCGGGCTTTCATACGCGAAGTCGCTCAGGAAGCATTTCACCGCCGACGAGTTCAAGGCACTGATGATGAAGACTTCCCGCGAACTTGACCCGTATATGAGCGGAGACAAGCTTTACTACTTCAACCACACTGCTGCCGGAGCGTCTCCGACAAGAATGGACCTCGGTCACTACAAGGGCAAGATGGGCCGTCTCGTGGATGCCGGTGCCCTGCTTGCAGCCATAGGAGGCGAGGGCGTGGAGATACGCATGCCTAACTTCTATCTCGCCCCAATGCAGACCGAAAAGGCCGACCTCTCCGCAGCCCTGGGCAAAGCCTCATCATACAGTGCCGAATCGGAAGACCAGAGCATAGCCCTGGTTAAGGTTAGTGGCAATATGCTGATGGTCACCGGAATAGCCGAAGGCATAACCTATGCGAAGGTAAAGGCTGCCGGAGGCGGGGAAGCCCGCGTAAGCATAACCGTACGCAAGAATTCGTCATCGAACGGATGGCTGTAGGAATATGATTGCACGCTGTCTAATATACGCCCTTGCGCTTCTTTCCTGCATTGTCCCTCAGGCGGGATCTCCGCTGCGATTCGCGGCGGGCAGAGCTGTGACGCACGAGGGGGCGCCATTGCGATTCGCGGCGTGCAGAGCCGAGATGGGGAGAATTGCAGACAGTTGCGGAGTTCAGGAGGCGTCGTTCCCCTTTGAGAACGTTTCGGGAGAGAGCGTGATGATACATGTCCAGACCTCCTGCAGCTGCCTCAAGGCCAAGTGCGATCCGGACCGGCTTGAACCTGGCGCCAGTGGAACGGTCAGCCTGAGTTTCGACCCATACCACATGTCCGGAGACATCGAGCTCAGGGCCATGGTGACTGCGGTCGGGCCTTCGGAAGTGAAGGCGGATCCCGCCGTGCTGGAGTTCCACGTCTTTGTTGAGACTTCGGACAAGTGGGATTATCTCCCGGTCAGAATAGGAGCCCTGGCGCTCAAAAGGTCGGCTGTAAGTTTCCCGGACGGTGAGAGCGTTGTGAGAATACTCTGTGCCAACACCTCCGAAAAGGCGCTTGAGCCTCATGTACAGCTGGTTCCGGACTTTCTGGAGGCGCGCTTTGAGCCTGCAGTCATAGGTCCCGGCGAGGAGGCCGGGCTGGTTATAAGGCGTAGCGGGGAATGCCGGAAGACTTCATTTGCGGTCAAGGCCGGCAACGGACTGGGTCTCATAAGGGTATTGAACGAATAAAGGAATATATATGAAGATGCGAGTCATAAAAACAATAATTGCCGCCGCGGCGCTGCTGGGCACGCTTTCCTGCGAAAAGGTCAAGCCCGAGCCGCCGGACCTTCCCGTCACCTATGCAAACATTGACGGGATATGGCGTCTGGACAGATGGAAGGGCTCTCCTCTTGCAGAAGGCACATCTGTTTTTTCAATTGCTGATGCGGGAAACGGAAAATTTGCCATGACAATGAAAAGCGGACTTTCGTGGAATATTGCTCTGGGAAATATCGGCCGGGATTTTAAAAACAACACTTTTGAAAAAATCAGTTTCCCGGAAAATAGAATGACGATGCGCTACGTTTCGTATTCTGAGAGTGACAACAGCATTTATTTTTCATGGACAAAACCAGATGCCATGCCGCGTCTTGGAAAATACTCGCTTGATGATTCATCTTTCTATTTTGCGGACAACAATATTTCGGGCGGTGTTTATTATCCGGTACGCTTCGGAGACAGCAGCATTTTTTACATCGGCCAGTTCAGAAAGCAGAACAGAATTTTTTCAATAGATAATCCTGATAAAAACTTTGTTCAAAAATCAACTGTGGTTTTTGCTTCACCAAAAGAGACTCTTTACAGTGAAGTTGCACCTGATGTAATTACGCTTCAAAAACCAGCTGAAGAAACTCTTTTTGACGCCAAAAAATACAATCCTTTAAAGTATTATCTTAAACCGAATATTATTCCGCTTTCGGTATTTACCTCTCCTGTTTTTGACTTGAGAAGCGAATATGTCGGTCAATATGCTGCATATCTTCTGGGATTTACTCTTGTTGGTGCCAATCCGTGGTCTACCGGGTCGGCTCAGTTTTCATTCGGCTGTGACTTGTTTACAAAATGTTTTGGTGCAAATGTAGTTTTCACAGATACAACTGATACAAGCCTTTTCAAATATACAGTTGCAGCCCAGACAGAATTCGATTCGCTGGGATTTAAAAATGCTCTGTTACAGGCTCAGGAATCACTGAATTTTGATTTAATCTCTATCAGCGATACATCAACTTTTATTGCAGGAAGAAGCACTTATCAGCCGTATTTGCTGGCTGAAGCAGACGAAAATACACTCGATTTTCAAAATGACAATCTTCTTTACCTGGACAACCAGTTAATTGTTGCTTTCGGTTTTGTACGCCATGACAGAGCGGAACTTATGAATTATCTTGGGTTTGAAACATCAGTCGTGCTCACAAACGTTTTTGAAAAATCTTTGACCGGAACAGAATTTTCATATAATTCTTTCAATGTCGGAGCAGAGATAGCGGTTGCACTTCCAAACCTTCTTCCGATTGACTGTGCTGACAGATTTGTTTACAACCTGCCGTTCAGTGCATCTGTTTCCGCATACACTGATACTACTTACGTTTTTTCAGGAAAGGCCCAGACAACACTTTTCGGCTATGACATTCAGAAAGGCATTCCGATTCTGTTCTTTGATAAAATCTACCTGGACTTAGGATACTCATGCGGATTTGCGTACTCCGATTCACAGCTGGCGAAAAATCTGGAAGTAGCAAACATTGGAAATCATATTTCTGCAATCTCCAGAAATGAACTTCCGTTCGCCGACAAAATTTATGCGGACTTAAATTTTCAGTTAACACCAGGCATCGGACAGATTTTTGCTTCCTTTGATTTTGTTTTTGAACTTTACTACAAATTCCGTATGCTGCCTGATGACCCTGCCACAAATCCGTTCAACTGTTCATTCTGGATAGAAGCTTCTTTGTAAAATAAAGTTTTTAGTGTTATAATTTTATTTCATGGAGGCTTTATGAAATTTATTAAACTCATTCCTTTTTTATTTTTGACCGCATTATTTGGATTTGTATCCTGTACAGGCACAACAGATGCCCCGGATACAACTGGAGGACAAAAGTGGGATTCTGTTGATTCCTTAAAAAACGCTTATGCTGATTCAGGTATTTTCGATTATATCGGCTTTGCATCTACTCTTGACGAAATAAATGACGAAACAAAGGCATCTCTTCTTGCAAAACACGGAAACACCACAACACTCGGAAACGAAGCAAAACCTCAGTGGATTTTATGGTATTACAATGGAACTCCTAGTCACAACAATACATTCACTGCATCAAATGGAAAAACAATCTCTGTTCCTGATTCTCTTCCTACAACAACAGATCCTAACCACGGGCTTGGCGGACTTGCAACTGCACTGAAAGTTTGTATGGATAAAGGAATCCAGATGAGGGGCCACGTTCTGACTTGGCATTCACAGAC
This sequence comes from Bacteroidales bacterium, assembly GCA_021443565.1. Lineage (GTDB taxonomy): Bacteria > Bacteroidota > Bacteroidia > Bacteroidales > UBA932 > Cryptobacteroides. The sequence continues at coordinate 598 of JABUTS010000146.1, read as the reverse complement.
TTTCGACTGGTTTTTCTGCGAAGATTACGACGTTACCAAAGGGCTTACTGATAAAGCTACAATGACCGCACGCCACGAATGGTACATCAAAACTGTTCTTGATTTCGTAGCAAACTGGGAAGCTCAAAACCTTACTGCAGAATGGAAAGCTTCACACGGAGACCACATCATTTATTCCTGGGACGTAGTGAACGAAGCTGTGGCCGATGACCCTCTTGCAAATGAATATATCCGCGGTTCTACTCCAGGCACCAGTACAAATATTAAGGAGCTTGCTGTTGGATGCCACTCAGAAAACGGCACATCACGCTGGTATCAGATTTATGGAAGTGATGAGTTCATTGTTAATGCTTTCAGATTTGCAAACAAATACGCTCCAAAAGACGTGACTCTCTGCTATAACGATTACAACGAATATATGGAATACGCCAATCCACAGAACAACGGACGTGGAATAAAACGCACTGGAATCATCAAACTTTTGAACACTATTATCAGCCACAAAAATGATGAAATTCTTCCGACAAGAATTGATGCGTTCGGTATGCAGAGCCATTTTTCTGACTGGGTGTCTTTTTCTTCTGTTGAAAATGCCATA
>JABUTS010000072.1 GCA_021443565.1 Bacteroidales bacterium | reverse complement strand
GCATATTTCCAATCATATTCAAACACTTACGGTCCGCTTGAAAGGCTCCGATCCCTATATGAAACAGCCCTGTCCCACCCTGCCGTCGTGGGATTGGTGATAGGAACCCGTCCCGACTGCGTGGATGCAGGGAAGCTGGACTACCTCCGCGACCTGAAAGAGGGGCGGGCTCTTCCGGGATGGACCCGCACCCTGGATGACGGACGGGTGCTGAACGCCCCTGTGGTGGTGGTCGAGTACGGAATAGAGTCGTGTTATGACAGCACGCTTGAGAGAATAGGTCGCGGCCACGACTTCGCTGCAGCGGAGAAAGCCGTGCGCGGGACGGCGGATCGGGGCATAGAAACCGGCGCCCATTTCATACTGGGCCTGCCGGGCGAGACCCGTGCAATGATGCTGGAGTCATGTCGGCTGATAAACTCGCTGCCTCTCACCTCCGTCAAGTTCCATCAGCTCCAGATAGTGAAGGGGACGCGCATCGAGCAAGAGTTCGCCGCCCATCCGGAAGATTTCGAGACCTTCACTCTCGAAGGGTATATCGATTTTTTTGTGGACATGCTGGAGCGCCTGCGTCCCGACCTGTGCATAGAGCGCTTTGCCGGAGAGGTGCCTCCGCGTTTTGTGAACAGCACTCCGTGGGGCCTGGTGCGCAACGTCGAACTTCTGCGCATGCTTGCCGCCCGCCTCGAAGAGCGGGACACCCGCCAGGGCCGGCTGGTTCTATAAACACACTCCTGGCAACCACTACCCCGCATGGCAGGTTCAAGGTTGTAAGATCTTTTATCAATTCTGCCAAATTGCACGTATTATGCGTGATTTTGGCAGAATTGCTTGGTATTAATAATGCCAAAATGAGAAGAATTGTAATCTTCATGGCAGTTTTTAGTAACTTCGCGACATGATCAAGGCGGAAAGAATAGAGAAATCCTTCGGAAGTCTCAAGGTTCTGAAGGGGGTTGACCTTGCCGTGGGAAAGGGCGAGGTGGTTGCCATCATGGGCGCATCGGGAGCTGGCAAGTCCACTCTTCTGCAGATACTCGGCACCTTGTCGAGTCCTGACGGGGGAACGCTGTCCATAGATGGGACAGACGTGTTGAAACTCGGACCGAAGGAACTTTCGTGGTTCCGCAACCGCAGGATAGGATTCGTGTTCCAGGCCCATCACCTTCTTCCCGAATTTACCGCCCTCGAAAACGTGATGCTGCCCGCGCTGATTGCGGGCCGCTCTAAAAAGGATGCCCGCGAGGCAGCCGCCCGCATACTATGCGACCTGGGACTCGGGGAACGCCTCGAACACAAGCCTTCGCAGCTGTCCGGCGGTGAGCAGCAGAGAGTTGCAATAGGGAGGGGCATAGTGAATGAGCCGGCCGTCCTGTTCGCTGACGAGCCTTCGGGTAATCTGGACAGCGTGACCAAGCAGGATATCCACAAGCTTTTCTTTGAGCTGCGCGACCGTCTCGGCCAGACCGTAGTCATAGTTACCCATGATCCCGAACTGGCAGCCATGTGCGACCGCACCCTTGTGATGAAGGACGGCCAGATATGAGCGAATTCCGCTTCCGGCACTTCTCGGTGACAAATGAGAAATCTGCGATGAAGGTGAATACCGACGGTGTTCTCCTTGGCGCGGCCATGACGTTGAGGCCTTCGGACCGCCGTCTGCTGGACATAGGAACGGGCACGGGCACCATAGCGCTGATGGCAGCGCAGAGGCTTTCCGGTCTCGCCGGCCCTCAAGGATGGAAGATAACGGCCGTGGACATAGACCATGATTCAGCTGCGGAGGCCGGGGAAAATTTCGCCCGCAGCCCATGGTCTGCGGCTCTGGAGGCGGTGGAGGCTCCGCTTTCGCTTTACGACTCGCAGCTGACCGCCTTGTCGGCATCGCAAAGTATTGAAAGTCAGAATGGTTGCGTGCAGGGATCGGAAGGTTGTGGCGCTGCCGCGCAATCATATTTCGACCTTATTTTTTCCAACCCGCCGTATTTCGACGATTCCCTGCAGGCTCCCGTGCAGAGACGCAACGACGCACGCCACACCATGTCACTGAGTTACAGGGAAATACTTGAATTTGCTTCGCGCAGGCTTGCTGAAGGGGGACGGGTGGCGATGGTGTTGCCTTCCGACCTGGAGAAGGCTGTGCTCAGGGAGGCGCGCTCGAGGGGACTGAACCTTTTCCGCATCCTGAGAATCAGGACGGTGGAGAGGAAGAAGCCATCGAGGATGATAGTCGAATTTTCCGGAGTGCGCACGGCTCCGTCTGAAATCCGGGATGACACCCTCACCCTGCTCGAAGGCGGCAACCCCACAGCTGCCTACAGGGCGCTGACGGAAGAATTCTACATACGCTGACCGGGAGGTTCATACGATTTTGCAATCCCGCACCGGAATCGTAACTTTGAATCCTGCAATGAAAATCATAGCTGTCATACTTGCCGGCGGAAGCGGCTCCAGGCTCGGGGGAGAACTCCCGAAGCAGTTCCTGCGCATAGAGGGGAAGACCATAGTCGAGCATTCCGTGGATGCTTTCGAGAGCCATCCCGCAATCTCAGCGGTCGTGGTGGTGTGCCGCGCGGAGTGGCTGGGATATATGCGTGAACTGCTCGAATCGAAGCCCCACCCGAAACTGAAGGGGGTGATTGCAGGAGGGGAGGAACGCTGGCATTCGAGCGTCAATGCCCTGAAACTTCTCGAAAGCGAGAGCGACAGCGTGGGAGTGATGATACATGACGCTGTGCGTCCGTGCGTAAGTGCCCGTATCATAAGCGATTGCGCAGAGGCTCTCAAGACTGGTGAAGCGGTGTGCACGGCGGTGAAGACGACAGACACCATCATGATACTGGATGAGAACGGTTGCGTGGGAGACATCCCCCGCCGCGCCCTGCTGCGCAACAGCCAGACTCCGCAGTGCTTCAGCCTCGGATTGATACGCGAGGCCTATGTTCGTGCTTTGGAAGACCCTCGCTTCACGGCCACAGACGACACGGGGGTGGTGCGCAGATATGTCCCCGAAGCACCGATCGCGATAGTCGATGGCGAGAGCACCAATATCAAGGTTACCTTCCCCGAAGACCTGATCACGGCAGCCCGCATTCTTTCTGAAAGAAAGTAATTCCGGAAAATACCCTTCTGAAACCATATTTTTTTTAATTTTTCCGAGTTCGGTTGTATATTTGCTGCTTGATTAAATCTATCGAGATGCAGACATACGTAAACTCAGAAATCATCGAAGGTCTCACCTTTGACGACGTCCTTCTCATACCGGCCCGCTCGGAAGTCCTCCCGAGGGACGTGGACGTCACTTCCTATTTCACCAGAGACATCCGTCTTCAGACTCCTGTCGTGTCGGCCGCAATGGATACGGTCACCGAATCGGATCTCGCCATAGCCATGGCCCGTGCCGGCGGTATAGGCGTGATTCATAAGAACATGACCATAGAGGAGCAGTGCCGCCAGGTGCGCAGGGTGAAGAGGGCTGAGAACGGAATGATATACGATCCCATCACCATAGGCCCCGACACCACAGTTGGAGAGACACTTTCCATAATGGCCCAGAACCATATCGGAGGCATTCCGGTCGTTGACGCAAACGGCTTCCTCATAGGCATCGTGACCAACAGGGATCTCCGTTTCCAGGACAACATGAGGCTCCCTATTTCCAACATCATGACCAGGGAATCCCTCATCACGGCAAAGAAGGGCATTTCACTTCCGGAAGCCACTTCCATACTCAACAGGAACAAGATAGAGAAGCTCCCTGTAGTTGACGCTGACGGCAAGCTCGTCGGTCTCATCACCTACAAGGACCTCATGAAGATAAAGGACAACCCTATTGCCTCGAAGGATTCGAAGGGCCGCCTTCTCGCTGCAGCAGCCGTGGGAGTGAAGGCTGACACCATAGAAAGGATACAGATGCTTGCTGACGCGGGCGCCGACGCAGTTGTGATTGACACGGCACACGGCCACTCCGTAGGCGTGCTCGAGGTTATAAAGAAGACCTGCCAGGCCCTTCCCGACATGCAGATCGTCGCAGGAAACGTAGCCACTGCAGAAGGTGCGAAAGCCCTTGCTGACGCAGGCGTGAGCGCCGTGAAGGTCGGCATAGGTCCGGGATCAATCTGCACCACCCGCATCATCGCCGGCGTGGGCATGCCTCAGCTTTCGGCAGTCATGATGGCCTCCGAGGCTCTCAAGGGTACGGGCATCCCTGTCATCGCCGACGGCGGCATACGCTACTCAGGCGACATAGTGAAGGCTCTTGCCGCAGGTGCAAGCACCATCATGGCAGGCTCGCTCTTCGCAGGCGTCGAGGAATCTCCGGGAGAAACCATCATACTCAACGGCCGCAAGTTCAAGTCATATCGCGGCATGGGTTCTCTTGAGGCAATGCAGGCCGGCTCGAAGGACCGCTACTTCCAGGACATGGAGGAGGATATCAAGAAGCTCGTTCCTGAAGGCATCGTGGCTCAGGTTCCATACAAGGGAACTCTCTCCGAAGTGGTCTACCAACTTCTCGGCGGTCTCCGCTCAGGTATGGGATACGTGGGCGCAAAGGACATCAGTATGCTCCGCAAGGCGAAGTTCGTCCGCATCACCAACGCCGGTTATCTCGAGAGCCATCCGCACGACGTGACTATTACCAGGGAGGCTCCAAACTACTCCAGGTAGCCTGTGAAAATGCGCTGCAGCCTCATAAAAGCAATCATATCGGGAACCGTCCTGCTGACCCTCGGCTCGTGCAGGATGGTTTCCGAGTTTCTACATGATGAGGATGTGGTTGCCAGCGTAGGCACTTACAACCTGTACCGCAGCGAACTCAATTCGGTGATTCCTTCCGGACTTCCGCAGGAAGACAGCATCAGGCTCGCAGTGCAGTACATCAACAACTGGGCGTCGGGCAGGGTGTTTCTCGACATGGCCCAGAAACAGCTCTCCAAGGATGAACTCGACGTCTCGAAAGAGCTTGACGACTACAGGACTTCTCTCCTGAAATACAGATATGAGCAGCATTTCGTCTCGGAAAGGCTGGATACCCATGTGACCTCGACCCAGATGAAGGAGTATTTTGACTCGCACAAGGAGATATTCAGACTGAGGACACCCATCGTGAAGGCCCGCTTCATGAGGATAAGCCCGGAAAGCCCCGAGTTCGAGAGCATGAGGAAGATGCTGCG
>JABUTS010000007.1 GCA_021443565.1 Bacteroidales bacterium | reverse complement strand
TATAGCCATCCTCCAGCATATGCATGTACTTCAGTCTTTCTGCATAGCCATGTTTCTTCTTTTTTTTTTGACATAACAAAACCCCGAAAGTTAGACACAAAACTTTCGGGGTTCATGTCAAATTAGGTCACCCTAATTTTTCATTGTCTTGTTCAGCCTGCAGTTGTCAAACCTGCCGGCAATTCAAAATTTGACCGTTTAGAGGGTAGTATCCTCAACATTTGCTTCAGGCGCGTTCTTGGCTACTGAGGCAATGCCGTTCTCCATCGCTGCAACGCTGGAATACATCTCGCTGCTGCCGATAACCTGACCATTGGTGGCCTTGAGGTTGAAGTATGGTGAGCCATCCTTCGCGGTGAGGCGCTCGAAACGAGCATCCACCTGAGAGTTGCGCTTGACGGACTCGATGCCGTTGAGGCAGCTTTTCTTTGACTTATATCCCTGGCTGGAGAGAATTACCTGACCGTTGGTGGCCTTGAGATCGAACTGGAAATCACCGTTCTTACGCGTTTTCACAACAAATTTTCCCATTGTAATGTTTTTTATTCGTTTGTACTTGATTATGAATATGGTGCGAATTTACAAAATAAGTATCAATATCAAAACAAACAGCATCCGCTCCATTATCTGAAGGTTGCTTCATAGTTTGACAAATATTCACTTTTGTTCTTGCATTTATCCAGTATATTTCCGTAATTTGGCTAGCAAATAACCTTATTGTGTTTTTCCTATCAGATTGTTCTATACCCGCTTTATCTTGCTCCCCGCATAGCGCCGGGGGGGGGGCAATTCATTGATTTTCAATCTGTTATAGACAAATAATTTCGCGCATATTCCCGTATCGGCAGGTACGGGAGGAGTATTCTTTTACGTCACAAAATCATCAATAAACATACATCCGATGAAAAAAGCAACTAAAATCATCACCACAATCATGGCCTGCCTCTTTCTGGGCGTGACGCTGCACGCGCAGGAGGACGAGGTACCCGACTACGGCCAGCTCCGCACCAACACCTGGAGCATATACGGCCAGGCGGGAGCCTCGTGGGGCATCAAGGTTCCTTACGAGGGCGTAAGCCAGTCGCCAGGAACGGGCACGGCACCATTATTTGGCGGAGGAATCAACTACAACATCCGCCCGTGGGTCCGTCTGGGCCTGAACTATAGCTGGTCCTGGCTATCGCGCGAACAGCGCTACGGAACAATACAGGACATGAAGTATCCAGGGAGCCGCAGCGAATATACGGACATCCCATGGACCTCGGAGAAGGGTGGGCTCGCCTACTCTGACTATCGCATGTACCACCACGACCTCGACCTTACAGCCGAATTCAACCTTGCGGAAATATGGCCCAAGCGTGATGCCCGCTGGTTCAACCTCTATCTTGGGACCGGTGTAGGCTACATGTTCGGCAGCGGCCGGGTATACGACATTTCAATGGGCTTTGCCGAATATGAAGATCCGGACAACATGCAGAACGGCCTCCAGGTTTCCGACAACTGGAGTTACGGATCATGGTACAGCAGCAAGAATCACGATTTCGATGCCAACGGCCTTTACATCCCGGCTGTGCTCAACGTTGAATTCGACGTCCATCCAAGCTGGACCATAGGCCTCAAGGGACAGTACGACTTCCTCATCAACCGGGCTGACATGGCTCCCGCAGGCATAGCTTCAGCAGCCTTGACCATAAGATTCAACTTTGCCGGACACAAGCATGGCTACAAGGCTCGCTATGAACGCATGAAGGCCAAAGGAAAAGAGACTGAAAAAAGGCTTCAGGACGATTTGAACGCCCTCGGCGCAGCCCTCAAGGCACAATGCGACGAGTGCAACGACAACCTGAAGAAGTCCAACGAGGAGAATGACGCCCTGCGCAGCCGCAACGCCGAACTCGAGGCGAAACTTGCCCGTATGGTTCGAGACGGTATGATCGTATACTTTGACAACAACAAGTACGCTGTCAAGGAAGAATTCAGACCGAGACTTGCTGAAATTGCCGAGGTGATACTTGCACATCCTGATGCCGAAGTGGACATCGTGGGTGAGGCATCCGCCGTGGGCGGCAAGGAGCACAACCAGAAACTGAGCGAGCAACGCGTGGCCGCGGTCGTGCATGTGCTTCAGGAATATGGTGTAACCTACGCCCAGATTACAAGCACCAAGGCTATCGGAGACTCTGCCGGCATCTCATCCGCTGAGGGCAGGCGCGTAACCATCACGGTGACCGAAGAATAACCAAAGACAACAATAAAAAATACAATACAATGAGAAGACTTATTACAATGCTGTGCCTCGCAGTGGGTCTCGGCATCATGCTTGGTTCGTGTGAAAGTAACGAGCCGAACATCGAGTTCGTGAACGTGGTAAACCACACCTCGGACTTCAGCGGCCTGATTGCCGCCATCAACAACCAGACCAAGACTCTGGAAGAGAAACTCAACATCATCAACAGCGCCATCGAGAGCACGAAACTCACTCTTGAACAAAAGCTTGCGCTCATAGAGGCGGCTGTCAACAACGGGATAAGCACCTACAGGGAACTGGCAGGAAAGACCATAACAGCCATCAACGAACTTAAGACCAGCCAGGCTGACAAGCTTCAGGCCATCTATGACATAATGAAGAGTTCAAGTGCCTCCCTCGCACAGAAGCTCGCAGACGTTGAGGCTGCAATCAAGGCCGGCTTCGTTGATGAGAAAAATGCAATCGAAGCCATGTCCACCGCAATCAAAACCGCAATCGAAGCCCAGACCTCAGCTCAGACTTCAGCCATCGCAGAACTCAAGCAGGCCGTTGACGACGGGCTTGTAAGCGTGGCTGCAGCTACCGCCGCTCTCCAGGACGCGCTCATTAAGGCTCTCAATGACGACACGATTGCCCTCACCACCAGCATAGGATACCTCAAGGATGCAGTTACTGCCGGATTCAGTCTTGAGAAGGAAACTTTGGACGCACTCAATGCGGCTCTTGTAAAGGAGATGCAGGACAGCTCAACAAAGATAGCTGACAAGATTGCCGCCCTCACAACCGCTACCGAACTCGGCTTCAAGGCAGAGACCGGAATGATCGAGGCGCTCAAGAACGAGCTCAAGAAGCAGCTCAGCGACGACACCATCGCCCTCGCAGAAAAACTTGAGGCGATAAAGGCTGCAATCGCGGCAGGATTCACCGATGAGAAGAACGCCATCGAAGCAATGGCAACCGCCATCAAGAATGCCATCGACGCACAGACTTCCGCTGAGATCACAGCCATAGGTGAACTTAAGATTGCCGTCGAGACCGGTCTTGTAAACATAGTCGAAGCCACTGCTGCCCTCCAGGAAGCCCTCATACAGGAACTGGATGACGACACAATCGCCCTCACCACCAGCATAGGGTATCTCAAGGAAGCGGTTGATGCCGGCTTCACCCTTGAGAAGGAAACTCTGGAAGCCCTCCAGGCTGCCCTCGTACAGGAGCTCAATAACGACACCATTGCACTTTCCGAAAAAATTGAGGCAGTCAAGGCGGCCATCTCTGCAGGCTTTACCCTTGAGAAGGAAGCCTTGGCGGCCCTTCAGGCAGCCCTCATACAGGAACTCAGCGATGATACCGCAGACCTTACCACCAGCCTCGGATACATCAAGGACGCAGTCGATGCGGGCTTTACCCTTGAGCAGGAAACCCTGGATGCACTCAAGAAGGCTCTCGTAAGGGAGATTCACAACAGCTCAAGGAACATAGCTGACAAGATAAGGACCCTCACAATAGCAACTGCCCTCGGTTTCAAAGCCGAGACCGATATGATTGAGTCCCTCAAAAATGAACTTAAGATTGAACTCCACAACGACACCATCGCCATCACCGACAAACTCAAGGCTGTAGAGTTGGCAATCGCAGCTGGATTCACTCTTGAGCACGCAACTCTCGAACAGCTCAGAACGGACCTCCTTCTCCAACTCTCGTTGAGCACCCTCTCCATCAACGAAAAACTTTCTGCAATAAAGTCAGCCATATCAACAGGCCTTGCGTCCGAGACTACTGCCATCAACCAGCTTAAGACTGCCCTTGTGGAGGCTCTGGTGACCGGCAAGAACTCCATCTCAAGTAAACTTGACAAACTCAGCAAACTTGACAGTCTCGACAATCTCAGCTATCTCAAGAATCTTGAGAACCTTGGTATTCTTGGTGATATAGAGGCGGCCATAGTGGCAATTGACACTGATTTCAAGGCAGCCTTTGGAGAAGAATTCAGCACAAATCTCCTTGGACTTCTCAAAGAACTCTTGGAAGCCGTTAAGGATGGCGCTGACTACTCAGAAATCATTAATGCCATCAGGAGCCTCGGTGGAATCACAACCAGCGAAATCAAGCTCTATATTGAGGAGGCTGAGGTGACCGAAAACATAGCGGTAGCCGCTGACGGAGAGGAGATAAGCATCGAACTCAAGACACTTGGAAAATGGGGCGTTACAGATCTGGAGGGACTGCCGGAGGGTTGGACCATAGAACCTGCCGAAGGTAACGGCAACGCCACCCTGACGGTTACAGTTCCTAAGAACGAGACTGCAGAGGCGAAGACAGGCACGATGACCTTCAAGAGCGGCGAATACACGACAGTTCTCACAATTGACCAGGCCAAGCCTGAGATTTCGCTCAACCCTGCCACGAAGAACGTTGCTGCGGCAGGCGAGGAATTCACGGTCACTCTCACAAGCAATGCAAGCTGGACTGCAGAGGACGTCCCTGACTGGGTTACCATCAGCAAGACTTCAGGCAGCAGCGACGAGTCCCTTACCGTGACTGTTCAAAAGAACGAGACTTATGTAAAGAAGAATGCAAGCATCACCTTCAAAATCAACGATGAGGTTTCCGCTACACTTGCTGTCGAGCAACAGGCCAAGCCAAGGATTTCAATCAATCCTGCCACCAAGAGCATTGCTGCAAAAGGCGAGGAATTCACAGTCACGCTCTCAAGCAACACAGACTGGATTGCAGAGGACGTCCCTGACTGGGTCACCATCAGCAAGACTTCCGGCACCGGTGAGGCTACACTCAGCGTGACTGTAGCAAAGAATGATGGCAAGGAGAAGAGGAGTGCAAGCATTACCTTCAAGGTTAACGACGAGGTGAAGACTACCCTCAATATCGAACAGGAAAAAGCTGAAGAAGCCAAAATCACTCTTAATGGCTCAACCTATCATCCTGTTCCGGTCGGGAAGAGCGGCAAGACCGTTTCATACAAACTTGTGAGCAACTATGCATGGACGGCGGAATCCGACAGCGGCTGGATTATTGTAAGCCCTTCGTCCGGCAATGCCACCAATAATAACGGCATAGAAGTAAACATAACAATCAGACAGAATAGCACTGGCAAGGCAAGAAGCGGTAAAGTTACATTCAGTGCAAATGGAGCTACTGCAACAGTAGCTATAGCGCAAA
>JABUTS010000175.1 GCA_021443565.1 Bacteroidales bacterium | reverse complement strand
GTATATGTGGACGGCAAGCCTTCGATGCTTGAGGGAACCGCAGCGCTCCGGCAGATCATGGCAGCCAATGTCGAAGACATAGAAATCATAACTACACCATCCGCACGCTACCAGGCAGACGGCGACGCTGGCATCATCAATATAATCACGAAAAGAAACGCAGGCGATGGTTTCACAGGGAGCGTAAATCTTTCCGGGAGCACGCTTGGATCTTATGGCGCCGATGTCATTCTCGGATACAGAAAAGGAAGCAGCCACTTCTACGGAGGTATAGAGTCAAGCTCGAACAAGAGAAGGAGCGAGTTTATCCAGGAAAAGACGACTGAAGTCCAGGGTATAAGTACCACCTCATTGTCAGATGGTTACAGGTTTGGTAACAATAAAGTTAACCTGGGCCGTGCTGGCTGGGAATATCAGAAGGGAAGGCATAGCCTCAGCATAGACCTTCAGGTGGGACAGACAGAGAACAGCAGAGGAGGCGACATGACCTACGACGAACTCCGCGTCTGGACCGACATGAAGGAAGAGGGCGTAAAGGCGGTCTACAACAGCGCTGACCGCTACATACTTCGCAAGAATCTCGTTCAACTTTCTCCGGTCTACCATCTTGAACTCAATGAAGGTGGTGACCAGCTGTCATTTGTCGGACGCTTCCGCTACGACATATATTCGCTTGAGTATACCGAAAGCAATCTCCACAATCCCGACGGCAGCAGATACGAAGGCACAAGAGGATATGAAGAAGAGCACCACGATGACTACGACTTCACTCTCTCATATTTGAAGAAACTCCCCTGCGGCACACTGGAAGCCGGCTATCAGATGACCTACTACACGGAAATCGGTGGCTACCGCATCAAGTATTGGGTGCCTGAGGCTCAGGATTTCCAGTGGCAGGAGGATCTTGAGGCTCCATTCTACTACCGCAGACAGGTTCATTCTTTATATGCGATGTACGGAGGAAGCAAGGAAAAATTCGCATGGGATGCAGGGCTGCGAGGCGACTGCGTGGTGGACGACGTTGACGTGGAGGTTCCAGATGGTGAGATGCACAAGATAATCCCCGCGCTGTTCCCGTCTGCGCACCTTAAATGGAATCCAAGTTCAAAAACGACAATCTCAGCGGGATATTCTTACCGCGTGAACCGTCCAGGTATCTGGCAGACAGAGCCTTACATAACCTACGAGGACTACTACACGAAAAAGAAGGGAAACATGGAAATCCGCCCTAATTACATTCACAGCGTCGAGGCTGGAGTCAGACACAGTTTCTGCACGAAGTCCCAGCTCGGAGCAACTGCCTTTCTCCGCGACAGCAGAGACAGAACCGAGTGGATCAGAACAGCTTATGAGCCCGGTGTCACCCTTGACTCGATAGTTAATGCAGGGAATGAGATTGCTGCCGGACTGGAACTTTCGGGAATATTCAAGCCGACGGGGTGGTGGGACTTAAACGTCAATGCCAGTGCCTGGCTGTGCGACTTCAAAGCAATCAGTACCCTATGCAGCGACTCAAGAGTATTTTGCTGGCAATCAGCCATTTCCAACTCTTTCTCCATCAAGAAGAAGACCAGAATACAGTTTGATTCGTTCTTCGTCGGACCAACGGTTTTGTCGCAGGGACACGAGAAGGCATACTACTATTTCAATCTCGGAATCTCACATCCTTTCCTGAAAGATATGCTGAGACTGGGATTCTCGGCCAACGATCTCTTACACACTGCCAGATATGAGAACCTGAGGAATGCTCCGGGGCTGTACTCTCACACCAAGGTAAGACCAGTATATCCGAATATAGTCCTGTCCGCAAGCTGGATATTCAACTCTGAAAGGAAGCAGAAGATTTCATCTGCCTCCAACCTGTTCGAAGGCAAGGACTTTTAAAGTTCCCTGCCGTCAAGCATGGCTGAACAGCCTTCAAGTATATCTTGAAATGTTGTCTCAAAATCCCCTGTATACCAAGGGTCAGCCACATCGCGCGGACGGCCGGTATACGACATGAGCATGTGAATCTTGTTCTCGGGATCCTCCGGAATGATATACCTGATGAGCCTAAGGTTGCTGCGATCCATTACTATTATTCTGTCGAAGCGATTGTAATCAGAGCGCGTGATTGTGCGTGCAGTCTTTGACCTGTCGAATGCAACGCCGTGCTGGGTCAGGCAGCGCCTTGCCGGAGGGTAGATGGGGTTGCCCGTTTCCTCGTCTGAAACTGCTGCGGACTCTATGTGGTATTCGTTCGTGAGTCCCCGGGCCTGAACAAGTGCCTTCATTACAAACTCGGCCATGGGGCTGCGACAGATGTTTCCGTGGCAGACAAAAAGCAGATTTTTCATAAGCGTCAGTTGGTGTACTTGCTCTGGGTGAGAGCCATCTTCCTGTAACCTAGACGATCCAGCTCAACAGCGGCTCCTATTCTGAACATTACCCCGTAACACCTGACCAGCACATAGAACTCGTCGGAGGTGAGAGGCTGGACATGCTCGTGCCTGATCAGGGTAAGAGTCGCCTGCGCGCAGCTCTGTATGCAGTCCGAAAGATATTTCGCCTTGTCGGCGTCCAGTCCGAGTATGTCATACATGACGTGTTCGTCCATATCGTCGAAGCCCCGTCTGCCATAGTGCATCTGGTAAGGGTCTTTATCGTGCGCAGCCCAGTCTCGGTCCCACGAACTGGCAACTGACATACCCAGAAAGGCGGCCCATGCTATAGCCGCCTCAGGATATTCGCCATAGTTCTCCACTGCATCGGCGACATAGTCCTTGAGATACAGATTCTCCCACGCCTCATCAATGTCAGGCGACGACATCATGCCGTCCTTCAGCAGACCAGCCGTCGTGCATATCTTCACGAGACCGTCTTCAAGAATTTTCTCGAACTGGTCAAGATATTCGGTATCAGCCATCTATGCCTCCTTATCCATCCTGAGTACAACAACGTCTTCCACTGGACGGTCCGCGGCACCGGTTCGGGTTTCCTGAATTTTGCCCACCACGTCCAGGCCCTCAATAACCTCTCCGAATACGGTGTACTGGCCGTCAAGATGAGGCACGCCGCCCACAGTGGTGTAAGCATCGCGCTGAGCCTGGCTGAGTTCCTTTGCTGGTATTGCCATTGCAAGAGCGGTGAGTTCTTCCTGCAGAGCCTGAAGCGCCGCATTGTCGCGCCGGCGGCGCATATCCATGATTTCAGCTTTACGCTCTCGTGCAAGCCGGTTGAACTCCTCCTGCTGTGCCTGATGCGTGAGCTGCCTGTCAAGCTGGCGGAGCTGCCCTTCTTTATACACCTGCCCCCAGGCTATGTAGAACTGACTGCCGCTAGACTTGCGCTCCGGATTGATTTCATCTCCCTGCCTTGCGGCTGCCAGAGCTCCCCTTTTGTGGAAGAGTCCCTCATTTATCTCCGCGTCTACCATGTATCCCGGGCCGCCGCTCCCAAGAGGTCTCCCTGCCGGAGCTCCTATACTGTCAGGATCTCCGCCCTGAATCATGAAATCCTTGATAACCCGGTGGAAAAGTGTGCCATCGTAAAAACCGCTGTCTGCCAGCCTGGCGAAGTTGTCCCTATGGAGAGGTGTCTCGTCATATAGCCTGACCCTGATGTCTCCAAGGTTGGTGCTGATCTTGATTATTATTGGCATATATTTATATAAATATAAAATTCTATAATTACATCTCGCTGATTATCAATCCATTGAAGTTCACCATATACTAATTTAAGAATATATGGAGAAAACCGGGATTTCTGAGACGAAAGAGAATTACGACTGTTTTCTGGTCCAGGTGACAGATTCGCCTATTCCGAGTATCTTTCCTTTGACATTAAGGGTCTTCCCGTTAAGCCTGGCGGTCATATTGGCACGAATTCCGCGAGTGGGGTCGTAAATCTTGGTGTCACCCCAACTTCCGGAAGACTTGTCATATTTAAGGCCATTGAAAAGAACAACCTGGTCAATAGGGACATTGCGTAAGGACTTGTCGGGATTCTTCGTATCAAGTACCTTGTTGCCTTTCTCGTCAAGGGGTTCACTTACCTTGTACACCTGTCCCTTATAAGTGCCGTCCGCGGACTTTGATATTTTAATGTACGAGACAGCACCGCCATAATCGGCCACCCACTCCCCGCAAATTGCATCAGCTTCAGCGCTTTGGGAGGTAGCGCCTCCAAAGGCCGAAACAATCATCAACATACCGCACACAAAGGCGCTAAACATCTTTTTCATGCATTCGAAATTTTTACGAATATAGCAAATAATTTAATTTTTCGCAAAGATCAACAGCCGATTCGAGCTCCCGGCCCGGAATTACCCGCCCTTCGTTAATACGACAGGACCTGATCGGTCAGTCTTTTCTGCGGGCAGAAGATTGACGGGCCACTATGCGCCCCGCCATTTCAATCTTCTGAATCATCTGACCATCGTTCTCAATCTGTTCGATCAGAACCTCCGCGGCCTTCTGGGCCATGATTTCAACCGGCTGCTCAAGGTAGGTGAAAGGGGCATAGAAGAAGTCAAACATCGGACCACCATCGAAGGTCACGAGGGCGAGTTCGTCAGGCACCTTAAGACCCTTCTCGTTAATCGCCGCAAGACATTCCATCGCTATGTTGTTGCTGGCGAAAAGCAGGGAATCGGCTCCGCCTTCAACCATCTGGCGCACTGCCCTCTCACAACTTTTCTTCATGTCGAAATGGTCTACGACCCGCATCTGGAACCCGCTCTCCATCCCCGCATCGCGCATTGCCTGACGGGCACCTTCGATACGGTCCTTCATGTGCTGGAGGTCAAGGTTGTATGCGACCACGCCTATCTTCCTGTATCCCTGCTGGATCAGGTGGCTGGCAAGATCATAGGAGGCCTTCCGGTTATCCAGGCAGACATAGCTGCAGTTGACGTCGGGGATTTTTCTGTCGAAGAGGACCAGCGGAGTGCCGTTGCTGACGAGCGAGCGCACATTTTCAGAAGAGCCCTCACAAGGGACCAGTATGATTCCGTCCATGTTGCGGCAGAGCATATTGTCCACGAGAGACGCGGAACGGCCGGCATTTTCGTCCGAGCTGGAGAACTGGACTATGTAGTCATACTTCTCGGCTGTTGCCTCTATCTGGCGGGCAACATTCGCAAAGAAGGGATTCGCGATATCGGACACCACGACGCCAATGGCCTTGCTTCTGCCGTCGCGGAGACTGCGAGCGGCCACGTTGGGTTTGTAACCGAGTTCAGCCGCAATCAGGTGGATTCTTTCTGCGACTGCATCGCTTACCCTATGCTTCTTTGCCTTACCGTTCAACACTATGGAAACAAGCGAGGTGGAGACACCTGCAGCCTGTGCGATATCTTTGAGTGACACTCTCTTTTTTGACGCCATGTTTGAGCAGGCACACGTTTCTTTTTGAGCAGGATACCTCCCTGTCTTTCAAACGCATGCAAAAACAA
>JABUTS010000033.1 GCA_021443565.1 Bacteroidales bacterium | reverse complement strand
CGCAGAATGCCTGATAAACGGAACTTGACCGCAAGTTCCCTATACGAGATGAGCTATGAGTTCCTCCCTATCGCCGCAAAGCATGTCGATAACAGGGATTTCAATCATGGTATATGCGCCAGGCTGCTGCTTCAGGCTGGCGCGGGCCACGTTCACGAGGACCTGGGCAGTGAGGGCAGGATTGTTTATCTTCATGTTGAACTCGAACATCTGGTTGTGTGTCTTTCCTGACACACCCTTGCGCACGAGGTTCACGCCGTGTCCCACATCGTTGAGGTCGTCGACGCAAGGAACCTGCTGGACATGGGTTTCGTCGTTCACAAAGTAAGGATCGGCCTTGATGGCAGCCTCCACAGTCTTGAAGTCTGCGCCTTCCTCAAGTTCCACATAAACCATGCGGCGATGAATTCCGGTTCCCACCGGTATGGTCATGGAAAGTGCGTCGCGGACTCCGGCAATCGCCCTTACAGCAACACTGTGACCCATTGAACGGCCGGGGCCGAAGTTGGTATATGAAACTCCCTTGGGAGCGAGACTCTGCATGAGAGTGCGAACTATCGAGTCGGAACCCGGGTCCCAGCCGGCCGAAATTATGCTGACCGCATTGTTTGCCTTTGCCGCCTCGTCAAGGCTGCGGCGAAGATCCACAATCTGGGTGTGTATGTCAAAACTGTCTACGGTGTTTATGCCGAGAGAAAGGCATTTCCTTGCATGTTCCTCAACCTTGCGGGTAGGGGTCGCGAGTATTGCGACGTCCACATCCTCAAGTTCCGTAATATCCTTCACCACCTTGTAAGGAGCAAGTTCAGCCGGCTTGTTTTCAGCACCGGAACGGCGCACAATGCCGGCAAGTTCGAAATCAGGAGCCGCCTCGACAGCATCGAGGGCATACTTTCCGATGTTGCCATATCCTACTATGGCTGCGCGAATCTTTTTCATCTTGAATTTGTTTTGTCAGTTCGTGGGCCAAAATTACAAAAAAGCGGGAAATGCCGGGGAACGGAGAAATTATTTTTTGAAAAAGTTTTACCTTTGCCGTCACTGTTCAAGGGGATGTTCTGGTTTTGACAGCATTGGTATTGGACGGTAAGCACGCAGGGCGTCGGAGGTTTGCCCTTTAATCTCAGCTTCCAAACAATTAGTTGGCAACAACAACTACGCACTCGCTGCCTAACCGACCAAGTCGCTTAGCTTAATCCTCCCCGCCAAGGCTGCGGGGACGACGAGTACCTCTCCCGCCTTCAGGCCGGTCATGTCGGGAATTTGGGGTATCATCCAGACCGGATGCTGCAGCGGACTCCTTTAAAGCTGCTCAAGACCTAAAGGATAAGCCCAGGTTGGCCCGCTTTCCGGCAGGCCTGGGTCGAAAACCATAGGAAAGATAAGCGTGTAGAAAGCCGCTCGGTGCGGTGTTTGGACGGCGGTTCGACTCCGCCCATCTCCACGAAAAAGGGTCCTTTTAGGGGACCCTTTTTCGTGGAGATAAGTCCTTGAGGGGGACGCTGTCCCCCCATACCCCCTGCGCTGCAAAGCAGCGGCCCTTTGGCCTTGTGTCCGCTGCGCGGACCGGCGTCGGGATGCGCGCTGATGCGCGCGTGTCTATTGTTCCCGGGACCCTTTTTCGTGGAGATAAATCCTTGAGGGGGACCCTGTCCCCCATACCCCCTGCGCTGCAGCCTCGAAGATGTCAGCGTGGATTAAAACCGGTGGCGATGCGGAGGATTCGATAAAGGTCAGTAAATTTGAGGTGAATGGTGTCCCGACGGGATGAAACCGGGGCATCATTAAGTATTTGCGCGCCTGAAATCGTATACATGCAAAAATTCAATGATATGAGAGGGAAAATCTGCCCGGCACTCTTTGCCGCCATCTTGTTCAGCACCGTGCTTACGGCGCAGAACAATGTCCGTGTGACTTCCCCTGACGGAAGCCACACAATGGAAATCCATCAAAGCACCAGGGACGGGAAATTCCACCTGGAGTATGAAGTCACATACAGGGGACGACATGTGATTCTCCCTTCCGAGTTGTTTCTTGACATTGACAATACTGTATGGGAGAATGCCATAGGAAAGCGTTTCGAGCGGCCCGAGACCTGGATGGAAAGTTTCGAATGGGACAGCATGGACACTTTCTCAAGAGACACCACATGGCACAACGCCTTCGGAGAACGATCGACCGTGAGCGATTCTTTCAACGGGGCCGTCATTCATCTCACCAGAAACGACAAATGCCTCTATCGTCTTGACCTTGAACTTAGAGCATATAACGAGGGCGTCGCATTCCGCTACCGCCTTCCCATGCACCCCGATGCCTTATATCATAGAATAAAGGCCGACAACACGGAATTTTCCTTCCCGGAA
The DNA here is from genome assembly GCA_021443565.1 of Bacteroidales bacterium. Taxonomy (GTDB): domain Bacteria; phylum Bacteroidota; class Bacteroidia; order Bacteroidales; family UBA932; genus Cryptobacteroides. Next base: position 3,142 of record JABUTS010000033.1, on the reverse strand, counting down.
GGCACACTTGCCCTTCATGCTCCATGGGCTCAGGGCTTCTACGAGTTCCGCCCGTTGGAAGGCTGGACAGACGAGGCCGAAAGGCCCATGACGCTAAAGATTGAGGACGACCTCTGGGCTGCAGTCGGAGAGGCAGGAGTCATAGACTTCCCGAGGGGGAAACTCCGTCTTTCGAAGGACAAACCATCCACTCTGGTGGCTGCGCTCAACGACAATGCCACAGACATCGTGACCCCGTACGACATGCCTTGGAGGGTTGTTATGGCTGCCGACAAAGCCGGAACGCTTATGGAGCACAACGACATATTCCTTAACCTTAACGAGGCATCCGCAATCGCTGACGAAAGCTGGATAAAGCCGGGAAAGATTCTGCGCGAGACTACCCTTACGACAGAGAACTCCATTGCCTGCATCGATTTCTGCGCAAGGCACAATATGGATTACATCCTCTATGATTGGAAATGGTACGGTCCGGCATACGACTTCAACACTGATGCTACCAAAGTCGTGGCTCCCATTGACATGCCTAAGGTTATTGAATACGGACGGTCCAAGGGAGTAGGCGTCTGGGTATATGTCAACCAGCACGCCCTGCAGAAGCAGGCTGAAGATCTCTTCCCGGTATTGGCTGAGTGGGGCATAGCCGGCATCAAGTTCGGATTCGTCCACTTCACCTCACAACACTGGTCCGAGTGGCTCCACCGCCTCGTCCGTCTCGCTGCAAAGAACGGCCTGATGGTGAACATACATGATGAATACAGGCCTACCGGCTACTCAAGGACATATCCCAACCTGCTCACCCAGGAGGGAATATGCGGCAACGAGGAGTTCCCGAAGGCTTCACACAACACCATACTCCCTTTCACCAGAATGCTATGCGGGGCCGCCGATTATACGGTATGCTACTTTGACCCGCGCCTGAAACACACAACTCACGCGCACCAGCTGGCTCTTCCGGTAATATTCTTCTCCCCTCTCCAGACTCTATACTGGTACGATTCTCCGAAGAGGATAGTCGAGGTCCCGGAGCTCGAGTTCTTCGACAACGTTCCCGTGGTATGGGATGACACCAAGGTCCTCTGCGACAAGATAGGAGAATGCGTGGCGATAGCCCGCAGAAGCGAAGAGAAATGGTGGGTGGGAATGATAGGAGGAGACGAGGAAGGGACGCACGAAATAAGTCTTGACATGCTTGAAGCGGGAAGGTTCTATGCAGTCAAAGTTTATTACGACTCTCCTTCAGTCAACACCGTCACCCATGTTGGGGTTGCCGAGTATGCTGTGACAGGAGGTCAGATGCTGAAATTCCACCTTCATTGCGGCGGAGGTGCGGCTATGGAAATCCGTCCGATAGACGCGCGTCAGGCCAGGAAGATGGCCCGATTAACCCCGAAGACCGTTCTTTAATTTCACCCGCCATGCTGACACTGATTGCTGCCACACTTCTTTCAGCCGTTCCCGGGACGCTCGCTAAAACGGTTACCTACCCTCCTGTGGAAGGAAGGGAAATCAACGATGCTTTCAAGGTGAACGTCCGTTGTGTGGGTTCGCCGGAATGGGAAGACGTCACATGCTATGCGGTTTCTGTGGATCGGGTGGACAACGGGAAACACTGCAGCGAGAAATCTTCATTCTGCAGCTTCGATTTCAGCGGTGAAGTCGAAGTCAGAGTGACATCTGCCGCCCGGATTTCCCAAACAAGGATACGCCCGCTCTCTTACGGGATTGAACCGTCCATTCAGGGAGACACCATCAGGTTCACGCTTGACCGTCCGAGGAACCTATCCATAGAGGTGAACGGGGACATATTCCACAACCTCCTGCTGTTCGCTAACCCAATTTCGAAAGACAGGCCGGACAGGAAGCAGATAGCAAAAGATCGATCGCTGATATATTTTGGCCCGGGGTGCCATCGTCTGGAGGGCGGAAGGATGGACATTCCGTCCAACACCAGGGTCTATGTCGACGGCGGCGCCTGGGTTGAAGGGACGCTGTGCGTGAGGGACGCGGAGAACGTAAAGATTTCGGGACGCGGGATGGTGCGGCCGGAAAGAGGGTACGGAGTGGAAATCAAGGGGTCGAAGAATGTGGAAGTCGAAGGGCTCGTGGTCACCCAATGCCCTGTGGGCGCTTCTGACGGGGTTATAGTCAGGAATGTAAAGTCCATCACCCATTACGGCTGGGGCGACGGCATGAACGTGTTCGCTTCCAGCAACGTGCTTTTTGACGGAGTGTTCTGCCGCAATTCAGACGACTGCACGACTGTCTATGCAACGAGGCTGGGGCATGTAGGAGGCTGCAGCAACATTTCCATGATAAATTCAACTCTATGGGCAGATGTTGCCCACCCTGTCTTCATAGGTCTCCATGGTGCAGCATCGTACAAGAAGGATGTAGCAGAGCGGGGATTGCCTTATGCCGAAGACCCTGACGAAGTCATACTGCGCCACGACATAATCGAGAATGTCACTTATCGCAACATAGACATCCTGGACCATGCCGAACGCCAGATAGACTATCAGGGATGCATGGCCATAGCGTGCGGCGACAACAACATAGTACGCAACGTGCTTTTCGAAGACATAAGGGTCGAAGACATACGCACGGGGCAGCTGCTTTCGATAAGGATACTCCACAATCAGAAATACTGCCAGGCTCCGGGATTGTCGGTTTCGGGGATTACATTCCGCAACGTCAGCTACAATGGAACCCGAAGCGAAATGAGCCATATCGAAGGCTACGACTGTGAAAGGATGGTTTCTAACGTGGTATTCGAGAATCTCGTGATCAACGGGCTGCACATTTCGGACGACATGCCGGAAAAGCCCAAATGGTACAAGACGGGAGACTTTGCCCGCATCCTTATAGGTAGTCATACTGACAACATCACATTCAGATAGTAAATGAAACGCATGATCTGCACCATATTGGCGGCTGTGGCCCTTGGTTTCAGTTCCGCTGCAGTTGAGTTCGACAGCTGTATATATTCCAACGGGGACAAGGTCCTTATCCGCATGCCCAAGGGCGCGTCAGAGGTTGAAGCAGTCCTATACACCCACCAGAACATGACGGAAGAAGTGCTCTTCAGAAGTGAATTCTTCACTTCGGAGATGGACCGTCTCGCAATCGCAATGGTGTTCGT
>JABUTS010000125.1 GCA_021443565.1 Bacteroidales bacterium | reverse complement strand
GATATGGCGCCTATGTAGTCGCAAGAGTCGAAGACGCTGAAGCCGCAGCCCTTGACAAGGCTGGTTATCTCATGAATCTTCATGTCGAAGCGGATGTCTGGCTTGTCTGAACCGTAGAAGTCCATGGCATCGTACCAGCTCATTCTCGGAAGCGGATTCGGGATTTCTACTCCGACCGCATTCCTGAACATCTGCCTCATCATGCCCTCGAAGGTTCCGAGTACGTCTTCCTGCTCTACAAAGGCCATCTCGCAGTCTATCTGGGTAAACTCGGGCTGGCGGTCTGCGCGAAGGTCCTCGTCACGGAAGCAGCGTACAATCTGGAAATAGCGGTCGTAGCCGGCCACCATGAGGAGCTGCTTGAAGGTCTGTGGGCTCTGTGGAAGGGCATAGAACTGGCCCGGATTCATTCTTGAAGGAACTACGAAGTCGCGGGCGCCTTCAGGGGTGGACTTGATGAGATATGGAGTCTCTATCTCCATGAAGCCCTGGTTGTCGAGGTATGAACGAATCTCCTGTGCAAGCCTGTGGCGAAGCGCGAGTGCCCTCTGGAGAGGCGGGCGGCGGAGGTCAAGGTAACGGTACTTCGCGCGAAGGTCTTCTCCTCCGTCAGAGTTCTCCTCTATTGTGAAAGGAGGTATGTCAGCCTTGTTCAGCACATTTATCTTCTCAAGCACTATCTCAATCTCGCCCGTAGGCATCTTGGGGTTCTTGTTCTCACGTTCCACGACCGTGCCCGTGACCTGAATCACGAATTCGCGTCCGAGGGATGATGCCGTGTCTGCAAGTGAGCCGTCTGTGGAGCCTTCCACAACCAGCTGAGTGATGCCGTAGCGGTCACGTATGTCTATGAAGGACATTCCTCCGAGTTTGCGGTTCTTCTGGACCCAGCCTGCGAGGGTCACTTTCTTTCCGGTATCGGTGATGCGGAGTTCTCCGCAGTTATGTGTTCTGTACATGGCAACTTGATTTAAATCATGCAAAAATAGGAAAAAACTCCAGTATTATGAAGCTCTAAAAGAGTTTAGGTTCCAGCTCCTTCACATGGAAGCTGCGACGATGCCAGGGGGTGTAGCCGTATTTGATTATGGCGTCTATGTGCTCCCTTGTGGGATAGCCCATGTTCCTATCCCATCCATACTCCGGATATTCCTTCGCAAGAGCAGTCATGAACTCGTCCCTGTATGTCTTGGCGAGAACTGAAGCGGCGGCAATGGGGGCATATTTGCCGTCACCCTTTACCACGCACCGGTAGGGAATGCCGTCACATGGCTTGAAACGGTTTCCGTCTATCAGCAGGAACTGAGGCCTGAGAGAGAGCCTGCGCACAGCCCTCTGCATGCCCGCGATTGACGCATTGAGTATGTTGACGTTATCTATCTCTTCCGCAGTCACAGCCTCCACTGCATAGGCAAGAGCTTCCTTTTCTATGATTTCGCGAAGCAGTTCGCGGTCTTTTGCACTCATCTGCTTGGAATCGTTGAGCAGCGGATGGTGGAAGTTCTCCGGAAGAATTACGGCAGCCGCATACACGGGTCCGGCGAGAGGGCCCCGGCCGGCCTCGTCGCATCCCGCCTCTATCAGGCCCTCATTGAGATGGTTGAGAAGATGGGGTTCTTGTTTCATTCCCCAAATATAGGAAGTCTTTAAGATATCCTCCGATGCCGGTTACGCGTTTTTGGACCTCATGGCCTCAAGTTCTACGCCCAGCTTTTCAATCTGCCCCTGCAGTTCAGCAATCTGCCCCTTCAGCTGGTTGATCTGCAGATCCCTGGAGGCTATGGATTCCAGCAGGGAACGGTGTTCAATTTGGCCGTAGCCGGCCTGTTCGTCCGTGATCACGCCGCAGCTTTCGGGATCGTATCCCAGCAGTATCTTTTCGTGAGACACTTCAAGTATCTTTGAATAAAGGTCGATGTGGGCGAATTTGAGACGGGTCTTTCCGTTCTCGACCTTGCTCAGCGCAGCGGGACTCATGGGAATGCCAAGTTCCTTCGACCTGACCTCCATGAACTCAAAAGTGACATGACTATCAATTCTGAGAGCATTCAATCTTTTTCTGATTGTGATTTCGTCCATACCCCATGTTCTGCTATCAGGCAAAATTAAGCCCATAGGGTAAGTCGTTGGAAAGACCGGAGGTTAATCCTTTTTACCTGTGGTTAAAATAGTTGTGGATTCGTTGACAAAAAATCAAAAAACCGTAACCAAAAGGAAAACCGGGCGTCCCTACTCTTGAAACATTCAACGCGGCAGGCGAGATTTGCGGATGAAACAAATGAGACGGACATGGAAGAAGAAAAGAACCTTTACGACAGTTACGAAGACCTGATACACCTGCTTGAGTCGGGGGCCGGGGCGGGATTCCGCGGGCTTTGCCGCAGAATAGGCGTGGACAGCGGGAAACTGGACAACTTTATCCGGACCGAGTTGGGATTTTCAGGGCGGGAACTGGCGGGTGCCTACATCAGGCACAGGCTGCTCACTCTTTTCAGGATAGGCTGAGAGTGAGCGCAATGAAATCCTCTACGGAAAGCCTTTCGGCCCTGAGTGAGAACACCTCCCGGGAAGTGAAGGACTCAAGGGCGGCATCATCCCAACCCTCCCTTCCGGCTTTGTCCAGAATCAGGGGCTTGAGAGCGTTGCGGAGCGTCTTGCGACGCTGGCCGAAAGCAGTCTTGACCACAACCTTGAACAGGGATTCGTTACATCCGAGTTCCTTTCTGGAGTTTCTGGTGAGGCGTATGACCGCAGATTTGACCTTAGGAGGAGGAGCAAAGGCCCCCTCTCCCACAGAAAAGAGATATTCTATGTCGTACCAGGCCTGGAGAAGGACGGAAAGTATGCCGTAGGTTTTTGTGCCCGGCTTCTCCGCTATCCTCTCGGCAACCTCTTTCTGAATCATGCACACCACCTGAGGCACGCTGTTCTTATGGTCGAGAATCTTGAAAAATATCTGGGACGAGATGTTATAGGGGAAGTTTCCTATCACGCAGAATTCTCCCTTGAAGAAGTTATCCAGTCTCATCTTGAGGAAATCCGCCTCGATTACAGCCCCGTCCGCCTTTTCAAAATGCGAAAGGAGATAGTCGACGGACTCCCTGTCGATTTCAACCATCTTGAGAGAAACTTCTGGTCTCTGAAACAGATATTGGGACAGGACTCCCATGCCCGGACCAACTTCAAGAACGTCGGTCAGGCTGTCCTGCGGCAGCACGAGAGCCGCCACTATGTTCTGTGCTACAGACTGGTCGGTCAGGAAATGCTGGCCGAGCGATTTTTTTGCCCTTACTTCCATATACGCTGCAAAAATAGGAATTTATACCGCAAGAATATGGTATCTTTGTAGATTGGCATACAAAAATTTTATCTCAAATGAAGAAATTGCTTATCACTCTTGCAGCTATGCTTGCAATCGCCGGAACCACGGCCAGGGCTGACGAAGGCATGTGGCTGCTTCCTCTTCTCGAAAAGCTCAACTCCGGCGATCTCTCAAAGGCGGGATGCCGTCTTTCTCCGGAGCAGATATATTCAATAAACCATTCATCCCTCAAGGATGCCGTTGTTCATTTCGGAGCGGGATGTACGGGCGAAATGATTTCCGGAGAAGGACTGCTCGTCACCAACCACCACTGCGGGTACAGTTCCATCCAGAAACTTTCCAGCGTAGAGCATGATTATCTAAAGGATGGTTTCTGGGCCATGAGCCGGGCGGACGAGCTGCCTTGCGAAGGCCTGAGCGTGACTTTCTTGAAGTATATGGAGGACGTGACAGAAGAGATAAACGAAGGAAAGAGCACGGTGGAAGACATTAGGAAAAGGGCAGAGGAAAAGAATCCCGGCTGCAGGATACAGGTGCTTCCGTTTTACAGCGAGAACGTATGGTATCTACTTGTCAGCAAGGTATATGATGACGTGCGCTTCGTGGGTGCCCCGCCTTCATCCATAGGCAAGTTCGGAGCCGACACGGACAACTGGATGTGGCCCCGCCACACCTGTGACTTCTCCATGTTCCGCGTGTACTGCGCGCCTGATGGAAGTCCCGCCGCATACTCGGCCGAGAATGTGCCTCTCAAGCCGGAACGCAGCCTGAAAATCTCGATCAGGGGCGTGAACGAGGGCGACTTCACCATGATCATGGGCTACCCGGGAAGAACCACAAGGTTCCAGACCTCGCCCGAACTTGAAAGCCAGATTGCCCTCAACGACATCAAGATCTCCGCCCGCACAGTCCGCCAGAATGTCATTATGGAGGATATGCTGGCTGATCCGAAGGTAAAAATCCAGTATGCAAGCAAGTATGCTTCATCTTCAAACTACTGGAAAAAATGGCAGGGTATGAAACTCGCTTTCGGCAGGCTTGGCATCATAGACAGGGCTAAGCAGGAAGAGAAGGATTTCACGGCATGGGTTGCGGCAGATGCAGGCAGACAGTCAAAATACGGAGAGGCCCTCGGCATGATAGCCTCTGGGGTTAGGGGGGGCCAGAAATCTTCCGAAACCATTGCAAGGCTGACCGAATCCATAGGCAGGATAGAGATAGTCAACACAGCCATCAGCTGCACAAACTTCATGAAGGCCTTCGGCAATGGGGAAAAGGCGCAGGCGGCAGGCAGGGCTTCTGTCAAGGCCGTATGGCCGGATTACAACGTCTCGACCGACGTCAAGGTTGCCAAGGCTATGCTCAAATGGTACCGCGAAAACGCGCCGAAGAGCGAATACCTTGAAATTCCGGGTGAAGATTTCGCAACCATGGACATTGACTCATATGTCGACAGACTTTTCTCAGGGAGCGTATTCGCTTCCGAGGAAAAACTGGCCGCCGCAGACTATGAACGCATAATGAACGACCCGGCCCTCACTCTCGCAAAGGCATACAGCAGGGTATATCGCGACAACATGCCCGGCAAGGACAATGACGATGACAAGAATCTCTCGAAGGGCCGCCACGATTATACTGCCGCACTGCTTGAATGGAAGAAGGACGAGACTCCGTATCCGGATGCCAATTCCACCATGCGCCTCACATGGGGCCATGTGATGGGCTACTCACCTCGTGACGCCGTCAGCTACCGCTATTACACCACGCTCGAGGGTGTGATGGAGAAAGAAGACCCGGACAACTGGGAGTTTGTCGTGCCTGAGAAGCTCAAGGAACTTTACAAGGCAAAGGATTACGGACGTTATGCCCTCAAGAGCGGGGAACTCCCGACCTGCTTTCTCAGCAACAACGACATCACCGGAGGCAACTCGGGCAGTCCCGTCCTCAACGCCAGGGGCGAGCTCATCGGCCTTGCTTTCGACGGCAACTGGGAGTCCATGAGCAGTGACGTGATGTTCGAACCCGAGCTTCAGAGATGCATCAACGTGGATATCAGATATGTGCTGTTCATCATAGACAAGTTCGGCGGTGCAGGTCATCTCATAAGGGAAATGAACATCGTCAAATAGGTATGAAACGCCTGATTTCAATTATAGCCATGATTCTTGTCCTCGCACCCGCTGCGGGAGCGGATGAGGGCATGTGGCTGCTTGACATGGTGAAGAAAACCTGCGGCAAGGACATGAGAAAGGCTGGGTGCAGGCTCAGCCCCGAGGAAATCTATTCCGTGTTCGGCGTG
>JABUTS010000101.1 GCA_021443565.1 Bacteroidales bacterium | reverse complement strand
TAGCCCGACGACACCTGAAGCTCCGCACCCCCCGCCTCCGACCTCACCGCCGCGAAGTTATACAAGAAGATCCTTCGGCTTCTCCTCAGGATGACTGGTTAAGCCTCCGACCTCGCCGCTGCGACCGATAATGGACATGACGGCAGATGCCTCGCCGCACTTCGGATGACGCAAGAAGTGACCGCCGACGATACTGACCGAGGACATGACTCGCTGAGCAACGGGATGAGGGTTCTGGGGTCATAGGGAGGAAGTGCCGTGCGGAATAAGTCCAGCGTCAATCACGTTGGCAGATTGTTCGCCTTTGGCTCGGAATGACGACTCGGTCTGTCGCTCATGCCGAGCACATCAGGGCAGATCTTCAGGATGGCACAGTAAGTCGACAGTGCGTTCTGTCACCCCTGACCGGAAGCACATCTGGCAGAAGCCGACTCCTCTGCAGTCAGGATCAGGGAAAGGAATGGAGAGGATCAGGGAAAGGAATGGAGAGGATCAGGGAAAGTAAAGGAGAGAAGAGAAAGGAAGAAAGGCAGACCTTACTCTGTGAGATCGCAGATGGCTCGGAGATAGCCGAGACTTTCGGCTACGCCGGTCTGAGGTGCATTGGCGTTCTTCTCGAACTCGATGGAGATGTTGCCCTGATAGCCAATTTCACGCAGGGCGATGATGATGGCTTTGAAATCCATGACTCCCCTACCTATTTCCCATGTCTTGCCGGCCTTGGAAGCTTCGGTCTCGTCCTTGATGTGAATGTCGTATATGAACTCCTTGTATTTATAGATATCCTCGATGATGTTGTCGCCGTACCTTGCTGAATGGCCGAGATCCATGCAGCATCCTATCCCCTTCGACGGGTCTCCGACGCGGTCTGCAACCTCCTTGATATTAGGGAAGGGTGCATTATCCGGACCATGGGTATGAATCGCGACGCGTATGCCGGTCTCGGCAACCTTGGCCGTCAGATAATCGAGAAGTTCATAGTTCGGAACGCCTATGAACATCTTATGACCGAAACGGGCAACATAGGCGAATGCGTTGTCAATGTCTTTCTCGCTGCGCATATAGATAGGTCCCAGTATGTAAGGATCCACGTCGTATGAAGCGCACTTCGCTTTGAAATCGGCCATAGTCTTCTCCGAAGAATCAAGAGGGAGCCAGAAATCCTTGATGGAAAGATATTTGGCACCCATGCCGCGGAGAGACCCGAGAGTCTCGTCTATGCTGAACTGCCTGTACGTGTAGCCCGCTACGCCGAGTTTGAAGTTCTCTGACGGACGTGGGCCTTCAACAAGACCGTTGGAAACGGGAATTGCACGCCTGGAAGCAGAACATGATGCGAGACAAAGCGCGACAGACAGGGCGAGTAAAGACTTTTTCATAAGCTTCTGATTTAATTTTCAACAAATATATGATTATGGCAGCGATATTTCAAGCGCGGCAGTCTCCAATCTCCCCGGTGACAGACTGAAATTGTTAAATGAAGGTTTCGAAACTTTCTTTGAAAAAAATTCCGTGCCCGTGCACGAAATTCAAAATAATGTTTATATTTGCCTTTGTAATTACAACAAAAAGTTATGAAGACAGCTCTGAACGCCGTGGCTTGCGCAACCGCAGCATTCACAATCTCCAGCCTATTTGCCTCATGTTCAGGCATTTCGCAGCAGAACTCCAGCAACGAGTTCAGCTATCTTTATGAAAACCTCCCGTTCGAGATGGAAATAGTGTCAAGACCCGCCATTCCTGACAGGACAGTAAAAATTTTGGATTTTGGCGGGAACGGTAACGGAATTTTCGACAACACCCAGGCTTTCAAGGACGCAATTGCAACTCTCTCAAAGAAAGGCGGCGGTCATCTCGTGGTCACTCCGGGTATATGGAAGACCGGACCAATCGAGCTTTGCAGCAACATGGACCTTCACCTTGACAGGGACGCTGTCATTCTTTTTGATTCATCAAGGGAACTCTACCCCATCATTGGCACTTCGTTCGAAGGGCTTGACACCTACAGGTGCGAATCCCCCATCCACGCCGAGAACTGCGAGAACGTGGCAATCACCGGCGAGGGCGTGATTGACGGCAACGGCCAGGATTGGCGTCCGCTGAAGAAGTCCAAGGTGACAGGAAGCCAGTGGAAGGAAAAACTTGCCAAAGGCGGCGTCACCGACGAGAAAGCCAGCTGCTGGTATCCAAGCCGGGAGTATATGGATGCCGAGAAGATGGCAGACATGAACGTTCTTCCTAAGGACATGAGCCTTGAGGAAGTTGAAAAATACAAGGATTTCCTCAGGCCGGTGATGGTTTCGCTCAGAAACTGCACAAACGTCCTGCTCGAAGGTTGCACCTTCCAGAACTCTCCTGCTTGGAACATCCATCCGCTGATGTGCACCAACCTTATTGTAAAGGATGTAATAGTACGCAACCCCGCATACGCCCAGAATGGTGACGGAATTGACATAGAGTCATGCACCAACACCGTGCTCACCGGCTCCACCTTCGACGTGGGTGACGACGGCATCTGCATCAAGTCAGGCAAGGACGAGGACGGACGCGTCAGAGGCATTCCGACCAAGGGTCTCATAGTGGACGACTGCACCGTATATCACGGGCACGGCGGCTTTGTGGTAGGCAGCGAGATGAGCGGCGGTGTGGAGGACGTGAAGGTAAGCAACTGCCGCTTCCTCGGGACTGACGTGGGCCTGCGCTTCAAGAGCAAAAGAGGCCGCGGAGGTGTGGTGAAGAACATACACATAAGCGACATGTATATGACTGACATCGTGACGGAAACCCTTCTGTTCGACCTCTTCTACGGCGGAAAGTCTGCAGTGGAGGCGCTGGAGGACGGCAACGGAGAAGCTGTGGTCGAGACCATAGAGGCAGACGAGACCACTCCGGCCTTCCGTGACATATATATAGACAATGTGGTCTGCAACGGGGCGGGACGAGCCATGTATTTCAACGGCCTTCCCGAGATGCCCGTGAGGAACATAAATATAAGGAACTGTGTAATTACCAGCAAGAAAGGCGTAGAGATATGCCGTAGCGAAGACGTCACCCTCGAGAATGTTGTCGTGACTGCCGAGGAGGGTGAGCCTGTCGTTAGTTCAGAAGTCAGGAACCTTGTGATTAAGTAAGATGAAAAGGATTATCGCAACTTTGGTCATTCTTGCCACAGCGGCAGTCAGCGCGGCAGCTGCGATTGTTTCGCCTGTCGTAACTCCCGCGAAGGGAGAGAAGGCGTTTACCATCCATCTGATGGGAGACTCGACCATGGCTCCGAAGGATCTCAGCAAGGGGAATCCGGAGAGAGGTTGGGGCATGATGTTCCCTAATTTCCTCGACGGCAAGGTTGAAGTCATGAATTATGCCCAGAACGGACGCAGTACAAAGAGCTTTATCGATCTCGGACTCTGGGACAAAGTCAGGGAAAATCTCAAGGCCGGAGACTATGTCTTCATCGAATTCGGCCACAATGACGCCAAGGAAGACGACCCTCAGCGTTATGCACCTGCCTTCGGAGCGTATCTTGAGAACCTCAGGACCTTTGTAAGGACAGCACAGGCTGCGGGAGCCCATCCGGTGCTCCTCACTCCTGTCAGCCGCAGGTGGTTCAAGGGCGGCAAACTCGACCTGAACTGTCACACCGACTACCCCGCAGCCATGAGGCAGGTCGCAGAAGAGACCGGTGCTCCCCTGCTGGACATCCTGAAACTCACCCAGGACTGGATCTCGGGACTAGGCGACGAGGCTTCTGCCGAATTTTTCATGCACATTGCTCCCGGAACCTGCCCTGCATGCCCTGATGGCAAGGAGGACAACACCCACACCAAGGCCAACGGAGCGCGCAAGGTCGCATCTCTCGTCTGCCAGGCAATAAGCGGCTGCGAGGCTCTCGGAGAACTCGCAGGCCATCTTGCCACACCTGCCGACATCGTGGTGGCCCAGGATGGGACGGGCGACTATTTCACTGTACAGGAGGCCATAAACGCCTGCCCGGACTATGAACACGCCCATATCACGACCATACACATCAAGGCCGGCACATACAAGGAGATGGTCACCATTCCTCACAACAAATTCCGCCTTCACATCAAGGGCGACGGTGCCGAGAACACCATCATCACCTATGACAAATACGCCACCAGGCACTGGCCCGGCACGGACCGCGTCATGGGCACCTCCGGCAGCGCATCGGTTTATGTCCACTCAAGCTACGTCACTTTCGAGGACCTCACCATTGAGAACACCGCAGGCGAAGGCAAGGAGATAGCCCAGGCCGTGGCGCTATTTACCGACGGCGACTTCCTGTTCTTTCACAACTGCCGCCTGATTGCAAATCAGGACACCGTCTACACTTACGGACGCTACGGCAAGGAAGGAGGCATCAAGCGCAACTACTACCTTGACTGCTACATAGAAGGCACGACCGACTTCATCTTCGGCCCGAGCATAGCTTACTTCGAAGGCTGTACCATCCACTCCAAGAAAAACAGCTACGTCACGGCTGCCTCCACTTTCGAAGGCCAGAAATACGGCTATGTCTTCCACAACTGCAGGCTCACCGCCGACGAAGGCATAGACAAGTGCTACCTCGGAAGGCCTTGGGGCGCATACGCCAAAACCGTGTTCATAGAGTGCGAACTCGGCAGCCACATACTTCCAGAAGGCTGGCACAACTGGGAGAAGGAAGGAAAACCTAATACCGAGAAGAACTCATACTACGCAGAATACAGGAATTACGGACCTGGAGCAGCTGACAGGAAGCAGCGCGTGAAGTGGTCTTACCAACTCACCCCGAAGCAGGCTGCAGAGTACACTTTCGAAAAGGTCATGTACCAACCGCAGGACGGAATAGTATGGAATCCTTTCGATAACAAATAGTCCCTCAGAAATCACCCAAGATGACGCTTCATAAAATTATATTGGTTTCAGCCGCCGCTCTGTCGGTGGCAGCCTGCTCTTCCGGGCGGAAACTCTCGCTTGAGATGGTCCGCTCGGAAATGGGCAGATGCGAAACCGCAGCCCATCTCGACGGGATGGAAGGCAAACTCAAGTGGAACTACACCACAGGCCTGGAACTCAAGGCGTTCCTTGACGTCCATGAGGCCTGCGGCAAAGAAGCCAGAGAAGACATCTTCACCTACGCTGAGAACTGGTATGACAGCATCATAGACGAAAACGGCAACATACAGACCTACAGGCTGGACAAATACAACACTGACCACGTTTGCCCCGGCAGGACTCTGTTCTACCTCTATGAAAAGACCGGGAAGGCAAAATACCGCACTGCAATCGACACGCTTCGCTCTCAGCTGGACACCCATCCGCGCACCTCTGAAGGCGGTTTCTGGCACAAGCAGGCCTATCCTTGGCAGATGTGGCTGGACGGACTGTACATGGCACAGCCTTTCTACGCCGAGTACAACGCAAGGTTCGGAAACAATGACCCCGAGGTCTGGGCAGACATAGTGAATCATTTCGAAGTGGTTGCCACCCACACTTTTGACCCCGGCACGGGGCTCTATCGCCACGCGTGGGACGAGTCCAGGGAGATGTTCTGGTGCGACAAGCTTACAGGCCAGTCAGACCATGCGTGGGGGCGCGCGCTCGGCTGGTATGCCATGGCGATTGTGGAGGC
>JABUTS010000037.1 GCA_021443565.1 Bacteroidales bacterium | reverse complement strand
ATTTACACATTTGTAAAGTGCAGAAGCCATTGACACTCAAACACTTCACGAAGAGGCCTCCGGCATCGAAAAAAGTCCGTAAAAACGGCAGCCAGCGGGCTGGTTTTAACTATGAAAAAAGATACTGCCGTGATCTCTGCCGGCCTCGCCTAAAAAACGGAAATCTTAAGTTTCTTAGGGTTCTCCTTAACCATGTTTATGAAGCTGTCCACATCCTCGAGCAGTCTGTTGAGAGAGTCGTACACTTCCCTCTCGTTGACAAGGCTTCCCAGGGTTCCCTCAGGATTCTGGAGCTTTTCCACAAGGGCGCCGAGAGAACTCACGAGAGAGTCAAGATCCGCCTCGCTCAACTTGCCTGTAATCACTTCCACGTTCCCGGCAGTTGAGTCCAGCTTGTCTGCAAGAGGAAGCAGTTTGTCGGAGAAGACCTTCAGATTTCCTATGAAGTCGTCAAGTTCTGCTGATCGCCCCTTCAGAACTGCAGAAAGTGCCTCGGCATTTCGCAGTGTCTTGTCGAGGCTGGCGAGCATGGTGCTGACGCGGTCCCTGTTTTCGGCACATAGCATCTCGTTGACCGAAGCGACGGTCACGGAAAGGCTGTCGAGGGTGTTCTGAATCTTGACCATGAGCGGAGAAACACTGCCAGTGAGGGTTTCCACAAGGTCGCTTTCGATATATGATTCGAGCATTGTCCCGTCCGTAACGGTCTCAGCTGAAGTCCCCTGCTCTATCCTGATGCCTTTCCCTCCCATTATGCTTGTGCTGTAGATTACAAGCCTGGAGTCAGCCGGAATCACATATCCCCTTCTCACCGAGCAGGTCACAAGGAAACTGTCACTGGCCTTGTCGTAGCTGATGTCCTCCACGCTGCCTATCTTGAGCCCCTTGAACTGGACGGGTGCAGATTCAGCAAGCCCGGATACGTCGTCGAAACGTGTCACTATATCCATCTCGAGGTTCAGGAGGTCACGGCCTCTGAGCCAGTTGATAAGAAGGAAACTCATAGCTATGACAATGACTATGAACAATCCTATTTTTGTCTCTTTCCTAATTTTCATATCTATTTCAATATCTCAACGACGTCATCCTCCACCACGACCAGAAAAGCATCGGGGAAATCCTTTCGGACCTCCTGGAATTTCTTCCTTGCCTCAGTCTTGTCCGGAGTCAGCGCCACTACATATTTATATATATTGCCTTTTCTGTACATTTCGGCGGTCCATCCCTTCAGTTCCCTTTCGCCAGCCTTAATCACGCGGCCGCTGATGAAAATCTGGCACCCGTACATGGGAGCCTTTGCACCATTCTCGGCAGCGGCAGCCGTTTCCGTGCTGTCGGAAGGCTGCGACGCTTCGCTTTCCCGTACCGCCCCGGTTCCGGCCTGAACGGTCGTGTCAGCGTGCTCGGTCTTCCTGTCGGGAACTATCCTGGTGCTGCCCTCATACGAAGCCTTGAAATCGCAGAAAGCCTCGAAAAGTGCCTCTGCAGTGCCCCTGATGCCCTCTTTCGTACGAAGCACCGAAAGGTCTGACGGGTTGGTCATGAAGCCGCATTCGACCAGAACCGAAGGCATCGAGGTCTTCCACAGCACGAAATAAGGATCCTGTGATATACCCCTGCTGCTTGAGAAAACCTTACCCCTCCCCATCTGCTTCACGAAGGCGTCCGCAAACGAAATGCTCTGCTCATAAAAGGCGTTCTGCATCAGGTTGAAGAAGATATATGACTCCGTGTCGTTGGGGTCGAAGTTCTGGTATGTGGTGGAGTAGTCGTCCTCGAGCAGAATCACGGAGTTCTCGCGCTTCACCATCTCCATGTTCATGGCCATCAAGTCCGACTTGGTCTGCGAGCGTCCGAAAATATGGGAAGAATAGCCTCGTGCGGAACTTCCCTTCTCCTGTGCGTTCACGTGGATTGACACGAAAAGGTCGGCATTGGCCTTGTTCGCCATGTCGGAGCGTTCGCCGAGAGTAAGGAAAACGTCTGTCTTTCTTGTATATATGACATTGACCTCCGGGAACTCCTCCTCCACCAGCGCACCGAACTGCGTGGCTATGTCAAGCACGAGATTCTTCTCGTAGGTCTTGTTGTCCCTGCTGATGCAGCCCGGATCCTTTCCGCCGTGACCGGCATCTATGACCAAGGTTCTCAGCCTTACTGCCGTAGCGTTGCCGGATTTCTGCGCGAGCGCTGTCAAACAGGATGCCGCGAGAAGCATGACGGCACATGCCGTGAAGAGCATGGTCCGCCTGCCAGAAATATCCGTTTGGAAACGCCCCATTTGGTAATGACTGAAAATATCCGTACTTTTGTTGCTTGCAAAAATACGAAAATTTGCATAAAAAACTCAATGTCGCGACAGAAGCATTCATCATTTGACAGGGCGCCGTGGGTGGCTGTGGCCGCAGCAATACTGCTTGTGGTTCTGAGCTCGTTCACGGGCTACCAGTCTCCGCAGAAGCCGCGACGTAACCGTGGCAAGGAGGTTCAGCCGGCCTTCACCCAGTATGTGATGAAGGACACAACTTCTGTAAAGGACTCGCTCACCGAAGAAGATCTCGCACGCCTCGACTCGCTTGCCGTGGCAGATTCCATAGCCAGGGTGGACTCCGTCAACATGCTCGGCAAGAGTTCGCTCACCCAACCTGCCTTCTCGCAGGCAAGGGACTCGCTCATTGAGGACTTCTCCAACGGCAGGCAGATGCTCTACTATTACGGAGACGTTACGGTCAAGTACGGCAACCTCGAGCTCAGCGCAGACTATATGGAATATGATGTCCAGGCGAAGACGGTCTATGCCAAGGGCACGAAGGATTCGCTCGGAGTCGTGACGGGCTCGCCAGTGATGAAGCAGGGTGACAAGAGCTACGAGATGGAGGAATTGCGCTACAACTTCGACTCCGGAAAGGCTCGCATCACCAACATGACAACCCACGAGGACGACGGCATACTGCACGGTCAGAACATCAAGATGATGCCTGACAAGTCCATCAACATCACCGACGGAAAATACACTGTCTGCGACTGCGAGCATCCGCACTACTACTTGCATCTCACGGCCGCCAAGGTCATGACCAAACCTTCGCAGAAGACGGTCTTCGGCCCGGCAATAGCCGTCGTGGAGGACGTGCCTCTCCCTCTCGCCATACCTTTCGGCTTCATTCCCAAGACCGCCAGCCGCGCCACAGGCTTCCTCATGCCTTCATTCGGAGAGGAGGCCGCGCGTGGTTTCTACCTCCGTGACGCGGGAATGTATTTCGTGATAGGCGACTATTTCGACATTTCCATGACCGGAGACTATTACACCCTCGGCTCATGGGCTGCTAACATCAATTCTCGATATAAGGTCAACTATAAGTGCAACGGCAACTTCGGACTCTCCATATCAAACAACCAGACGGGCGAAAAGGGCTCCGCCGATTTCTTCCAGAGCCGCGACTTCAGTGTCAAATGGAGCCACTCCCAGGACTCGAAGGCAAGGCCGGGAACCAGTTTCTCCGCATCGGTGAACTTCTCCAGCCCTTCGAACAACAGATTCAACTCGACTTCTGTCACAGAGGCGCTCCAGAACTCGATTTCCTCATCAATTTCATACAGCAAGAACTGGGACGGCAAGTTCAACCTCTCCGTCAACGCCCTCCACAACCAGAACTCCAGGGACAGTTCGTATGCCTTCACCCTGCCTAACATATCTTTCTCGGTGTCAAGATTCTATCCTTTCAAGAGGAAGAACCGCGTGGGCAAGGAAAAGGCTTACGAGAAGTTCTCGCTCGGTTACAACACCAGTTTCCAGAACAAGATCAACTTCAAGGCAAGCGAATTCGGCCAGCCGGGCTTCTACGACAAGTTCAAGAACGGCATGAACCATAACTTCCAGATAGGACTTCCGAACTTCACATTGCTCAAATACCTGAATTTCACGCCGAGCATCAGCTACGGCATGAACTGGTTCTTCGACTCCACAAAAAAGGAATTCGACCCCGAGCAAAACAAGGTTGTGGACAAGACCGGAGGCATGTTCAGCACCTTCGGCACCACCCATACCTATTCGGGATCCATGTCCATGAGCACCCGTCTCTACGGTCTCTTCCAGTTCGGAAACTTCCATAAGATACAGGCAATCAGGCATGTTGTGTCGCCAAGCCTCTCACTCTCCTACAGCCCCGAGAAAGGCACCGCATTCAACGGCTGGCGCACTCTTACATACACCGACACCACCGGGGTTGAAAAGTCGCTCGACTACAACATATACGCGGGACAGCTCAATTCCCCTCCGGGCAAGGGCAGGACTGGCTCCCTCAGCATACAGATAGGCAACAACCTGGAAGCCAAGGTCCGCGATCTCAGGGACACCACCGGGGCGGGCGTGAAGAAGGTCAAACTTCTCGATCAGCTGAACTTCTCGACCAGCTACAACATGCTTGCGGACTCGCTCAAGATGAGCAACGTAGGCGTCACGGCATCCACCCAGGTCTTCGGCAAGCTCGGTCTCAACGGAAACCTTAACTTCGACCCTTACGCCGTCAATGAAAAGGGCCAGAAATTCAACAGGTTTGCCATCCAGGAAGGTCAGGGCCTGCTCAGACTTATGAACGCCAGCTTCTCCACATCCTACTCCTTCCAGGGCAAGGGCGAATCGCACGGTGATGCCGGGGGGTCCGGAGAGTCATATCAGAGAATATACTACCATCCCGTGACTGGAGAATACATCCCGGGGGGATACGTTTATTATATGAATACAAGTTCGCCATGGTCCGTGAACTTCAACTTCTCGTACAACTACAGCAAGCAGTACCAGTATGCCAACGAAAAGCTGGTGACAAAACATAACCACAACATGACGCTCGGCTTCTCCGGCAACGTGAAACTCACCAAGGCTATGTCCATAAACGCGACCAGCGGCTGGGATTTCAAGATGATGAAACTCTCCACCACCCAGTTCAGCGCGACCTACGACCTGCACTGTTTCAACATTGCGGTTTCATGGGTGCCGACGGGTACATGGCAGAGCTGGAGTTTCCGAATAGCGGCCAATGCGTCAGCTCTTTCCGACCTGCTGAAGTACAAGAAATCAAGCAGCTACTGGGATAATTAAAAATAATTATCTATCTTTGCCGTGTTCTGAAGCGTTTTGCTTCATCTTACCTGAACCGAAGCCCGTATTCGCGGGACTTCTAAATTACAATACAAATTACTGATGCATATTAACGAGTTGAAGAAAATGACTCATGAGCAGCTCCATGCTATGGCAGAAGAACTGGGGCTCAAGAGTTACAAAAGGCTGAGTGATGAAAATCTCATATACAGGATTTTGGACGAAACGGCCGTGACAAGGTCTCAGCAACCTGAACCGGAGAAACCTAAGAGAGGGCGTCCCCGCAAGGATGCTCAGAAGCAGGCTAAGCCTGAGGTGAAAAAGCAGGAGGAGAGCAGGGATACACCTGCGACACAGCTAAAGCTGGCACAGGAGCCTTCCCAGACGCCTGTACAGTCTGCTCCAGCAGCCCGGACAGACCAGAAAAAGCAAGGCAGGCCTGCAAAACAAAAGGCAGACAAGCCTCAGGCTTCTGCAGAAAAGCAGACCTCGGAGCAGGACGCTTCGCAGGCAACCCCTGCAGCAGAGAACCAGCCGAAGAAAAGGGGCCGCAAGCCGAAACAGGCTCCGAAAGCGGAGGAACAGGTCCAGAAGCCTCA